>QCWD01000022.1 GCA_013114725.1 Nitrososphaeraceae archaeon | reverse complement strand
GATAAAAAGAATTTATCTCAAAATGGCATGCTGTAATCTGGAAGATCTATACTACTTGTCTTTCCATCCAAGAGTGAATATGTTTTGCCATCATAGGTACACTTTATGACAGGGATTGTTTTCCTTTTATAAATCTGGTCTGCATTTTTATAATATTCTAAGAGCTTGCGTTTTTCATAAATAGTTTCCTTATTTTTTGTCATCCTCTTTTTTCTCATAAATTTGAAAGCCAAAATTACATGTCTATTTTTATAATAACTGAACATAGTTATAATGGCAAAACATCTTTCAATTTGATCCTGTGGAATGTACAAGTTATCTCCTGTTCCTGATTTTGCCTCGATGGATAATATGGTTGCAGTTTTATTATTTACCGCAACGATATCGGGAAGTCCAGTACTTGAACCGCCTAATCTTCTGGCATTCCAGTGTGATTTTAAATTTATTCTCTTTACTAATGAATACTCATAACTATAGCCACGGCTTCTACGAATATTTCCCAATCACAAACAATATTCAAACCTTTAATAAAAAAGATTGTTTTATTTTATATCTGTCACATCTTAATTATAATTTTATAAAATAAATCTCCAGATGAGTTAAAATATAATATCCATAGTTGAGAAAAATATGTTAGATAAAAAACTTGTAGATTCAATTGACAATATAGATAAGGAATTAAAGATTGTAGAAGAAAGAAGAGAATATCTTATCAGGGAAAATAGAAATGTAATAATTTTATGCAGTAAAGCAATAGTAGATTTACATCAAGGTAAAATTAGCGAGAGTGAAACAAAAATAGAAAATGCGAAGACATTATTGGATGACTTAAAAAAATATGCAAAAACAGATCTAGAAAGGGTGATATTTACTGCAGAACAAGAATATGTTGAAGCCATAGTATTAAAAGCGATAATTAAAGAGATTGAAATCCTATCAATTGATGAGATAGGTGTTTCAAATTCTGCTTATTTGAACGGTATTTTGGACTGTATTGGTGAGGTTAAACGATTGACTTATGATAAAATGAGAAATGGAGATTTTGATGTTGCAATGAAATTATTTGAAAAGATACAGGAAATTTATAATCTGGTATATCCTTTTGCAATTTACGATAACATAGTTTCTGGAATAAGAAGAAAACTAGATATCGGCAGGATGTTAATAGAAGATGTCAGGGAATTAATCACAGAGGAGACAAGGAGAATGATGTTAATTAACAAAATGGATGCTTTTGAATCAAAAAATACTAAACTATTTCTTTAGTTCCACCCCCTCATTATTACCGAGACATCTACCTGATCCTTCATATTACACGTAAAGTTAATTAGAAGCTCTCAATTTTTCGTATCTAATGTCTTTAAATGAGAGTGCTAGGAAAATTTTTGATGATGCTTTCTCGCAAAAAAATAAAATAATTACTGAAGAATCAGCAAAGAAGGTATTATCATTGTATGGAATCAAGGTTCCAGGTTATGAACTTGTAACCAATGAAAATGACGCCAAAACTAAATCAGAGGAGTTAGGTTTTCCACTTGTAGCAAAAATTGTGTCAGAAGAAATATTACATAAAACAGATGTAAAAGGAGTTAGGGTTGGTCTTCAAAATTCGGATGAAGTCAAGGAAACTTTTTCTGATATGTATAACAGATTATCAAAACAATACAAGGTTAAAGGAGTCCTTCTTGAGAAAATGGTACCTCATGGAGTAGAATTGATTGTAGGTCTACAAAACGATTTACAATTTGGTCCTGTCATCATGCTTGGACTTGGTGGTATTTATACTGAAATTTTCAAGGATGTGGCTTTTCGTGTACTTCCGATAACAAAACAAGATGCCGGTGAAATGATAGAAGAATTAAAAGGAAAGGCAATACTCGGTGGATTTAGAGGCTCTGAGCCAGTCAATATGGATATGCTGACAGATGCAATTGTGAATATCGGAAACTTGGGATATGAAAATGCAAAATATTATGATAGTATAGATTTTAACCCTGTTATAGTCTACCCTAATAATTATTATGTAGTAGATGCTAAAATTTTGCTTAAAGATAAAGTAGATGAAAATGTAATTTCAAATGCCCAACCAGATTCAAGTTACATGGACATGTTTTTTAATGCAAAGTCTATAGCATTGATTGGGGCATCTCCAGAAGAAGGAAAGGTCGGTAATTCTGTTCTAATCAGTCTTGCAAAAAGAGATTATAAAGGAAAGATTTTCCCTGTAAATGCAAAAGGTTATCCTGAAATAATGGGACTGAAGGCATACAAAAGTCTTGCAGATATCGATGAGAAGGTAGATCTAGTAGTTGTTACTGTGGATTTGAAGTTTGTTCCAGATCTTTTAGAAGTATGCGGTCAAAAAGGAATCCACAATATGGTAGTAATATCAGGAGGAGGAAAAGAATTGGGCGGTGAAAGAGCAGATATTGAAGCCAAGGTCAAGGAATTATCTCAAAAATTAAAAATCAGAATAATTGGTCCAAATTGTATTGGAATGTTTAATGGTGAAAATAGACTGGATTGTGCATTCCAAGGACATGATAGAATGGTAAGACCAAAGAAAGGAGATGTAGCATTTCTTTCACAAAGTGGAACTGTAGGTATCGCATTTATGGAGACGTCAGATTCATTTGGAATGAGCAAAATGATCTCATATGGAAACAGGTCTGATGTTGATGAGGCAGATATGATATGGTATCTCTCCGAAGATGACGACACAGATGTAATTGGGCTGTATGTTGAGGGTCTTGGCGATGGTAGAAAATTCATGAATACTGCCAAAAAAGTCATAACAGAGAGGAAGAAACCAATTATTGTATTTAAAAATGGAAGGACGTTAAGGGGAGCCAAGCAGGCCGCATCCCATACTGGTTCACTTGGTGGTTCATATGCCGTGGTAAAAGGGGCTTTTGATCAGGCAAAAATAATTTCTGTTGACAGTTACGAAGAATTGACAGCCTCACTAAAGGCTTTGACATGGCAACCGCTGCCAAAAGGCAACCGAGTGGCCATGGTCACCAATGGTGCGGGCCCTATTATCAATGCAATAGACCATTTTGAAAGACTCGGACTACAAATTGCAGAATTGAGTGAAGAAAGCAAGAAGGCGATGAAGGAACACTACCCGGCTACATATGTTATTGGAAATCCATGCGATGTTACAGGTTCAGCAAATGCTGATGATTACAGATTTGCAATTGAGACATTCATGAATGATCCAAATATCGACATGATAATGCCATGGTTTGTCTTCCAAGATGATCCTCTGGAAGAAACGATAGTGCAGATTTTAGCTGATTTTCACAAGCTAAATAAAAAACCAATTTTGGTTGGTGCAATGGGAGGTCCTTTCACAGAGAAAATATCAAAAAGAATAGAGGAGGAAAAGGTCCCTGTATATCATTCGGTGATTACGTGGGCTACAGCCGCAGGTTCCCTTGCAAGATGGGCCAAAATTTCACAAGATACAAAATAAATAAATAGATCAATTTTATTTTTTTATTATTATAATTGAAAGAAAGATTGTGAGAAATAGATTTTTTGGATCCAGTTTATCAGGTTTTTTCAGTAAATATCTTCGCTTTTTATAAGCATGGATAAACAATGAAGACAAAAGATTACATTTTTAGATGATTTTTAAAATATTATTTTTTTAATCATGGAGATATAACATAATTTTGTAGCATTTAAAAATACCTTGTCGAGTATTTTAATATTTTTTATTTCTAGGTCACGACCTGTAGCATTAAGTTCCTTAAAATAATCTCTGGATAATGAATTCTTTTTATTGATGGAAATTTTATTTTTTCAAACAACCTTTTTAAAAAAAATAGTCGTAAATAGGGTTTTTTAAGAATTATTGGTAAAATATTGTTTATGTATTATAATGGCTGATTCAAACACCTAAAATTGTAACTTACAACATACAATTATTGTAGGATTGTTATAAAAAGAATCCCATCTTAAGCTCAATTTTTAATGTTTTATCCCATGATGTATCCGCTTTTTTGATTGTTGTATCATTTTGAGGATTGGTGCGTACTTTAAGTGAATGTTATAATATGTTTTAGAATAATGTTGTATTATTTTGGATAATGTATGTTTTTTAGAGCATGTGGTATGTTTTAAAAACATAGTTGTATAGTTTATAAAAGATATACATGGTAAAGAATTAGAAAGTAGTAAAGATTTCTAGTATTTTTAATAGCAAATAAAACTAATAAATCATTATAACAGAAAATCAATGGTCCAAAATCGAATTAATAGTCATTAGGTTCAAATTCCGTTTAATAATCAACTATATTAAAATCGATATAACAGAAACTCGATGGGATTATTTACAATCTGTCAAATAAATCGTAAAAAAATTTGTTTTAGGCATTTGAGATAATCACCTCAACACATGTCTTATAAGGAAAACTTATATTTCAATTTGGTATTAATTTACATATGGAAGCTGCACATCAAACAGAGCTGATAATAGTAACGCCAAAAGCTGCTGAAAAGGTAACCGAGTTCATGAAACAAGAAGGAAAAGACACTCTATTTTTGAGAGTATATGTAACCGGTGGTGGTTGTTCGGGATTATCATATGGTATGGGATTTGAAGAGAAATCAGAAGAAGACGACATGGTACTAGAACAGCAAGGAATAAAGATATTAGTTGACAGCTATAGTCAAAGATATCTGAAGGGAGCAAACATTGATTATATCGATAGTTTGATGGGTTCTGGATTTAAAATTAACAATCCAAATGTAACAAAAAGTTGCTCATGCGGACACTCGTTTTCCGCAGAATAAACCTATATTTTGTTATCTTCATTTTAATTAAATAACTTTTAAAGAATTTATTGTAAAAAAATAAAAAATATAATAAAATTAAGGCCAGATTCCTCTAAGTTTCATGGCTTCAACGACTCTATTAATAGCAAGTACGTTACCTGCCTTTCGCATATCAATATTAAATTTCTGATGTGTATCATATACGTCAAGAAAAGCTTTGGTAATGTTTTTATCTAGTCTGTTATTCACTTCTTCTTCTGTCCAATATTCCCTTCTAAGGTTCTGTAACCATTCAAAATATGATACAGTAACCCCACCTCCATTAGCCAGGATATCAGGAATTACCATTATTTCGTTTTTATACAATATATCATCGGCTTCAGGTGTAGTCGGACCGTTTGCTGCTTCTGCAACTAATTTTGCCTTGATATTCTTGGCGTTAGAATCTGTAATCTGATTTTCAAGTGCTGCAGGAATAAGAATAGTACAGTCCATTTCAAGAAGTTCATCATTACTGATAGATTTTGAACCAGGGAAAGAAGCTACACTTCCAGTCTCCTGTTTATGCTTTACCAACGCGTCAACTGAGATACCTTCTCTATTAAATACGGCACCTTTTGAATCAGATGCTGCAATTACAGTTGCACCCTGGTCTTGAACAAGTTTTGATGCAAATTGTCCTGCATTTCCAAATCCCTGAACAGATACGGTTGCATCATGCATATTAATATGTAGTTTTTTGGCTGCTTCTCTGACAGTAAATGCCAATCCCCTACCGGTTGCTTCATTTCTTCCAAGTGAACCTCCAAGTGGCAGTGGTTTCCCAGTAATAACTTCTGGTTGAACAAAATTACCTTTAACAATAGAGTAGGTATCCATAATCCAAGCCATTTCCTTTCCACCTGTATACACATCAGGTGCTGGAATATCTGTTAAAGGTCCTATAATATCAGAAATCATGTATGCATATCTTCTAGTGAGTCTTTCAGTCTCACCGACAGACATATGTTTCGGGTCACAAATAATACCCCCTTTTCCTCCACCATATGGAATATCAGCTATTGCGCATTTCCAAGTCATCCACATTGACAATGCTTTGACTTCATCGATTGTCACGCCTGGATGATACCTTATTCCACCCTTGCATGGACCTCTAGCATCATTATGTTGTGAACGAAAACCAGTAAAAACACGAATGCTTCCATCATCCATTTTTACAGGAAGTGAAACAGTAAGTACCCTTTTTGGATTGGCCAAAATTTGGTGGTATCCACTGTCCAGATCTAGATATTTTGCAGCCGTCTCAAGTTGTTTTAAAGCTACTTCAAATGGATTAATTGATTCAGACATATCTCAGTTTTTGAATATAATATTATTTAAATGTTGAATAGCTAAACTATAAAAAAAGCAAATAGAAGTATAAAAAAATAGAACTTTTATGATTTCGAGATTTGTTTTTAAAAAATATCACAAACTTATTTTTTTATTTATTATAACCCATAATTCATCATCAGTTTTGTTCAAATCAGTAATCCCCAATGAAATTGCGATTTTTTCAAGTTTCTCCCTCTCGGTTGCAAAAGGACCTGTAACAGATTTACCGATATTATAAAAAGTATCAGAATAGACAGATTCGATAGATTTTTTAGGGTTTTTTTTGTCACTATCAACATTGTCGACAGAGTTATCTTTTGGTATTTGTTCTGTATCACAACCATCTGTATTGTGAATATTTTGAAAAAAAGTCTCACGACTCTTTTGGTATTCGCCGACTGCGCGTCCAAGTAACCTAGTAAATTCAGGTAGTTTTTTTGAACCAACTATTAAAAATAAAAAAAGGAATGCGATTATTACCCATTCCGAACCTCCGATATTCATTATGAAATTATCTAATGATAAATTATGAGGAAGAAAATTAGAAATAAAAAAAATCAGGATCTCCATGGACACCTATAGATTCAAACTAGACAAAATTAAATATTTCTAACTTTTTAAAATAAAAATTATGATCAGGATTCTTAAAAAAGATGATATTACTTAAATTCTCTTGATTTCCGTATCAATTATTTTATAAAGATCATATTTTTAAATGTCAAAGCACTTATATTCGTGCAACCATCCCATATCATCACTAAATAATAGTAATATGAGGTTATGAAAGTGCCTAACACTGGTATAGTAAAATATCACGTTAAATTAAAATTTGAAGTAGATGGACTGGTAGAAAAAGCCGACATTATAGGAGCAATATTTGGTCAAACAGAAGGGCTGCTCGGACCAGAAATGAATCTGAATGAATTACAAAAAGTTTCTAAGGTAGGAAGAATAGAAGTAAACGTAGATCAAAAAGCGAACATAGCAAAAGGAGATGCATTGATTCCCATGAGCACAGATATATCAACTGCAGCGCTAATAGCTGCAGCGATAGAAAGTATCGATAAGGTAGGTCCATTTCAAGCGCGATTTTCTTTAGGCGGAATTGACGACATTAGAGCAATTAAAAAGAAAGTAATCGTAGACAGGGCCAAGAAAATTGTTCAGGAGTGGGCAACAAAGACAATAAGCGAGGGAGAGGAGATGTTAAAAGACGTATATGATGCAAGCAAACCGGGTAAGCTAACTTCTTTTGGTAGTGGGCAGCTTGCATGCGGTACTGGCGTATTTAATTCAGATTGGATAATTCTTGTCGAAGGAAGAGCGGATGTAATAAACCTACTACGTGCTGGATATGATAATGCCATTGCAATCGAAGGAGCAAAGATTGATGAGAGCATCACCAAACTCACCGAAGGGAAAAAAGTTATTGCATTTCTTGATGGTGACAGAGCAGCGGACCTCATTTTAAAGGAATTGCATGGTCTAGTCAAAATAGACAAGGTATTACGTGCTCCCCAAGGAAGTGAAGTGGAAGAATGTACCCCATTGGAAATTTCAGAAATACTAAAGGAATCATTGCAAATTTATGGTGAACCTGGTTCAAAGAGCATGTCACAGGCGCAATTACAAACAACACCTATAGCAAGTCCAAGTAGTAGAAGACATCATTCAACAAAAACAGAACGTCATCAACAACAACAATCATTCCAAGAAACAGAAAGTCAAGGAAGATATGTGGGTGATATGAGTTCCTCCAATGTCAAGACAAGGGCTAAAGTTGAGTTACAAAATGTAGACCCAGCAATAGAAGAAGTATTTAATCAAATCAATGAGACTTTGGAAGCAATTATTCTAGATGAAAACAAGAAAACTTTGATTAAGTTACCTGTATCCGATGTGGTTAAAAAAATAAACGATATCGAAGGAGCAAAGATTCTGGTACTAGATGGAATCATTACTCAGAGATTGTTAGATGCAGCAGACAAAGCAGGGATTGAATATATAATTGCTCACAGACAGGGAGATATAAAAAACAGGTCCGCCATTAAATTAAACACATTTGCTGAACTTGGGTTAACTCCCAATTAATTTATTTTATTTTTTCTCAAGAAATTCTATAAATGATGAATAAATAGAAAAATGTCAGACGTAAAATCACGTCATATCTTAACATTATTAGAAATATTGCTCCAAGGAGGAAGATTCAATTACGTTGAACTTACTACAGAAGAGGTAGCAAAAAAAATAAATAAGTCTCAACAAGCTGCTTCCAAGCATTTAATCGAATTAGAAAGAGATGAATTAATTGAAAGGCATAAAAAGGGAAGGAAATTTTGTATAAAAATAACTGAAAAAGGATTTCTGGAAGTTCAGAATTTGTATACAATATTAAAAAATACATTAGAATCATCAAAAAAAATGGAGTTCGAAGGAATTGTGGTTTCAGGAATGGGAGAAGGGGCGTATTATATGTCTCTTGAAGGATATAGAAAACAATTTAAAGAAAAATTGGGGTATATTCCATTTCCAGGTACATTAAATATCAAATTAACTGAAAAAATATTTATCTTAACAAAAAAAGAACTTATAAAATATCCTAGTACATTCATAGAAGGATTTAATGACAACATCAGGACATATGGATGGGTTAGATGTTATCACTGTATTATTAGCAAGATTAACAATGATCTAAAATTCCAAGAAAAAAATGATGCAACAATAAAACCAATTGATGGAGAAATAGTCATATTAGAAAGAACACATTACGATGAGACTATGTTGGAATTAATATCTCCTATTCCCTTAAAGGAAAAACTAGGATTGAAAATTGGAGAAAAAATAAAATTGAAATTGAGTTTATAATAAAAAAAGTTTTCCGTTAATAATTTGCATTTAATTTTCGATTTGACATATTTAATATAAAATTCTTATAGTATAGAATTTTTTATGGGTTTTACTCAAATCGGAGTATAGATTATTAGATTTTAAGAGATATAAACAAAAATAATGAACGATGTTTATAAATATATTTATATAATTGATTTATATAGTTCATTCAAAGCGAGTCAATATGCCAAAAACAAAACCAATGGTGAGTATAGAAAATGTTGTTGCCTCAGCAACTGTTAATCAAACTGTAAATCTAAATCAAATTACTCAAAATTTTCCAGATGTAGAATATCATCCTGACCAATTTCCGGGTTTAGTATTTAGATTAAAATCTCCTAAAACAGCCACACTTATCTTTAGTTCCGGTAAAATGGTTTGTACTGGTGCAAAATCTGAAGAACAGGCAATAAAGGCAGTTAAAAATGTGGTAATAAAATTGAAAAAAGGAAATATACCAATTGAAAATGAGCCTATAATTGAGATACAAAACATTGTAGCTTCTGCTAGTTTGGGTGGAAAAATTCATTTAGAGTTAGCTGCAAGAGTACTCCCTCGAAGCATGTATGAACCTGAACAATTCCCCGGACTCATACATAGGATGTTGGACCCAAAAACAGTTATCCTGCTTTTTGCAAGTGGAAAACTAGTTTGCACTGGAGCAAAGAAAGAAGCAGAGGTATATAGAGCTGTAAGCAATCTACACACGTTACTGGAAGAAAAGAATTTAATGATATATGAGGGTAACTAAATTTATTATTTTCTACGTTATTTAATATCAATATAAACACGTCATATATTTTAATTTTTTTCAATTATTTGTGATTTTACGTCCTCCAATTGATTTATTGAAATTTTTTTATTTTCAAATAATACTTTTGTTAATTTAGAAATATCAGTAATAGACATTAAATTAACTCCAATCTCTTGTAAATTTCTTCGTGCACTTTCCAATCTATCAACAATCACAAGAACGTTTTCGACAACTCCACCACTGTCTCGTATATGATTTATTGCTTTGATGACAGAGGAGCCAGTTGTTGCAACGTCATCAACAATCAATATTTTAGAATCTATGGAAAATTTACCCTCAACGAGTCTGGAAGTTCCGTAATCTTTGGATTCCTTTCTAACATATATTAGAGGTTTAAATATTTCATATGCCAATGAAGACCCAAAAATTAATCCAGAAGTTGGCACTGTTCCAATCCTATCAAAATTACAAGTATATTTGTTCGATAGTATAAAATCTCTCATTGCCAGGATTGTTTTTCTAAACAAATATGGAAAACTCGGAATCAAACGTAAATCTATGTAATAAGAACTTTCTATGCCACTTGATAGTAAAAATCTACCGAATTTTAATGCATTGTTAGAAAACAAAAAATTGGCCAATTCAATGTTATACTTATTTTCATCAGAAATTGATAATGTATTTTCCGCAGATAGTGGGTCCATTGATTTAATATGAAAGAGATTTATTTTAAATATTTTCTTTATTAAATTGTGCCCGAGGTCTGGTTAAAGTACGGTTATACTGATGTTGTTTTAGACATCAGGTATGAAAATTTATTAATGAATTATCAAGCTTCAGAAATTCAAAATTTTTCAAACGAAGAGATCGGAAAAATTGAAAATATAAAATTAGTTGATAACATGATCATATTTGCTTTTTCGTCTAGTAGTGAATCGGTGATAATTTTAGATAGAATAAACAAAATTGCACTGAAAAAAAACATAAAGGTATATTTTGGAACCCCGTCATATTTAAAAGACATAATTAAAAAGAAACTACAAAGTACCAATATTGATGAAAAGAAAGATAGTTCTACAAAAAAGATTATGACAGACGAAAGCAATAATGAATCTAATTATCAAAATGATGTGAACAATAATATAATAAATAATTTATACAATATCAACGGTAGTGACGACTTTAATAAATTTTCACAGATTTTATTTCTCTCAAAGGTTACATATGATCCATTATTTGGATTCGGCGGATCGATAACCAATATATTAAAAAATTATGAAATTGATAAAATGGGAGAGGCGTTTAACGCAAGAAAAAATAACATTCCGTCACCAGGATCGATTACATATCCATTAAAAATGGCACTAGAGTACGCAAGTAAATGGGATGAAAATCTTAGTAACTGTAACACAAATAACAATATAGATTGTCATAATAGAATTTTAAAAAAAATAGAATCAATAGAAATTGTTACCGATTATTCAGGAAATTCAAGGGTGTATTATGGTGATCTGAACAATAATTTGCAAAGTGGTATTAACGATTTTGTTCGTGATACAAAAATAGAAACAGACTTTACACGTTCTTTAATAGTCAACGCAGGTCATGAAGTTGATAACCACGTTACATTAAATGAATCGTTAGATTCAATGTGGAATTCTATTCACGCAGTTAGAGGACATGGAACCATTATTCTTATTGCAGAAAACAAATTGGGTCTTGGAGATGGAGCACTAAAAATGTTTATCGAAGGAAGATTATCTGTTGACCAACAGATGAGACTTGATACAAATAAAAAATACGTAAGAGGAATGGAACATCTTTTGTTTATAGATGAATTCAAGAATAAAGTAGAAATGGGTCTCTTGTCTTCGTTACCAAAATGTTTTTCTTCAAAATTGGGATTTACGTCTTTCAAGAACATGAAGGAGATAATTGAACATCTATTAGAAAGAAATGGTAAAAGTCACAAGATATCAGTGCTATCAGACCCAGACAGATTATTATTAACAAAACAAATTAGTGAAGGATCAACTGAATTTTAAGTTTAACAAAAGAAGAGTAAAATAAAAAGCATGTATTATGAATTAAAGAAATAAAGAAAAGGTAATAAGATTAAATTAGATTTTTTTTAATGATAGGTATTTGTGCGCTGTACTTAAAAAGGTAGAGGAGTATATTATAAGAAGATGTGAAGAAAAAGATCTTCCAGCAGTCATAGATATAAACTTAAAAACTCTTCCAGAACACTATTCAGATTATTTTTTTCTTTCATTATTAAAAGAACTTCCAGAAGCTTTCATAGTAGCAGATTATCAGGATAAAATAGTTGGATATATAATGTGCAAAATAGAGTTTGGATTTTCAAATTTTAGAAAATTGGGATTTGTAAAAAAAGGCCATGTAGTTTCAGTCGCAGTATTAGAAGAACACAGAGGAAAGGGAATTGGAGAGGCATTAATGCTGGAAGGAATGAAAGGAGTTTTAGAAAGAAAGAGTGATGAAATATATCTGGAAGTAAGAGCAAGTAATCAACAGGCAGTAAATTTATACAACAAGATAGGATTTCAAATAAAATCAAAGTTAAGGGCGTATTACAGGGATGGAGAAGACGCGTTACTTATGTCAAAAGAATTCTAGATTTACATGATAAATTACAAAGAATAAAATGTTATAAGTTAATTCTCCTAATTGTTTTAGAATGCAAATTAAAAAAGACAGAAACAAGGCTTTAGGTTTTTTATTACTTATTTTTCCGATAATTTTCTTTATTTCATATACTTATATTCTGTTTAATACAAATTTGGATATAAAACTAATGAAAGTTACAATTTTAGCGGTGATAGGAATAATTGTAACAGTATTTTCATGGATAGGTGTTACAATGATTATTTCTGCAAATAAAATAGAAAATGGAAATTTGTAAAATCAGATTTACATGACTTTGATATCTGAAACTACTTGATAAATTCTTGGTCCTACTTCTCGAACAACTGTAATGTTAAATAAATCAATTAGATAGCTTTTAAATTTTAATTCATTATCTTTCTCTACTTCGGGTATAACATCTTTCTTGTTCTTTGCAGCAACATGGGAAAAATAATGAATGATGCCGGTTCTATTATATAATGATAAAACAGCTTCGTCAATAAATTCATGAGCTTTTTCTGGCAATGGCATTAAAACTCTATTTGCAGTATTAGACAAATTGGAATTAATAACATCTTTTGCATCTCCAAAAATTGAAAATACCCTATTTTCAACCTTATTTAGTTTAGCATTTTCCTGACATAAAACATGGGCATGAATATTTGAATCTATGTTGTAAACAATACATTGCGGGTTTTTTTTTGCGATAATAATAGAATAAGTACCTACTCCTCCAAACATATTGATAACCACATCCTTCTGGTTTTGTAGTTTATCATCTGAAATCAAATTTGATATCCTAATCCTTTCTGTTGAAAGCCGTGGTGAAAAATACGTGTTTCTTACATCGACTTTAAAAATACAACCATGTTCCTTATAGTATGTAATAGTCTGATCTTTTCCGGCAATAAGTTCTAAATCTCGTATACGAAATTCACCTCTTACAGGAGACGACTGTGAAAATACAGATTTCACGTTTTTTATGTTATCCATCAGACTATTTCCAATAATTTCTTTTTTTTCTTCGATGGATTCGGGAATTTTTATAATAGCAATTTCTCCAATGATATCAAATGACGAATATAATTTTGAAATCTCGATGTCAGTTAATTTATCTTTTAATACTTTTTTTAAAAAGTGAACCATGTTTAACAACCTTATTTAAAATAGATAAAACATTTCTAGTAGAATTTATGTTTAATCAATTGATTATTTTTTATTATATTTAAGTTACTTTTTGATATAATAGTAATTCCCGCTTTCCTTTTGAATTCTATCCAATCTACTATCTTCTTTGTTCACTCTTGGCCGTCCAGTATCTTCATCTCGTCTGTAAGTTATTGATAGTATCTTTAGAAATTGGTTCATTCCTTCCTCCTTTTTCATAGACCTTGAAGATATTCCACTTATACCAGGTTTTCCATCAAAAATTATGAGAGAATCTGAAACAATATCTATTAACTGCATATCATGGTCAATTATTATAGCGGATTTTCCCTGAGAACGCACGAATCGTTGTAAAAATTTTGCCAAAGAAATTCGATCCTCTACATCAAGAAACGCTGATGGTTCGTCTAGTGCATATATGTCTGCTTGGCGTATTAAGGAGCAAGTTACTGCTACCTTTTGCAGCTCACCGCCGCTTAGACTTTTTATTCTTTTATCATACAATTTTTTTAATCCCATCGGAATAATTATTTGCTCTTCAATAGGTGATGATTCTATATCACTTTCATAGACGGTATTTAAAAGTGATTTTACGTCTCCATCATAGTCCTGATTAATATATTGAGGTTTATAAGAGATCTTTGGAGTGATATCTATGTTTCCCGAACTTGGTTTTTCAATCCCTGTGATCATTTTCATAAAAGTAGTTT
>QCWD01000021.1 GCA_013114725.1 Nitrososphaeraceae archaeon | reverse complement strand
ATGGATAGAAAAAGATATTGCTCCACTGCCAATACCATTAGACCATACTTCTTCGGCTGTTTACAATGGAAAAATATATGTTGCAGGTGGTTTCCTTGAAAAAAAAGTTCCAACAGATAAATTATTTATTTATGACCCAAACAAGAACAAATGGGAAGAGGGTAAACCTTTACCTACGCCTATAGGCGCAGCGATAAACGCAGAATTTGTTGATGGCATAATGTATATAATTGGCGGAGTAAATAGTTCACAGGTTCCAGTAAACACAAATTTTGCATACGACCCTCAAACTGATACTTGGTCTATAAAATCACCGATGCCAACCGCAAGACATCATCCTCAATCTTCTGTAATAGATGGAAAAATATATGTTATTGGTGGAAGAATATTGGGCGATGGTATTAGGTCAGAAGATATTGACCCTACCCTGACCAATTTTGATAGAAATGAAATGTATGATCCAAAAACAGATTCTTGGACTATAAAAGAACCTATGCTTTCCAAAAGAAGTGGTTTTGCAGCAGTGGTTTCTGAAGATGGAAAGATATATGTAATAGGTGGACAGGGTGTTGGTAAAGTAACAAACAGTGTTGAAAAATATGATCCACTACTTAACAAATGGATATATGAGAAACCAATGCCTACCGCACGATACGGAATGGATGCCATTTATTCTGATAATAAAATATATGTTCTAGGAGGACAAGTTCTTGACCCTGAAAAAACTCCATTGGGTCTGAATCAGGTATTTCATATAAAAAAGAACTTAAATTTGTCTCCTTAATAGTTTCCAATAAATCTTGATCATTTTACTAATTTAAATTGTAGGTATATTGTATGAAATTGAAAGTTACGTTAGATTCTATTTAAACATAATATATTATGTGTCAATACAACAGATACTCTAAGAAATAACAAAAGTGATTCTGTCTATACGGACTAGAGTAATTTTGATTTTAAATACAAATCATCAAACCATACCGCATCCTGTGTTTTGGTTTTAGAAATTAAAAATTTATTGGATTATGTAAATTACCTTAAAAAAATAATATTTTTACAATTCCAGACATAATCAGAATGTATTCAAAGTTATCTTATACCACGAGATAGAAGTTATTCATGGAGACGACTCATATTCTTGAGTATTATTCATATTAGATAGAAATAATAATCGTTATCATCATTTATCTTTGAATTGTTAAGGCTCATTATTTCTTTCATATTTGTAGTTATTTTATTAATACATTTGCCTATTTATCTTGTTTTTGGACTAGATATGGACGTGAAATGTGCAATATATGAAGGTAGTGACGAAGAAAACGGTAACAACGCCGATGTAAGGATTCTAGTTTTAGGTTTGAAACAAAACAGTACATATCTCGCACATGTTATACCTGACCACAATTCTCCAACCAAAGTTATCTCTGAGACAGATAAAGAGGGTATCTTGTGGGTTATAGCAAAAATTCCAAATGGTGAAAAAAGTTTGTTATTTAATGTGAATATTTATGAAGGAACCGATGTTAGTGGAAAATTAGTTGCGTCTGGAGACGATGACGCACCTTGTTATAAAATACCTGAATCCAAAAATAAATAAGAATTATTTTAAGTATATTAAAGATTGTTTGAATATTTATTTTATTATATTTTTAGATAGAATGATCGTATCTTAAAGATCTTTATCAAATTAAATTTATGAATATTATTTTACAAATATATATAAATTAATTCTTAATAGGACTCATTATAAAATATCTAGTTAGATAGGCATTCAAATTGTTCGACTATAAAATATATAATAAATCTTTATAAAGCTTATGATAAAAGTTTAAGCATTAATTGGAAAATAATCTTGGAGCTAAAAGTAACAAAATGACTATTCTTTCATTTTCTTCTAAAGTTTTCTATTTTTTATTGGTAGGTCTTTCTGGTTTTATCATTAATTATGCAATATCTTATTCCCTAGTTCATGGAACAATACTAAACATATGGTATATTCATGCGACACTCATAGGAATAGCGGTATCGACTACATCGAATTTTTTATTGAATAAATATTTTACATTCCGAGATAGAAATTTTAGCTATCTTCGAACATTAAGACAATATGGTTCGTATGTATCGTTTACCATGATAGGTACTTTAATCCAATTATTGGTAGTATGGATATTTGTAGAAATGGGATATATGTATTCCCTTTCTCTTATCCTTGGTGTTGGATTTGGCGCACTATCCAATTTTCTTTTAAATAAAAAATGGACTTTTGGCGAAAAAATCTGGCACTAGGAAATCCCAATATGATGAATTTAAGTATTTATTATTAAAATTTTGTCTACAAATATGTCACTGAACATGTTTTCTAATTTTCATTTTAAAATATAACTGTAGAGATCATCGAATATTATAGAATCATATTTAATGGTTCGTTTATATTGCTTCTAGATACTTATTTTCTTTTAATTAAGATTTGCATGACGACAGCAATTCGAGACGTTCAAGATGGAAAATATTTAACAAAATTAACCTAAATTGTCAGGTTATTAAAAACATTAAACTTCATCATGTAATTCTTTTATGCATCATCTTAACAAGTACATTTACCCATCTCTGGAATGTAATAGAATTTCCTTCATTTCATTCCGATGAAGGTGTTTACATACGAAGGGCATTATACATCCTTACCGGTAATGGTTTGCATGACCCTGCTAGCAGTTTTGATCATTCTCAGGAATCTACTAGCAGTTTTGATCATCCTTTTTTTGGTCAAATATTTCTGTCAGGCATTTTCAAATTAATAGGATATCCATATTCTTTAAACCCTTCATCTGAGTTGCAATCAATTGAAAGTCTTTATTTAATCCCGCGATTGATTATGGGTATTCTTGCAGTACTGGATACTTTTTTAATCTATAAAATATCTGAAAGACAATTTAACAAGAAGGTAGCCGTTGCCAGTTCCATATTGTTTGCTGTTATGCCAGCTACATGGTTTACAAGAAGAATAGTATTGGACTCTATAATGTTGCCTTTTATTCTGACCTCTATTTATTTAGCATTAAAAGGTAACAAAATACCTATTTCGCAATACAAAATTTTATGTATTTCTGCAGGAATTTTGTTGGGGATTGCTATTTTTACAAAAATTCCCGCCTTATCTTTCATTCCAATAGTGGGGTACTTTGTCTATCAAAACTTATCTATTATTCAAAAAAACACCAAATTAATAAACAAAACAAAATTTCTTTTATTATGGTTTTTAATTCCTGTTATCATTATTCCATGTATATGGCCAATTTACAGCATAGTTACAGAAAATTTTGATGAATTTCTTAATGGTGTAATCTGGCAAGGTACTGACAGACATACTGCTGAAAAATCGTTATTAAATACCGCAGAAAGTTTCTTTAATGCAGACCCAGTACTGGTTGTTTTCGGAACAATCGGTTTAATCTATTCTTTGTTAAGAAAAGAAATCTCTTTAATCATATGGGTTGTCCCGTATCTTATTTTCTTATATTTGATAGGATGGGTGTCGCACTTTCATTTCATACCCATAATTCCAGTTTTATGTATCAGTATATCAAAATTCATCTATGATCTTTCCAGAATAAAATTATTTAGGAATTACCATCCACAGATTTTTTTCTCAATTACCATAATGATAGCTCTATTGGGATTTTTAACAACAGTATTATTGATTTCAACTGATGTCTCATCTGCTCAACTTTCGGCAATATCATATATCGCAAAGGAAGTAGAATTACATCGACAACATTCAGCATTTTCTGAAACTAAAAACAAAATAGATGCTGAAAATAACAATCTAACTGTAATTGCAAGTCCTATTTCTTCTTGGATATACAAATATGTGTTTAAAAATGATAACGCATTTTCACATATCCGAGATACCAAACCGATCAAAACCTCTCACATACTCCTTCTTGTTGATAATGCTTACAAAAATATTATTTCAAATCAAGATGAGAATATGACTCAAATTGATCGCCTAATTAGAATATATGATAATACAACAAAGGTTGCAGAATTCAATATAGATGTCTCTGATTATAACAGAAAAAATTACCCGTATTCAGGAATAAATAGTGCAGTTATTGGTTCTAGGAGTCATGAGATTAGAACCAATTATTAAAAAATACAACTCCACAAAATACAAATTAATTATGTTATGCCAGTATCAAAACAATATCTCTTTTGTTCTGATAATACAAATTTGATTATAGATCTTATTATTGGATGAAATATAATAAATATTCCCTATTTTTTTCTTTAATATACTGTTTTTTATAATATCTTATATCACAACAAATCAAGTATACCTTGACAATATTAAAAAATAAAATATCTGATTATATCTTTTTATGAACTATTTATTATAATTATATTCTTATATTCTAATTTTTGAAAAATTGTTAATTAATACCATATGATTCTGTAAATTTTTTAGCATCAATATGTCCATAAATTTCTATAGATTTCAGAGTATCTATAAAAGTCTCTAAATATTTGTCATAATTTGATCCAATCCCTTTATATCCAACAAAAATTATTTCGTCTTTTGTAGCAAAAATGTAATTTAATATCTTTTCATTATTTGGACATGTATAAAATATTTTCTTAGCTATTGCGCTATTTATATTGTTAAAGTCACTGGATAAAACACTGCAAACATTTTTTTTATGACTATTGTCATATTCTGCTGAATGTGATTTGAAATCAGAAATTTTTATAATTTGAATAGTTATCAGAACATTGAGAATACCTGATTTTGTTGCACCAGTCCTAGGATTCATCTTATCAGGTGATACCAATAATATATTTTCGTTATCTAAGATATTCCAATATTGGGGAAATACAATTTTGAAAGTGTTGTTATATTTGTAATGTTTGTTAATGTCGATTTGACTATTTGAGTCTACCGCGGCATTAAAAACAAAAGTACTTTTTTCTGAATAACTTGAATGAAATATAATGCCAGATAATACGGACACTAAATATATTGCTGTTATTACTGCAAGTATGACTAAATTTATTTCTTTGAATTTATCTCTGAATATTTTATAATTTTTAAGATGTTTGATAATATACAAAATTTTTATACACAACACTCATTTAATACATATTAATCTATCATTTGATCACACATTGGAAAGTATATGTTTTCGATAAGTGCAGATGCTGTGGATTGATATATCTCAAGATATGCCCTATTATTTGAATAATGTAATGCTCCTTGACAATACACATCTGATAAAACGTGATTTTTTACTTCGTTAATTTGTTTATAAGGCCAAATTTTTTCACCTTTAAGAAACGGAATCAAATAATCAAGTGCATTTTGTAAACCTGCACCATGAATTTTATTATTCCACATATCTAGACCGACACGTTCTCCAATATTTGCTAATGTGAACATTCCTAACAAATTAACCAAACTATAATCAAGAGAATTTGTTCGTCTCAGCTCAAACGGTTGACGACCATCATATAAAATTTTGACAGCAATTAGCGATGAAATTTCACTAAGTGGCGCTGAACCTAAATCTTTCATAGTGTTTTCTAGCAAATCTTTTACAATCTGTATCTCATTTAAGAATAAACCAATAGCAGAAACTTGTACCAAATAATACGTTCCATGATTGTTCATTTTGTTCTTTTCCTCCTTTCCAGAATCACTATTTATCAACCAATCAAGATAATTCCTAAACCACGACTCCATCCCTTGTTGTACATCCTGTGTCCAGTATGGCGAAGTTTGCAATAATCTAATAGCGTCAGTAATCTCTGTTAAAGGTCTTCCCTCCATTATTCCCTGAGCTCGTATTTCATTTTTACCTCGTATTGTTTCGGCGTATTTTAAATGAGGATTCATATATGTGTCTTCATTTAAGAACCAAATACTTAATAAATCTCTAGCCTTTTCTGCATAACGATTGTCATCTGTAAAATAATATGTTAAAGCAAGCACCTTTACCATTCTAACCATTTCATCCAAATTTTTTTTATCAGAAATCGAATATATTTCAGGGTTGATCACACCATCACGTGAGACATATGGTAAACCGTCTGAACTGTCAGGATTGGGCCATTCATACGCCGACAAAGAATAAAAATCATGTATATTTCCGCTTGGGGGGTTTTCAGTCTTTTCGATCACAGATAAAGGTTTTGCGTCAAGATAAAGATCAGCCTTTTCAATTAATTTCCAAACAAATTCATTGACGACTTCATTATTAGACCCAACGAAGGAAGTCTTGATATCTAACAATATATGTGGGTCTTGTATAATAGTCGATGGAATTTTATTTTTACTCGAGATTGTTTCGAAATAAGAATCTAATTTTTCCTTACCATTTTCTGAAGTAAACGACCAAGCCTGAGCAACAGTCTGATTGAATATCAACAACATCATAACTGGTACTAAAAGAAATTTTTTGACCCTCAAAGTAATTTTTTTTGAACTGGAGGATCTTAGCAAAGATGGTACTTTATGTGATATAAATAAAATTAGTATAAATAAAAAATTATGAAATATCTTTAATTTCATTATTAGATCTGACCCAATAAAATGGTACAATATCTTATAAATTGATTTCATGGAACTTCTATTATACTAATACGCATTAAAATGCGTCTAATATTGCTTACCCATGTATTTACATGAACTTACTTTTGTGGAAGGTTTCCTTTTAATGATAATGAGAATATGAAAAACGAAAAATTGATCATTGATGACATATAAAAAATCATGACTATTAATGTTGGTTATTTTATCTTCGGCACAGAAAATTAGACTATAGTTAGAATTATCATTTCTATAACTGTCGTTGAAATTGTGTATTTTTTCTTTCATGAATTTAATATATTTATCATTAAAGATTTTATGATAGAATCAGAACCAGATGAATAAAAATATAAAGTAATACAAACACATAGTCATAAGTGATAAGATCGATTTCCATTAACTCCGTTTTATTTGGCAGTCTCATTTTTTTTGTGATTTTTCAATCGTCAATATACGTAGTAGGAGAAAATGCACAGTATGAACCGAGAATATTGGATATTCTACCAACTGTGAAAGATAGAAATCTAATTGTTCAAGTTGTTGCAGATGGACTTGAATTTCCAACAAATATGGCTTTTCTAGAGGAGAACGATATCTTAGTTACAGAAAAAAATAAGGGTACTTTGCAACGAATCATTAATGGAGAAATTAAAGACACACTACTTGATGTACCGGTGGCAACAAGATCAGAACGTGGAATATTAGGAATAGCAGTTTCTAATAATTATACCAAAGATCTTAACTCTCCAGTAAATATCTACGTATATTATACAAAATCGTTTACAGAAACTGATACTAATGGTACCTGGCCTGAAAAATCATCGGGTAATGCTCTTTATAGATATGAATTTAAAGATTCTAAATTATCTAACCCTCAATTGCTTTTACATCTTTCACCTGCAAAGGGAGTAGCTCACAACGGAGGGTCAATTATTATCGGTCCTGATAATAATTTATATATTCCAATAGGAGACGGTGACGGGCATACTACATTAGCTCAAAACATAATAAACGGTGAAGATGTAGATGGTACTGGCGGAATACTTACCATTACTCAAGACGGATTATCATATAATGGTCTTACATCGGAATCTGATTTTGGAATGAAATATTATGCCTATGGAATCCGAAATAGTTTTGGAATTGATTTTGATCCAGTTACTGGCAATTTATGGGATACAGAAAATGGTAATAATGACAATGACGAAATCAACCTTGTGGAACCGGGTTTTAATAGCGGATGGTCAAAAATACAAGGTATGGCCCCACCTGGATTTAATTACTCAGAATTGGTAACCTTTAATGGTAAGGGAAAGTACAGTGACCCTGAATTTGTATGGAATCAAACTGTAGGTCCAACAAAAATAAAATTTTTAGAATCAAATCAACTCGGGAAACAATATGAAAATGATATTTTCGTTTCTGATATAAAATACGGCAAAATATATCATTTTGACTTAAACGAAGTCAGAGATGGCTTAATTCTATCGGGAAAACTTGCAGATAAGATTGCAAACAAAGACAAAGAAACAAAACCAGTTACATTTGGGGAGGGATTCGGTGGTATAAGTGATATGAAAATTGGACCCGATGGTTATTTATATGTATTATCTTTTGGTCACGGAAAAATATACAAAATAATTCCTTCAAATGTTACATAGCCAATAACTAAAATTGTAAAAAATTTTAGATCAAGATATTTTCTTCATCCCACCCAAATTTTATTTTGAATTTATTATTTTTTTCGCATCGTTTTACATTAAAACAAAGAAGTATATCCAATTTTGGATATGGTCCAGATCACAATTTCGTTTCCTTTTTCCATTGCATGGATAATAATAACTAAAACTTTCCTGTACTTGATATACAGATTAACTATTTCGATTTCTTATCAAAGATTTTCATAAGGTGAATGTAGATTTTGTTTACGTGTCGGCATATTTGCATGCTTCTGGATACTAGGTAACCACCATCTGGATATATCAAATGTTTTCCATATTTGATTATCATTGATTCTATAAAATGCCCTGCAATAGCATATCTCTAATCTCAGATCTTTAGATAAAAAATTTCAAGTATAAAACGATGTACAGGTAAAGTAGCAATATGTAGATACTATTACCTTCATATTATGTGGATTACTGTTTCATCAATGATAAATACGACTATTCTTTTTAGTCTATAAACTTTTTAACTAATAAACCAAATCCTTGCATCCGGTTCCATGTAGATAAATAACTTTTTTTGTCTTGGGAAATGATTAATGTCTTGTATTTCGTAAGTTTAAACCAAAAAATGAAGATACAATCACACATTACTACAATCGGGGATGTTCTACTTCTGGTAAATTTTAACAACATATGTTAGAATGGAACATTGACATCTATAGATCTTTAAATTAAAAGAACCGATAAAATTGTGGAAATGATAACAATTTATTTTATCAGTATGATAAAGTATGATAAATATATTTAATACGTCATAATTAATTTATTTAAACAAGCTCACAAATTTTAGTTATGTATAATAATAATCCTCTAATCAATATAATTCTTATTTGAAACGGACTCAAAATTTCTTATTCATTATTGTATTAACTTTGTTATCATTATATCTGAATGATCTTTACATTAATGTTGATGCAGAAAAATATCTAATTGATAAAAAATTGAAATTAGAGTTGGTTGTTGAGGGCTTGGAACAACCTATTAGTATGGCTTTTTTAGATAACAACGATATTATTGTTTTGGAAAAGAAAGGAAAAGTACAAAGAGTATTTAACAATACCATTTCACCGTCGCCTGTTTTAGATATTTCATATAAGGTTGACAGTATGAGAGAAAGAGGACTTTTGGGAATTGCAATTTCCAATGGAAATAACGAGATTTACGAAAAATCCAATAAAAAAGAACGTGATGTTTATTTATTCTTTACAGAATTAATTTCAAAATCTGATAATTTCAATTTTCCTTGTGTCTTGGAATTATGTAATAAAAACAATCTAGTAATAAACAGTTTATATAAATACGAGTTTCATGATGGCAAATTGGTAAATCCACAGTTATTACTGCGTGTTCCAATCAATAGTAATGCTAGTCTCGCTCATATAGGTGGAGTAATTACCATTAGTTCGGATAAAGTTATTTACATAACCAGTGGAGACGGAAACGTATGCAGGAATTATGAATCCTGCAAATTCTCAATTAGTGAAGGACTTTTAAATTCACAGACTTCAAATAGTGAATATGGGATCAAACCATCAGGGTCTGGCGGTATTTTATATCTGGATACAAACGATGGCGTTAACAATCATATTCCAATATTTGGACATGAATATCCACTAAACCTATATTATGCCTATGGAATCCGAAATAGTTTTGGAATTGATTTTGATCCAGTTACTGGTTATCTTTGGGATACAGAAAACGGACCTGAATTTGGTGATGAAATTAATCTCGTAGAACCAGGGTTTAACAGCGGGTGGGCTAAAAAACAAGGAATGTGGCCAATTATTGATTATGCTCAACTTTCTGTGGATTTACTTCCTGGTCAAACGAGAGGTTACAACTCAAATGTGCAAAAACAGGAGATTCAAAATTTTGAAAATCTGGTAGATTTTGGTGGAAAAGGTAAGTATAGTGATCCAGAATTTACATGGAATTATCCAGTAGGCGTTACAGCAATCGAATTTTTTAATTCTAGTGCATATGGCGAAGAATATAGAAATGATATGTTTGTTGCAACTTTCAACGATGGTTTAATTTATAATTTTAACTTAGACAAAGATAGAAAAAACCTAGACCTGAATGGGAAATTAACGGACAAAATAGCCAACAACGATGACGAATTATCTGATATTATCTTTGCCAAAAATTTGTCATCGATTACAGATTTAGAAACAGGCCCGGATGGATTTTTGTATGTCGTTTCTCCAAGTAAAGGGACGATTTGGCGAATAGTTCCATCGTAATCTCAATCAAATTAGGAGGAACCCGAATATTTTCTATTATAATAATTCTTTATGGTATTTTTTTCTGTTGTGTTAGTTAATACATTAGTATTTTAAATCAATCAAATATTTTCATAACGAAAACAAAATATCTGATATTTTTTGTCCTATCTGTCATAAACGTAAACGTTATGGATATTCCATAAATTTATTCTCTGGTTTATGTAAAAAAATATATTATTAAGATACCTAGCAAATATCTTTCTGTGGCCATGATTTTAAAAGTTATTTCATTTCTGTGCATTACATTAGCTACATTAACCCTATTCCAATCTGTCAATTCTCTTTATTTTGGAGATAATGTAAACTTGGCTGAAAACGAAAAAGATTTTTTTATTCACCCGCCGCAAATGATTACAACAGAAGGTGGGAACGTCTATGTTTTGTGGGCCGACAAGAAAAATAACATATACTTTAGTTTAGCTCAAAAAAACGAGACAAAATTTAGTTATCCTGTCATACTTGGTGATAATGCTACCATTTTAACACGTGTTCCTCAGGTTGCTGCAACAGAAGGTGGCAATGTCTATGTTTTGTGGGCCGACAAGAAAAATGGCTCAAAAGGACAGCAAACAGAGTTGGAATTTAGATGGAGTAAAGATGCAGGTGAAACTTTCAAGCGTAAAAAACTAGATACCTCTCCTGACGTGATGTTATCATCGCCTCAGGTTGCTGCAACAGAAGGTGGCAATGTCTATGTTTTGTGGGCCGAACCATATATTCACTTTAGAGAAATTATTGATGATGACAAAACATATTTTGGTGAAAAAATACTATTGAATAGGAACATTAATTCTTCTGACGCTCAATTGACTGCAACAGAAGGGGGCAATGTCTATGTTTTGTGGATGGATAGGAAATACGATCTACGAGATGCAATAATGTTTAAAAAAATAAGCAAATTCCTGTTTGACTAATGATATCTTTTTTTCAGTTATTATAAATTTCAAAAAAATATATCAAATTATAGGTTACTACAAACTTGTTTCAATACCAAAGTATTTTTAAAACCATTTATCAAATCAACTGTTTTCCTGATTTTAAATGAGCATATCCATAGATATATCGAATTTGTTACATAAAATGTCTTCAATTGACATTTTGTTTATAACAAACAAAAAATCTATATAATATTAAAAGATAAACATTGAATTGAGAAATAGATCTATTATTTTATAATAGAAAAACAAAGATTCAGTCAAAAATTTGAAACCAGGATATCACAAAAAATCCCGTAATGTAGAAAGATATTTTTTCGTCTAATCTATGTTTTATAAAAATATAAATGGATTAAACATTTTTTCAAATAATTGACAAATAGAGAGATAGAAATTTCTTTTATAATCGACCATGACAAAATTACAGAAATACTAGAAATATTAAGGAAAACAGGACATAAGCATAGATTTGTTTTGAAAGAACGGGAAAGTCAATTTTTTAGTGATTATTATTTTGATAATGAAAATTTTGATTTGGGAAGAAAAAAAATTGCTCTACGGATGCGATTATTTAATAATAAATCAGTTAAAATTGCCATAAAGAAAGCAGAAAGTGAAGATAAATGGTTTTCAGAAAGACTTGAAATAGAGGATTATTTTTCTGAAAATATTTTTAATTCTATAATTCATTTTTTAAATAGAAATGGATTAAAATTTGGGCAAGGTTCTCTTGAAAAATTAGACGGTATAAAGACTAAAGACCAAAATCTTATCAGGCATATTCTTGGTTTAAATGTAATACAAAAAAGAAATACAACCAGAAGATCAATTAATTTTTATAAAGATTCTGAAATTTTGTATGAATTTGCTTTTGATGATACATCTTTTTTGTTCCAAAATAAAACAGTTAAATGTAATTTCATGGAAATAGAATCAAAATCTGACAAAAACACCACGCAAAATAATAATGAATTAGTTTTTTCTATGATCAAAAATAATTACAACGATCTATTCAGAGTGTGGAAATTCAATAAATTAATATCAGGATTGGCTATTGATGAATTGTTTTCTAGAAATAAATTGACTTCTGAACATATCGACAAAAATTTTTTTCTTAAAAAGACAGCTATAGATATCATTGAAAAGTATTTACAAAACGCAATGCTGTGAAAATTATCTAAATAGTGCTTCACACTTGTGTATTATCAAACCATGTTTGTTTTAGATCAAATTTTTTTGTTTTTAACAAAATTTTATTCATTAACATGTTTTTTTGTTTCAATTTCTCGATTATTAAAGAGTTTTTTGAGGCTGGATATCACATAATTATGTATGATTTTATCCAAAAAAGGTAATTTTGTTTGAAATTCTATTTCATCGATAACTTTAGTAGTGTTTTCATTGATCTTTACAAATTTATGGATGTGTTTCCATTTTTTAAACGGTCCTTTGATCATTTCATCTACGTATACATAATTCGCGTTATCAAAAAAAGTAATTTTAGAATGCCATTTACTTTTAAAAAAAGGAAAAATTTTTCCAGTGATATAAACTTCCTTACCCTCTTCGATTTTTTTTCCTTCGTGTTTGATTATTTCCAGCCTGATGCTAAGCGGAGTTATTATTTTTAAATGGTCTATATCAGTATAGAAATTCCATACTTTTTTAATATTTGCATCTACTAAAAACTCGTTTAAAAAATTAATCATATGTTTTTTCAACCATTTTTATTGCTTTATAGATATTTTTTTGACCTACTAATAATATTCTTTTAATTTTTTGATAACATTTTCAGTAAATTCTGTTGTAGACAGTTTTCCACCTATATCTATTGTTTTTTTATTTTCCTGTAGCATACTGATTATGATCGATTCAAGTTTTTTTGATTCTTCTAGGATCTTATTGTCTTTATTTTTTGAAGAGAGCCACTCCATCATCATTTTTGCAGACAATATTAACGAGGAAGGATTTGCAACATCCTTACCTGCTATATCAAAAGCAGCACCATGTACTGGCTCAAACAACGCAAAATTATCGCCAATGTTTGCCGTAGGTCCCATTCCCAAACCACCAACCACCTGAGCTGCCTCATCTGAAAGTATATCTCCAAACAAATTTGTAGTAACGATTACATCAAAATCCTGTGGATTTCTAATCAGGTTCATCGCACATGCGTCAACATATGAATCATTGAATTGTACATTTGGATATTTTTGTGCTACATTTTTACATGAATTTACAAATAATCGATCGCTTTTTCTTAATACATTGGCCTTGTGAACGGCAGTTACCTTCTTGTTATTTTTGTTTCTAAATTCAGCTACTTTAAATGCATATTGGGCAATACGTTCAGATGCACGTTTTGTGGCAAGTCGTAAGGCAATAATGGTATCATCATCAAGATTAAATTCCCAGCCAATGTACACATCTTCAGTATTTTCCCTAACAATCACCAAGTCAACATCATCATAAAGTCCTTTTATGTTTGGATATGATTTTGCAGGACGTATATTTGCATAAAGATCAAACATACGCCTTAAAACTATTATTACATCGGCAGCAAATTCACCAACAGGACTTTTTAGACATGCGTCACTGTTTTTGATATCGTTTACTGTAAAATCTGGGAGTGCTTTTCCATATTTTACCAATGCATTGTCCCCAGCACTGACCTGTTTTATTTCAAATTTTGTTTCAGTCGTATCATGAATTGTTTCCAGTATTTTTTTTGCACTTGCCGCCAATTCGGGTCCAATTCCATCACCTTCAATTAACGATATTTTGTATTTGCTCATTATCCCCATCCAACCAAAAAATAATTTATTTTCTTTATCCTTTATCTTATCCTGTTTGTTAGGATTTTGTATTTAATATTTCACGTAACATTACCTTGTTGATAGCATCAATCATTGCCTGAACGGATGCTACTACCACGTCCTGTCCTGATTTTCTGGCCGATACTATATTTCCATTT
>QCWD01000184.1 GCA_013114725.1 Nitrososphaeraceae archaeon | reverse complement strand
AACCCATGACCACCTGCGTGTAAGGCAGGTATCCTAACCAGTCTAGACAACCCCTCCTACTATAGTTTATGTAACAATAATTGTAATAACCACGATATGATTATCGATATTAATAGGTTATTTGAACTATAGTATAAAAACTAGGTTTATTATTCAGCTCCTGAAATCAGTATAGCAAGTAAAAACACAAATAAAATTATTTCCAGTTAATTTATCGGGTTATTATATCAAATCAAACAATAATCTTATATCTATTTTCGAATGAGAATAGTGTAGAATATCTAATGACAGACTAATTTCATTTTATGGATATTAATTTTCATAAAAATCTTTTAGAAATAATTATCTGAAATTAGGTTATATGGCATTTTTAGGGATTTTTATAAAAATGAAAGTTGCTGGTAGTTGGTTATCACAACATTATTTCTATTATATTGTCATATCTACTCTTCAAACTTTTATTAGGAACAAAAAATTATTTTTAATATGGCATCTTTTGGTGTGGATACACTTGGAGCATTGAGTGAAAAACTTAAACAACTAATAAATGAAACTCAAGCTCAATACGAATCATTTATTGAAACAAATCAATTATATAAACAAGGCAAAATAAATGAAAAAGAATTTTTTTCAAGGATAGGAGATTACCTAGTTTCATCATCAGCTATGAATTTTTTAACCGTTAGAGTAGTATTTGAAATAAAAAACGCCGTAGAAAAAAATCCGTCGATGAAAAGTACAGGACCATCATTTGTTAATCCAAGTCCTTCCATGCCTTCACAATCCACTAGTTTTGGAGTCGGTGGATTTGTTGGAAGCGGTCCAGGAAGCGGTACTATTTCAAGCTTTGATACCTCTCGTACACCTGGTATTGAATCAACATTTCAACATCTTGAAACAGGTGCCAGTTATATGAAAAATGAAAATACTTCTAACACACCCAGTGATGTGAAAAGTTGTATAACATGTAATTCATCAATTCCAAAAAAGGCTAAATTTTGCAATAAATGCGGAAATTCACAATAATTATAAAATAAAAGTTTCTATATTCTAATGATTAGGTATGAAAATTTTTAACGGTAGATTGGCAACGGAAGAATACATGTCTACTCATTCTTTAACTTTTTCTACACCCGAAATGAACTTGAAAAAATTTGCTCTGTGGCTATCCGAGCATGTAGTCAACAAAGAAAAAAATGAAGAATTGCCTAGACTTTTTTTATACATTGAAGAAAAAAAAGATAATAACGACGGTAATAGCGTTTCTAATGATAATACCAAACCTGACATTGATGACACTTTTAGGCCTACTGGTGCCGTTATAGATATGTACAAGACAATAGATTCAAAACCTTCCGATAATAGATATTGTCTTGAATGTGGAAACAAATTAAAAGGCAATTCCAAATTTTGTATTAACTGTGGAACAAAACAGGAATAAATCATTATGTACATATATACATATAAAGATAAAATAACACAAATTTTTATCTTGTAATTTTTATAAAAGGCTAATTTACTTCTACTGACAGTACTCTAAAATTTATCACAATAGTATCTAAAAAAAATAAATTTATGTAACCAAAATCAAATTTTATATGTATATATATACAGTAATTAATGAATGGTTAAACATGTATAGGCTATCTATCCTGGGTAGTGGGCCTAATTAATATCTCATTGATATTAGCATGATTTGGAGATTCTAATGCAAATAGAATTGTATTTGCGATATCCTCTGCATTAAGAGCTTCCATTTGTTTTGTAGATTCTACAAATTTTGTCAATGATTCATCAGTTATTGTATCTGTTAATTCTGTTGCAACTACACCAGGCTCAATACAAGTTACTCTTATGTTAGACCTAGTACTGAACTCCTGTCTTAATCCTTCACTAAATGCAGTTATTGCATGTTTTGTTGCACAATACACACTACCAGCTGGAAAGACTATTCTGCCGGCAACAGATGATATGTTTATTATGTGTCCTGATTTCTTACTAAGCAAATGAGGGATAACTGCTGCAGTACAATACAATACACCACGAATATTTACATCAATCATTCTATCCCATTCATCAATTTTCAGATTTTTAAAAAAACTAAGAGGCATAAGACCTGCATTATTGATTAAAACATCAACCGTGCCCCACGTATCTACTACGTATTTTACAAATTCATTGCAATTCTCTTTTTTTGTAACATCTAATATTTTACTAATAACTTGGCTGTCTTTATTTTCTTTAGTTATTTCTTCTTTTAATTTATCTAACTTTTCACTCCTTCTTGCACCTATTGCAACCTTTGCGCCTGCCCTTGCTAATGCAATGGAGGTAGCATAACCTATACCACTACTCGCTCCAGTAACTATTACAACCTTATCTTTTATCAATTTACAATCAATCCAAATAAAATATACCTTTATAATTAATTTATCTACTTTTATTATTTTATGATACTTTTAATTTCTTCAACATTTTCTTCCTCAACCTCATCTAAATCATCATCAAACTCTTCTCTCTCTTCTTCTGTTTTATATGGAAGGTCTGCCTCACCTGCGGTACCACAAACAGGACATTTAAACTCAATAGTCTGTCCCTCTAAATCCAAAAGAAACTCTTTTGAAAAAACATCATCGCAATTTGAACATATCAACGTAGTTTGTATGTTGTCTTGAGTAAATTTGTGAGATTGTACTCTAAAAATCGCATTTGGCATCCTTTTTACCTATAGGAAAATAACCGCATTATAAGTATTGCTAAATTTCTCAATTACTAACCGTGTTTGTAGATTTGTTTTTGTTTTATTACATCTACAAGTGACGCATATTTCCGTAATGCCTATCATAAATTAATGCCAGAATACTTTCTTTCATCTCTTTCTTTTCTAATATTCCACGATGTGTAATGGTAACCATAGTGCTGTCATTTCTAACACCTCTCATCTTCATACACAAATGTTCTCCTTCTGCAATTACTATCACTCCTTTTACATCCATTTTCATCATTTCATCTGCTATTTCTTTTGTAAGCCTTTCCTGAATTTGCATCCTCTTTGAATATTTTTCAACTAATCTAACTAATTTTGATATTCCAAATACTTTTCCATTCGGAATGTATGCGATGTGAACTTTTCCATAGAATGGAAGCATATGGTGCTCGCACATACTATAAAATTGAATATCTTTAGCGATAATAGTATCCGTTTCTTCACTAAAACTAACTTCCAGTTCGGAATCCATTTTATAGCCACCAAAAATCTCTTCATACATACTTGCCATTCTTCTGGGAGTATCAATTAATCCCTCACGGTCCGGATTCTCTCCCAATTCAATCAAAATCTGCCTGATTAATCCTTCAATCTTCTTTTTATTAATAAGGTTACTGGTTTTATTAGATGAGATTGATTTTGCATTGTTTGGTATGATGTTATCATCAGTAGTATCACCATTATCCATATTCAAATTATCTTTTCTTCTATACACTTTTTAACGAGCTCCTATTATTTTATGAAGCTGCGGTACTACTCTGACCTCTCTATATACAGGATAGACAATATCATAAAAGTCAAGTAATTGTTTCAAAGACGGTTCATTAATTGAGGAAGTTGGCTGTATTATAAACCCTGCCAGATTTTCTTTGTCTATTTTGGAAAAAATTCTTTCAATCAATCCTTTAAATTCTGATAAACTAGTTAAACTAGTAATTACTATTTTAATGTATGTCACTTTCTTATTTTGAATAGCAATTTTTAGGCACTCCAATTCATTATTTATTAAATTATCATGATGTTTGTAATCCACTGCGTTTGAGTCACTCATTTTAAATTCTACTTTACAAATGTCAATATACGGAAGAATTTCTTTAAATCTATTATAATCATAACATGATGATTCTATATAGGTGACAATTTCATCATTTCTATCTTTGATATATTTTGCCAATTCTTTTACTGCGTTATATTGTAATAATGGCTCTCCACCAGTAAAATTAACTTTGTATGTATTTGGTTGTAAATTATCATTGATTAACTTTTTTACATCTGAAAATGAATATCTATTTCCACCTTTAATTTCTAAAGAATAAGGGGTATCACACCAATAACATTTCAAATGGCATCCTGCAAATCTAATAAAAAGAGTTTTTGTTCCAAAAAGTATTCCTTCACCCTCAATACTAGTAAAGATTTCGCTTAGATAGATTTGATTATCGAGCATATCTTGTTTTGTCTTCAATACGTGCAATATTGAATGCATTTCTTCTATTTATACACGATTCACATTTTCCGCAATGTAAAAACTGAATCTTTATTTTTTCTTTCGAATTTCCAGATGCTTTTTTTGCTCCATTGGAATAGCAACTCCATGTTTTAAAAATCAAGTTTCCTAAAATTTCATAACCTTTTTTTAAAAGGTCCGACTTGTCTAAACCATCTATAGCAGGTGACCAAACCTGAATTTTTTCTCTTACACCCAGTTTAATCCCATCAATTTCAGCCATGTTCAATGTATCGGTTATGGATCGTACAAATTCTGGCCTACAATCAGGATAATTTTTATCTCCAGAATGTGCTCCATAACCTACAAGTTTTGCTCCAATACTCATTGCCCATGCCGCAGCAATAGTAATGAATATTGCGTTTCTTATAGGTACAACTATGTCATATTGAAAACTAGTAGGAAGACGTTTTTTATTGTCAAATGTTAAAACATTTGTTTTTCCATAAAGATGTTTCATAAACGAAATATCTATTATTTTATGGTCTTTTACGCCAAAAATTTTTGCAAATTCTTTTGCTTTTTTTATTTCTTGTAAAGATTTTTGACCATAAAGAAAAGAAATTAAATACAATTCATAATTCTGTTTTTTTATATATGCTGCAGTACAGATAGAATCTAGACCGCCACTTACAATACAAACAGCTTTTTCTTTATTTCTATTTTTAGTGAGAGCGTAACCATTCAATTTCTAACCACGCCTTTTTTTTGTTTTTATTAAGTATAATGCTAATATGACTCTTATTTAGGATCACTAAAAAATATATTTATTTTACCATTACAATTTTTACAGTATATTTATTTCCGTTCATCTTTTCCTAATTTTCCCAATTGTGCTAAAAATGCAACAAGCTGAATTTCAGGATGGGCACCT
>QCWD01000183.1 GCA_013114725.1 Nitrososphaeraceae archaeon | reverse complement strand
AATTGTTTAGCATTTTTCACATAACATTTCTGTACTGTCACAGGGAAAAACTTTACAAATATCATCATACAAAAGTTTGGATAATAAAATTATAGTTTTCTTTTGTATATAAAATATAGGAAATATGTTTTGCGAGTATTGTTTGAGATTTAACAGACCTTTCCCAGACTGTTGGCAAAAGACATATCTTAAAGTTAAATGAAAAAGTGATAGAACTAAAACTTAACAATAAAGTATTTTCTCTATATCCTGCTTTTTCATATCGATAAGCCATTCCTGTATATTTTTCTCTACGTCTGCAAGATCAACGATATCAGCATTTATGAACCTGAGAAAACGGTTATAGCATTTAACATACTCCATTTTTGTTGATTCGGTTTTAAGACCATCCATAAAGTTTTGGAAATATTTATCTTATTTATCTTCAAGGTCCAGCAGTAATGTCATCTCTTTCTATGCGGTGTGTTTGTGACTATGATATTTATTAATACTTAAGGTGTGGAAAATATTCTTTTTCTATTTTAATAATTGTCTCATTATCATTAGCAGTGGAATATTCTAACAATAAATTTGAATTCAGTTCTTGGAAAGTATGTCCCCATTTGAATTTATTAAGGATATCATTTGCTTGATTCGTATTTCCCAAGATAAATAATGAGCCTGCCAGGGCCTCTACTGTAGACAATTTTCCAACTTTTGCATAATTCACAGGATTTGCAGCCAAAAGAAGGGGCAATCTTCGAGAGAGTTTATATTTTTGGAGAAATAAAAATTTTTTTGGGTCATTGTTCTTTTCCCAAGAACAATCTATAGCGCAAAGGTTTTTTGAATAAAGACCATCAACTCGAGTTAAAATATTTCTGGAAAATGGATTAAGGATTATCGCATTTTTTGGTATATGCCGGATTGGTCTAGCTAAATTAAATTTCAATAATTTTTCCGCAGTACATTTATCTGGACTATCCTGTTTTAGCATTAGAATAAGTAAATTTGTTATTTTCGATCAAAGATATATAAAAAATTAGATAATATAATATTTCAAATTCTAATTTCGTGATGTGCGGTTGTTATATTGGTGCAATTTTTTTGGGTAGTTAAACAATATAGATTTACACAAAGGTAATTCAAAGTTTAATTTCTTTTATACTCAATCACCATGAGTTTAGCACCGCAGGAATTAGAGAATAGTGCGAGCAGGTATGCTGCACAAGCTATTAGACATGATTCTCAAGGATCGAGAATATTAGCTATCGAGGCATATCAACGTGCGATAGAATCATTGGTCAAGTTGGTCCAGATTTACCCAGAATACAAATTAAATAAAATTTATATGGAAAGAGCAAATGCTTATCAAAACCGAATAAAATCTCTTCAAATTTCAAATGGATTAAATGAAAAAAGAGAAAATTCAGTTATTAATGAAAAAGCAGATAGGAACGAAAATAATGGATCTAACTACGTCAACAATAAGGAAAACAAAAACAGAGAAAATGAAAAAGGAATTAATGAGATAGAAGATTTACTGCTAAAGGAAAAGCCAAAGGTATCCTGGGACCAGGTGGTTGGTTTAGATGATGCAAAACGTGCAATGAGAGAATCTATTGTTTATCCAACTAAACGACCGGACCTCTTCCCACTTGGATGGCCAAGGGGTATTTTATTATACGGTCCTCCGGGTTGTGGAAAAACTTTATTGGCTGCGGCTGCGGCTGCAGAAATAGAAGGATATTTTATTAATGTAGATGCAGCAGCGATGATGAGTAAGTGGTTAGGTGAGGCAGAAAAGAATGTTTCAAAGTTATTTACAATGGCTAGAAAACTTTATCAGACTGAGAATGTTCCGATTTTGTTGTTTATTGACGAAATAGATTCTTTGCTTGGTACCAGAAATAGTGAAGTTGGTGGTGAAGTTAGAGTTAAAAATCAATTCTTGACTGAAATGGATGGTATTAATGGTAAATCAAAAGAATCGCTATTATATGTCATTGGCGCAACCAACAAACCATGGAGCTTAGAAGCTGGCTTTCTAAGGAGATTTCAAAAAAGAATTTACGTTACCCTTCCAGAATATGAATCCAGAATAAATCTATTCACTCAATATACAGAACCCTTAGCCAAAGATAAAAATCTGAAATGTGAAGAATTGGCAAAACTTGCAGATGGTTATAGTGCAAGCGATATTAAGGATATCTGTCAATCAGCACAGTTACGAGTTGTTAATGAATTATTTGAAAGTGGAAGTGCTATGGACGAAAATAATAATCCAAGAGCAATAACTATGCCAGACTTTAAAGATATAATAAAAATAAGAAAGCCTAGCGTAAGCAATGAGATGATAAAAGCTTATTTGAAATGGAGTGATCAGTTCAAAGCACTGTAAAAAATAAAATTTATTGGCGATTATAATTTTCCATAGCATTTTGAATTATCTTCTGTGCTTCAGATTTATCTGACCAGCCCAATACTTTGACATATTTTCCTTCCTCCAGTTCTTTATAATGTTCAAAAAAATGTTTAATTTTATCTTTAATATGCAATGGTACTTCATCTATATCAGTAATTAAGGAATATGATTGATCAATTTTCTTGTCAGGAATAGCAATAATTTTTGAATCTTTTCCTTTTTCATCTTGAGTTAACAAAACCCCTATTGGTTTTGCTTTAAGAATAGAAAAAGGGGTCAGAGTAAAATCTCCTAGAACTAAAACG
>QCWD01000182.1 GCA_013114725.1 Nitrososphaeraceae archaeon | reverse complement strand
AATATAGGATATTATGGATTGATTGCAGGTTTTTTTGGATTGTTAATCGCTCTTGCATATATGATGGGAACTGGAAGGAAATCACAACTGGACAAATTTGATGAAACGGGAAAAAAACGAGTTAAAAAGAGGAGAAAGTAGTAGTAGAATTAAGAAAAGAATATACCATAACTTAGAACAATTAGTTATAAAAACATGATGAGGTATATTCCTGTACTTCCGGTAAATGAGCTAAAAAATAAAGAACATAAAGTTGTTTTATTAAACGGAAAAAAAATCATTTTATTTAAAACTGATGGAAAGATTACCGCGATTTCCAATACCTGTCCACACAAGGCAGGCCCATTAGGTGATGGCAAGATTGAGAGTAGGCCTGATGGAATGTATATTGTTTGTCCATGGCATGGATGGAAGTATAATCTTGTAACTGGTAAGGTACCTCCAGGATACGAGGGACAACAGGCGGTATTTGATACGAAAATTGAGGATGGAATGATTTTAGTTTCGGAAAATCCGATAATAAACCCCGAAAAAATCGAGCCCAAGGAAAATCCGTTACAGGACTTGATAGACTTGCAATATCAAACCAGCAATTCTTCATTGAATATTCTTGGCATTTCTACTACAAACATGAACAAGAACCTTCCAAGGGTATCTACTTCGGAATTGGTACTAGATGATGCATTAAAATATGCCAAAGAAAAGTATGGTGCTTCAACCGTTCTAATAAAATTAAGGGATTTAGAATTCAGACATTGTGAAGGATATTACAGCAGAAACGAACAGGCTTGTACTTGGCCATGTTCTATTTCTGAAATGGATCCTAATGATGGAATGAATGAGATATATAGAAAAATGGTCTTGTGGGCAGATATGGTTATTATAGGTTCTCCGATAAGGTGGGGGAATCCATCTGCACTTTACTTTAAGATGATCGAGAGGCTTAATTGTGTACAGAATCAGATAACGTTGCAGGATAGAATACTAATCAAAAATAAAGTGGTCTGTTTTATAATTACTGGAGGCCAGGACAATATTCAAAATGTTGCAGGACAGATGTCAACTTTTTTTACCCAACTTGGGTTTTCGTTGCCACCGTTTGCATTCATGGGATGGAGTCGAGGATGGATTGCTGAAGATATGGAAAATAATGCAACATTATTTTCAAAATCAAGGTATGTAAAAAGATCGGTAAAAGACTTGGTAGATAATAGTTTGAAAACGTTACGTCAGATAAAGGGGGATATTTGTATAGATATTAATTCGCCACAACCCAAACTTTCAGAAAGTTTAAATATTTAAAAGTCTGGCGATGATGGTTTAAAATAGTTTTTTAAAATATAGATAATAAAAAATGATTATTTATTTTACACTAAAATTATGAAATTAATTTTATAAATTTCCATGTTGTGTGAATTAATAAATCGAAGATTTTAACAAGTCGTTTAGAAGTTACTGATCTATTAAGTCCCTAAAAAAGTGATAAAATATTTGCTAAAAAATTCAGAGAAAGATTTTCGATTTCGTATTTTGGGTAGATTGATTGTACGTATGTTCAGAGTTAGGTTGTGATTAGAAAAAGGATCGAAATTGTGAAATTATTTGATAGAACCCTAGGAGGATTAGAAAATAGAATTCATTTACTTTGAATTTCAATTTATTTGCAATTACTTTTGGTCAATTGGATGTCAACTTCATTTAAAAGACTTTATTTAGAATAAAATACAATAATTTATAAATTCAAAAGTTGGTATAAATAATGAGATAAAGATAAGAATAAATAACTTTGTTTTAACTGAGAATCAGGATACATTAAGCCAGCTTGATGACTTTGATCAGATTTTTGAATTTGTAAAATCCGCAGTGATGCATGTTTTTAAAATGAACAGAGCGGGATTGAATCTCGTTTTGCAAGGAATGCCTAGTTCTCTTGGAGCATATCATGCTCTGGGTTCAAATATAATAGTAGCAAATAAACATATTTTAGATTATATAAGAAATACAAAATCCAAAGAAGAGTATAATGCATACGTTTTTGCCATCCTTGCACATGAATACCTTCATAGTCTCGGTATTGTAGACGAAGGAGAGGTAAGAAAAATGAATTACAAACTATGCAGAGAGATATTTGGCCAACATCACATTACTACACAATTTTCAATCGATCCATTAAATGCATTTCCACAGATTCAAGAAATCGATACGAGAAAATTTGAGAAAAAAATTATTCATGTTGAAAAATTTGATCGAAAGAATTTGTCTTATATACAATAATATATAAGATAAAAAAATGGAATGAAGAAAATTTGCAGGTCCGTCAGAAAATGGTTTATTACAGATACATTAGATCAGTATAACGTGAATTCATTTAAAAATGATATATCGTTGTGAAGATAAACATGTATGTTTCAGTAAAGATGATTTGAAATTTTGTGCGATGAAGGAATGTACTTATCCCACTACAGTAATTAGTAATGTAGACATAGATTGGTTTTATAAGATAAACAAGAATGGATTATGTATCAGATATCACGACATCAATAAAATAATAGAGGACCCAAATATGCCATTAACTGTAAAAAAACAGATTTCAAAGATATTTTTTAAAGTATAGATAGAAACTAATAATTAGAAATTGTGTTTAATAAAAAAATAAAATAGTAATTTATTAGTTTTTGTCTTTTTTCATTAATTTCTTTTTGATTATAAACCTGTACA
>QCWD01000181.1 GCA_013114725.1 Nitrososphaeraceae archaeon | reverse complement strand
TATCGCGAAGCTAGTACTCTAAGTGCATTATTTGAGAACCTTTTATCAATTTCATCTAAATCTTCAAGTTTTTTATTTAAAATGTTACATTTTTCTTGTAAATAATTATTATCTAAAACGCAGCTTTGATCTGTCATAGGTAGAATCTAATATTAAATTACTATATAAAAACTATTCTGATATTAATTTTTAAATATTATACCTGTAAAGAAATAACACCATGAAAAATATTTGCTGTAAATCATGTGGGTATGTTATAATATTCAGACATCCACGATATAAAACAATGTGTAAAAATTGTGGCGATATTAAATGGGAAAGTACCTTAATCGATTGATTCTAGGGTATTCTCATCTGGAAATTCATCTTCTTCGGATTTATTCTTAAAAAGATTTAATCTTACCATATCTCTATCAATCCAATCTAAGGCTTCAACAGAAGCTGCTGTTTTAGGTTCTATTTTAACGTTTTGATTCAAATTACTTTCTACTGTACCAAGTATAGTTTTTGCCATTATCTGTATAATTTCTGAAATAGTAAGGTCATCAGTAAAATCTTTTTTAATTTTATAATACATAATATTTCCTTTTGCCCTCGTTCTCTCAACTATACCAGATGATAAGAAAGTTTTAAAAATCTTTGAAAATTCAGTCTTATTAATTCTTATTCCTTCTAAAACTACATCCGTAACATACCCTGCAAGTGTATCATAGTTAAAATCATCATAATAATATTTAAGATTTTTACAATTAGGACATAACTCAGCTGGTGACATGTCTTTACAATCAAGACATTTCTGTTTACAGTATTTATGCATTAATCTTATTACATTTTTTATTTTTTTTTCTACAGTTTTACTTATTTCTTTAGTCATTTTATTATGTTCTTTAATCATATATTTACCAAGTGCATTGGCTTCACTTTTTGAAAATGAAGAATTATACTCATTATTATCTGTAGTTTTTGGCATGTAACTCATAATGCTATAATCCATTAGTGATATTGCCAAATCAACATCTTCAGAATTTACTATATTTCTTCTATGAAGCCTTGCAGAACCTTTAGCAAGATTACATAATGCTCTTATCTTTCTATGATCGACTGGTGACGTTGTTAATTTTGGTTGATCCGAATCTGCATCATCTTCACCAAGTGGAATTAAATTAATTTTTCTTCTTGAATTAACATAATCAACAATTCTATCAAATTCATTAGAGTTAGGGTCAACTATAGGGAAATATGTTTTAGATAGGTATAAAAATTCTTGACGTAAATATTGAGTACTGAAAAAATCTTCAGTGCTATTATTTCTATCCGGTTCTCTAAAATCATTATCAAATCCAATTTTTTGATTATTTAAATAATCTTTTTCTAATAAAGTTCTCCTACGCATTTTTCGTAAGTGTTCTTTTAATGCTCTATCATGAGCATCGTTGGTTTTATTAACCATTACAAAAATTAAATCATAACGTGAAAACAACCATGTAGGAATATCAGTTTGTTCATATATGGATAATCTTGGATCCCAGCTACCAATAGTTCTTTTTGGATTAGCTGCATGTAAGTTACGACAGCGTGTTAGTATTGGAATACCTATTTTATCACCTTTTGCAAATATAATTTTTTGTTCATCATCCATACCCTCAGCTAATTTAGCATAATCTTCTTTATCTTTTGCTTTATCAATTTCATCAAGACAACAGAGTCCACCATTACTCAGCGGTAAAGCACCATAAATAATTGTAGTTGCCTGATCCTTTCCTTTTGGAATATATAATCCAGCTGTCCAACCAACTGCAGTAGATGAATTAGCCAAGTATGTAGATTTAGGTAAAACTTTAGATGCCCATTTTAAGAAAACTGATTTACCCTGAGCTGGATCACCAATTAATAAAATACTCGTATCTCCTTTTAATCTTGAACCATCGGGTTGAATTTCTGGTTCTGCACCAGCTAACATCAATGCGATTGCAATTTTAATAGGTTCATGTCCTAATAGTGATGGAGCTATTGACCTACAAATTTTATTAAAATGTGAAACTATATTAGCTGGCATCTGCTTAACATAAGCATCAATAGCAGAGTCAAATTCATAAGCAACTTCATCTCTTTCTTGTTCTACAAAAATAACATCTATCTCTTTATCTGAAATCGTTTGTTTTGAAAAATCAACTCGTGGAATACCAGTTACTCTAACCAAAACACCTGGACTAACATTAGTAGAAAAAATTGAACATAATTCATCCCCTATAATTTTACATTGAATTGATGGTGGTAAACCTTCACCTGTATTATCAGCTCGTTGTTGTAAAGTAAAATACATAAAATCTTTAATTACTGACCTTTCCTTATTGAGTTTAAAAGTATTTTTTTCCTTACATTGATTACACCGCGTGGGTTTATCAAGCATATCTAGGGTTTCTGTCCAGTAACCACAATTACAATCCCATACACATTTTACTAAAATATTTCTTGTTTTTAAATCACGCGCTGGTATAAATCCTTTGATAGTATATATCTTATCAAAATCATCAGTTGATAAATCAGATACATCTTTAATTATATCGATATTCCTTACAATTACAGATAACTCGTTTTTAATTTCTTCATAATAATCTGGTTTTATTTTTTGTAAAACAATTCCAAATGCAATTTTAAAACAGCTTAAAGAAAAATCTGGTTTTTCAATAATACATCGTGATAAAATAAATGGATCATATTTAGTACCAAGCAATTCAATTTCAGGATTATTTAAAGCAAAC
>QCWD01000180.1 GCA_013114725.1 Nitrososphaeraceae archaeon | reverse complement strand
TGGTAAACATTTTGCAGTAGTGCGTCTCTTTCCACGGATCTCAATTACATCACCTGTGGAAATATTTAATGAATCCATTGTATCGTAATCGATACGTGCAATACCTCTTCCTACATCGCGGGTATATGCTTCAAGTACCTTCAATGCAAGATCACTTTTACTCAATGTATTAGTATCTAAGATGCGTTTATTCAAGTTCCCTTAATAATCTTTGGCTGAGGTTCGTTTATTAAATTATAAAAAAGGATATTTTGTAAAAATAATTAGTTAAATTACAATTAACAATATAAGAATTTTAATGTATATACAGGATTATTTAAGAATGTATCAAATAGTTATGACATGAAATATGTACGCTAATACAAAAGTTAAAATTAACTTAACTAATGGTTTCTATTTGATAATATTTGGGTAAACGTACACTAGTAAGAAGACGTGGCCGTGGAGGAAAACAGTTTAGAGCTATAATCACTGGAAAAATTGCTCAGGCAAAGTATCCAAATTTTAAGTTAGATGAACATCATATTGGAAATATTGTAGATATTGTACATGAGAGAGGAAGAGATGCGCCATTAGCAAAAATAATTTTTGATAATAAAACAATTTCATATGTTCCAGTACCTGACGGTACTTCAGTTAATGAAAAAATAGAGGTTGGAAAAGAGGTTAAACCAACCCAAGGAAATATTTTGACGCTTGATTCCATTCCGGATGGAACATTAGTTTGCAATATAGAAAGAAATGCAGGTGATGGTGGAAAATTAATTAAAGCTGCAGGATCATCTGCAACAGTTTTTTCACATACTACAGAAGGTGTTAAAATAAAATTCCCGTCTGGAAAATTTTTAACAATTAATCCTAAATGTCGTGCGATGATAGGTGTTGTCGCTGGTTCTGGAAGAAAAGAAAAACCATTTCTTAAAGCTGGAACCAGAGCGATGTATATGAAAGCCCATGGAAAGTTATATCCAACTGTTAGAGGAATAGCCCAAGCTGCTGTATATCATCCTCATGGTGGTGGAAGACATCAACACATAGGAAGACAATCCTCGGTAGGTAGAACTACGCCTCCTGGTCGAAAAGTCGGTAATATAGCACCTAGAAAAACAGGTAGAGGTAGATTAAAAACACGTCAATAATTTATAAAAAATAATTTTTATTTCTTTTTCATTAACATGTATAATATTGCCTTTTGTACATGAAGTCTATTTTCTGCCTCATCCCAAACAACAGAAGATGTACCATCTATAACATCTGATGTAACTTCTTGACCGCGTTTCGCAGGAAGACAGTGCATGAATATTACATCTTTATCGGCAAATTTCATTAAATCTGAATTTACCTGATACTTTGGTAAAAAAATTTGTTCACGCTTAATCTTTTCTTGTTCCATCCCAATAGACATAAATGTATCAGTGACTACGACGTCTGCATCAAGTACTGCTTTAATTGGATCGTTTAGAATATCAACATTACAGTTAGAATTTATGCAGCTATCTTTAGCAATTTTAATTATCCATGACGGTGGTTCATATCCTTTTGGGCATGCAACTTTGATGTTAATGCCTGTTTTTGAGCATCCTAACAAAAGATCATTACAAACATTATTTCCATCACCAATCCAAGCTAAATTAAGATTTTTGAAGTTTTTTTTGTGCTCTTTTATAGTCAAAAGATCAGCAAGTATTTGACAAGGATGAAACAAATTGGAAAGTCCGTTAATTACAGGTATTGATGAATTTATTGCTAATTTTTCTATATCACTATGATCATAAACCCGTGCCATCAAGCAATTCAAATATAAAGATAATGTTCTAGCAGTATCATCTACAGATTCGCCACGAGATAATTGAATATCAGAGGAATTCAAAGAAATTGCAGAACCGCCCATCTGTATCATTGCAGATTCGAAGCTAACTCTGGTTCTTGTTGATGGCTTTTGAAAAATCATGCCCAAAATTTTTCCGGTCAATAATTTTGAAAAATCTTTTTTTCGTAAGTCTTTTTTTAATTTAGAAGCCAATGATAAAATTGATGATATCTCGGATGCAGAAATATCTTGTAAACTAAGAATATCTTTACTGCTTAAAGAGGTCTTCAATGTCTTCGTCAGAGAGATAGACTACATCACTCTTATTTTCTTTCGGATTTGTTTTTACATTTTCTTGTGGTAAATCATCAGTATCATTATCAATTTCGTGTTGTTCTTCATTAGTTGATTTTTTATTTTCAGATCCCTGTTTTTTTACGCTTTCAGAATAATTTTCTTTTTTATCATCTTTATCTTTCTTATTTTTTTTGCCAAAAAATGAAGAGAAAAATCCTCCTTTTTTCTTTGGCTCATGCATTTCTTCTTGATGAGGTGGTTTACGAGAATCTTCATCGGATATTGCTGTTTGTGGTGTGGTATCAAAATTTTCATTTGAAGAATCAAAATCTACATTATGTTCTATTTTTGAACTAATAATATCTTCTTGCTCTTTTACGATATCAATGTCATATGATTTTTCATTAACGGTTTTTGAATTTGTAATTATGACATTATCGCAAATAGATTGCGGTTCTACTATATTTTCATTTGAAGTTATAGTAGAAACTGACAGATCCTTCGTTTCTGTTTTTAGAGGTTTTGAAAAACGATCCAGAATGATCTGATTTTCTATAATTGCTGGGGAGCTTGAAAATAGAGAAGTCATGAACTTATTTTGATCAAATGATACTATGTCATCATAACCCTGTCCAGTCCCTATATACAATATAGGTTTCGAAGTTATGTATGCAACTGATA
>QCWD01000179.1 GCA_013114725.1 Nitrososphaeraceae archaeon | reverse complement strand
CCGTCATTTGGAATCGCCTCAGGTAATCATTTTTCATATATGATAACATCAGGTAATCCATGTAGAGTCATTCTTAACAAGCCATTTAAAAATTTCACATGTTCCTGTAATTTGTAAATATCTTTTTTCATTTACCATACCAGAAATTCAAGTAAAAATTCTGGCAGCATCCGTAACCAATTACATAAAAGCCATCCTAAAGTCAATCCATTTGTCTTCATAAAATCAAACATAGGTCAATTTTTTCAAATGTAATTCAACTGTTTTTTAAAATAATCATCTTAACCAAAAAACATTGTTTATTCAGTATTTACAGGACTCAATTTGCTCTCCTAAATTTTCCATATTATTTTAGATTGATGGACAAGATTTTTTTTAAATTTCAATTTTCAAGTTACTTTACTGAACTATATCTTGAAAAATAATTATCTTCAACAAAATATAAAAATAATCCGCGCATTAACCTGTGTAGTTGTGTTTAAAAAATGAAGTTAATCAAAACAAAAGTCCTGTATGACGGGGTCAAAGAAATTAAGAATTGTTTTGTAGGGTTTGAAGATTCAGTAATAAAATATGTCGGAAATGAAAAACCAAAAGGCAATCATGAAGTATTAGAAGATTGTGGTGCCATTACTCCTGCATTTATTGATCCTCACAGTCACATTGGAATGGTAAGGTCAGGTGAACCAGCTGATGAAGATGAATCAAACGAGCACAAAGATTCTATTTATCCACTTGTCAATGCACTACACAGTGTCTACATGGATGATATATCATTTAAAGAATCTGTTGAATTTGGTGTCCTTTATTCTGTGGTATTACCCGGAAGTGGAAACATTATAGGAGGAAAAGGAGTGATTATTAAAAATTTTGCAAAAAATATTGAACAAGCATATCTGTCAGATGCTGGAATAAAGGTTGCCTTGGGATATAATCCACGAAGTACACAGAAATGGAAGGGAGAAAGACCATCCACACGTATGGGTGCAATAGCCATGCTTCGCGAAAACTTTATCAAAGCTGGAAAGGTGTCCAAATTGTTAAAGGAAAAGAAGAAAAGAATTGAAGAGGTAGATCCAATTACAGAAATTTTCCTTAATATTTTAAATAAAAAAGATAGGTTAATGGTTCATGTACACAAAGAAGATGACGTCATGATAATGTTGGAATTGATCAGAGAATTTGATTTTAATGCAGTTGCAAATCATCTGTGTGATATATATTCTGAAAATGTTTTTAGACAATTAGATTCATTATCAATTCCTATAATTTACGGTCCACTTGATTCATTTGCATACAAGGTAGAACTAAAAAATGAGAGCTGGAGAAATGTTGGTAAGCTAATACGCTCAGGAGCAAAGTTTTCTCTAATGAGCGATCATCCAGTAATACTTCAGCGAAATCTCTTTTATACTTTAAGACATCTATTGAGATTTGGTCTTTCAAAATCAGATGCGATTTCCACAATTACCAGTATGCCAGCAGAAATATTTGGAATTAAAGATATCGGTCAGATAAGGAAAGGATATAAAGCATCATTAACCATGTGGAATGACGATCCGTTTATTTTATCAAGCTACCCAAAAGAAATATTTGCAGAGGGAGATATAGTTTACAGAGAATAGCATCCATTTTTTAATAAAAACATCACAGGTTTGTAATAGACAGAAAGATGAATCACCAAGAGAAACAAAATAAAAAATGCAGGTTTTTTCATCTTACTATATTACGGTACGTCCAAAAGTTGCAACATGGAGTATTGTTTTTCATTATTCATTTTTCTTTTCCTGTCTGATTTAAACAATCTGCTTGAATTTTGTCATTTTCTTCACAAACCTTATCTTTCTGCTTAATGTCAGATCCTATTTTTTGAACGATCTCCCGTAAGTATTTTGTGTTCCAATAGATCAAGCAAAATCATGTTCACATACGTCATTTTTTTTCCAATTCTTGATATCTTGTTCTACCCCTTGATCTTCGTCTACTTCAGTTTCAGATAATGCATAAACATTTTATAAACAAAATTCTTTACAATTGACAATATACCAAAATTAACCTCCCTGTTAGAAGATGATAGTAAGTCAGACATGGCTGTTGTGTAGGTGGACGAATATAGTATGAAACTTACAAAAAATATGATAAATCGTCTTTTGCCTATGTTCGCATTGATAACCAGTCCATAATTGTTTGGATCATTAGTACTACAAACATCACTGCCTCATTTTTTCACAAGTTTAGAATTTTTTAAATAGTTTCAACATTTTGATATACATATACAGAAATAATACTCAAATGTTTTCCCAAAAATTTTCGTAAAAAATTTAGAGAAATATCTTGAGTAAATTTGGAGTATAGTATGACTTACCATGAATCAAAAGTAAAAAATAGAATTGGAGATCGCAGTTACTTATTAAAGGAACAGGAAAATTTACTTTGATTAATAATTTTCATCTTAGTTAAAAAGACCTTGACGATTTAATTAAGAACGTTTAGAAAACTTTAATGAAAAATTCTAAAATGCATTTATTTAAATATCTAAAAGATTTAATATTATAAACAGGTAATGAGTTAATGTCACTTGAAGAATCATTTCGGGAAAATTATAAAATTCAATTAAGAATGAAAAAACAGAATGCTCTTGTTGATGAGTTAAATCAAGAACTTGTTAGTGTTAGACAACAGAGCATGAAAACGCCTGGCCGTAGAGGCGAGGAGATAAAATTTGAAGAAATCTTCAAAGAAATGGGTAGAAGGCGTGAGGAGCATTCATAAAAAATTTAATTAATTGATTTTATAATTAATTTTTTT
>QCWD01000020.1 GCA_013114725.1 Nitrososphaeraceae archaeon | reverse complement strand
AAGTTGGAACAATTAGTTCATAATAGGTCAAAATAAATATAATTTCTCATTTGAACTGGCAATAAATTTAAGGAATAGATCTCTTTCAAGTAACGAATTACCGTACTTTTATTTCTATATTGCGTTCCATACTTGATATTGATAGAATTTTTCAATTTAATCCCTAAACTTTGGTTAACAAAAAATCATTTTCAATTATGATAGTAATATGTCACATTTAAATCCCTCATTATCACAATTTTTTATTAAAAAATTTAGTAAAATTACAAAAAATTAAAATTCTTCCGATTAATATAAGAATAAGTACTTTTTATAATGTTACTATATGGTTAAGACAACCACAACAAAGGCACAAAAATCGAATCCAACAGATAACAAACAAATTTCAAGCAATAAAAAAAATACTTCAACTTCATCTAATGCAAAAAAAGTTGGTACAAAAAGCACCAAGAAAACAGATGCAAAAAAAGTTGGTACAAAAAGCACCAAGAAAACAGATGCAAAAAAAGTTGGTACAAAAAGCACCAAGAAAACAGATGCAAAAAAAGTTGGTACAAAAAGCACCGCTGCTAAATCTGAAAAAAAACCAAAATCAATTTCAAATAAAACATCAAAAAAATCAGTACCAACTAAAATAACTGAAAAAACTACAAGCGACGTAGTTTCATAATTGAACTTCTAAAAAGGAATAAAATCAATTCCCTTATATTTTTTATATTTACCGTCTTTGATATCTAATAACACCTAAATTATCTGATATCATTTTATTATTGATTATGATAATACAAAAAATGTTTCCTACTAAACCTTTGAATTTATTTATTAAACAGATTGACTTTACAAATATTATTAAAAGGAGAGATTTCAATGGATAAATATTCTCTTAATATCACCATTCAAAAAAATTTTAGTAATTTATTATCTCCATATGAAAACTCGCTTGAAAGTATAATCCAAATTACAAAAGCCTTTAGCTTTGCTAACAAAGCACATCACGGAAAATTTCAAGATGACGGTGTTACTCCTTATATTGGCCATCCAATTAGAGTTGCACTTATCTTGTCAGAAGAGCTTTCATTGAGAGACAAGGACCTAATATGTGCTTCACTTTTACATGACGTCCTAAATCATAAATACGCAAATCAAATAAACACAGATGAACTAAAATGTATTATTAGTGATGATGTATATGATTTAATTAAAAATGTACAACTCCCAAAACTATCTAACAATATTACATATGAACAAAATTTGGATAATTTTAGCAGTATAATATTAAAAAGTCCAAAGACAATAAAATATCTAGTTATAGCAGATAGATTAGATAACGTACGAATGTTAAAGATAAGTAAACAAAAAGATAAAGCATTTAGATATAAAGAAGAAACACAAAAATACTTTTTACCCATTGCTTCACAAATGGACGACAAACTTTCATTTAAATTATCTGTAGCACTTTATGAGATAAAATAATTTTGGAAATTTTCATAAACATTTACTGACATTTATGACTTTTAGAATGCCTTAACCAGTGAATTATACATCCAAAAAATTTATGATTAGTACACCCACAAATAGGACAATTATTGTATTTACTATTGTCGGCAGTCAAACGAATATTTTAGGTAATTGTTATATAAAAATATTTTAATATTAATAATAATTTTTTGATCCAAATTTATAGAGTAGTATATCTAATAACTTCCATTTCCATTAATGGTAACCATATTTTTATTATCTAATGATTTTATATTATATCTGAAATCCAGAAATTTATTTATAATTTGTAAATTTGTATTTAAATGATTTGTTATATTTTGTACAGTAAATACTGATCTTCCTGATGATAAACTTAATGGTAATATTATCATGTCAGCTAGATTATCATCAACACCTACATTTTTTAGATAATAATTCGCAAACCTTTCTGCAGCACTATTTCCTATTTCCTCAGATTTTTTATTTCGTTCACCTATCTGGTCAGAACCAAAAATCTGTTCAGAATCCGATGTCAAATAAATCAATATTGAAGATCCTTTAGACTCTGCATTTTCCAAGGAAGACGTATAATTATTACATTGTATTTCATTTTTTTCCAATCTTGAAATAGCCGCAGATATCTGTCTTTCTGAAACATGTTTGGGTAAATTACTATACACACTAATAATATTTGGCCTAACGTCATTTCTTATTTTTACAAGTTCTAGACTCTCTATTTTTTTAGATGGAAATATTTCTATATCTGCAATTCCTCCACCATTGGGATAATATCCTCTTTTTATTACATTTATTGTAAATCTGATTCCAATTCGTTTAAACATCTCAGAAAGAACAAACCTCATATAATCAATTGTAGGACTATTTTTTACATCTGTTCCCCCAATAACTCTAAATTTTAAATGATTATTGGAAATTGATATGCTTGGAATAAGAGTTTGTAATAATAATGAAATACTACCTGCAGTCCCTATATCTATAACTGTATTATTTTGCATGTTTGGAACAAATTCGGATTTATTGTCTTCTGGCTCAAAACATATTTGTTGAGAACCAATCTTCAAATTACTTATTTTAGCATTAAAAAGTTTTGAAATTATCTTTAATGTACTAAAATGTTGCGGTCTTAATCCTGGATTGGGTCTATTGGATCTAATATTAAATATTTCAATTGGTTTATTTAAAATTAATGAGAGTGTAATTGACGACCGTAAGATTTGACCTCCGCCCTCTCCCAAAGAACCATCAATTTTTATCAATAAAATAGATACTACCTTTAATTACATTAAAATAAAAACTTTTTTGTATTCGATTTCTTTGAATAATTAAAAAATAAAAGATTAATCTTTGATCGAAAATGTCATAGAATCTGTATCTGAATTGTATCCATCCATTGATGCAGTTATTTCTAATAATACGTCACCTAGAGCATCTGTTGATGGTATTTCCGAAAACGTTTCTGAAATTCCAGAAGAATAAGTTATTTTTCCATTAATATCTACTTCTGATATTTCTTTATCGTCAGCATCTTTTACCTGTATTCTTATTTTTTGTTTATCTTTCTGTTCGATCTCTTTTTTATCTAAACCGACAGTCATGAAAAGCCTAGGGTTGTCACCAAGCTCAGGACTGTCATTACTCTCTGACCTGTAACTACTCTCAAAACTGTCACCAAGCTCAGGACTGTCATTACTCCCAGATGGTAATGTTATCATAAAAGGATCATTTTGAATTCCTGTAACATTAATGCTATACCATTTTGTACCTAGGATTGGTTTTACACATTCTATTTTAGAAGTAATCTTATTTTCTCCTTCTACAATTTCGTGATATTTCGAATCAAAGGTAAAAGTCCAATTAGAATAATCATTTACATCGTTTCCAGTTGGATTTACTTTGTGATATGGTTTTAAATCATTCCAAAGTACAAATACATAACATTGATTTGCAGAGTTATCCGAAGATATTCCATTTATTGTAAGTGGACCAATTGGAACTTCTTGACCCGAAATATGTGATGTAATTTTGATTGTTGGTAAATTGGTTTGTGCATATGCTAGATTTGTATAATTGCCTAAACCTATTCCTAAAATAAGCAATACCGGTAGTATTACAAAAATTGGTTTCAAAGTAAACACAATCATTTTTTTATTATCGGGTATATTATTCTATTCTAGATAAACTAAGATCATATTTAAATGGAATTGTTTTCGGACCGAGTATCGGATGTGACATAATATTTACATACATACCTTTATTTTCATTTTCACCGATATACAACAAAACATTACTTTTTTTTTGTGTTAATCTTTTGTTTGGTATTGAAAGAATCCACTCTTTTTCTTTTTTATAACTCATAAAACTTGTAACTACTATTGGAATGTTGAATTCATTACAATATTTTACTAACAACATTGTAAAACTTGAAAATATTCTTTGTATCTCACTAACTCTCATCTCTTGATTTTGACTCAATTTTTTGTAATACATATTATAAAAACTATTTATAGAATCTAAAACTAAAATCGAAGACCCATTTATCGATTTAATGATCTTGTTAATTAAACTTACAAATTCGTATTCATCAGGAAGATAAATATCAATATTCTTTGATTTAAATTCTTTTTTAATTATTCCCGCATTGTAGTATGCCGAAAAAATTGAGTCAAAATCAATAAATGTAATTTTATCATATTTAGATAATATCATAACCAAAAAACAAATTTTTACGTACGAATCATCAAATATCAGTGAATTTAATCCATCAGATATTACTTCAAATATGATATCTTGACTATTGTAATCAGACAATGAATTAATTAAATTTAGGTATATTATAAAATATAACGTTACAATCATGAATAATTTTCTCGTGAACAATTTATCAGAAATCAGAAAAGATTTTTCTATTACTAAAAAAAAAATCTATTTAAATAATGGTTCTATAGCACCTATGTCTTTATCTACAATTAAATCTATAACTGATTTTTTATTTCGTTATTCTGAAGAGGGTCCAGATTCTGTATCAATTTCTAGCTTTATTGAAAACATAAAAAGTGAACTAAGACTTCGTATCAGTCATTTAATAAATTGTTTGCCCGAGGAAGTGATTTTTACCCAGAGTACTACAGAAGGAGTAAATTACGTTGCAAATGGTATGGACTGGAAAAAAAACGATGGGATCATTTTACGAGGTGGAACACATGAACATTATGCCAATTATCTTCCTTGGCTATATGTTTCACACCGAAAAAAAATTAAAATTCATGAATTAAATATAGATCAAAACGGTTTTTTTGATTTTTCTGATCTCGAAAGTATTCTAGCTAAACAGAACAGGATTAAACTAATTTCATTAAGCCATGCATTATATAATAACGGTTCAATAATGCCAATAAACCAAGTTGGAAAAATAGCTAGAGAAAACAATGTTTTATTATTTGTTGACGCAGCTCAATCTGTAGGATCGATAAAAGTTGACGTTAAAGAAATGGGTTGTGATATTTTGGCATTTCCAGCATTCAAATGGATATGCGGTCCATTAGGTATAGGAATTCTTTATTGCAATAATAGAATAAAAGACCTAATCAGACCTCTTTTTGTTGGAGGAGAATCGGCAACATATGAAAAAAATAAATTAGTACTTAATAAATGTCCTGAAAGGTTTCAGGCAGGTTATCGTAACTATCCTGGCATTGTGGGTATGGAAACAGCAGCAAGATATCTCCTAAGAATTGGAATTGATAACATTCGTAGTCATCATTTGAGATTATCAAAGTTATTTAAACAAGAGTTAGAACGAATACAATCTATAAAATTACACTGTGTCGAAAATGAAAATGAAAAAACTTCTATAGTTTCTTTTTCATCTAACAAAATTGATTCTAAATTAATTGTAGACAAACTATATGCAAATGGAATAATACTTGCTGAACGTAATATTTTTGATAAAACTATTGTTAGGTCTTCTCCACATTTTTATAATTCTGAAGAGGAAATAATACAAACATGCAATTCTATTAAAAAAATCTTAAATTAAAAAAATGAAGTTAATTATTACAGTCTTTTCAAATACATCATTCTTTACTTTTTTCTCCCTGTCCTTCAATTACCATCATAGTTAATGTCGATCTAACCTTATCGATTCTTCTTACATGCCATGTAACAAGTTCCCTCAGTTTATCCATCGAATCTGATGATATTCTAACTATAATGTCATAAACACCAAATACTCCACTTACTTCGACTACTTCTGGCAATTTTTGCAGTTCCTTTATTATCTCTTCTTCCGAACCAAGATCACAGTTAATTAAGACGTACGCAGTCGGCATAAACAATATTATTTCTTTCTTTTATTAAATCTTTTTTTATAATACTACATTTTTATTTTATTGATTTTAAATAGTTGTATGTCGTTTAGATCAATTTCATTTCGTCATTATGGTATTTCACTAGGGGAAATAGAGACTATTTATTCTATGTTAATCAATGTTTCATATGTTGAAGAAGAACAAATATCTTATAATGATTTATCTGCATATGTTGGCAATCAAAACGAACTAGATAATTTGTATACTACTTTGATAAATATAGAATTTCCATATCTATTCGGAGAAAATTTTTTCCAAATTTTTACCTTCGAAAGATGGTACTCTTTAAAAAGTATTTTAAAGGAAATTAAAAGAAGACGTAACAGAAAATCAGCTTCTCTTATTATATATTTTGATGGATTAGAACAAAATAAAGACATTTCCGTTATTTTTTCTATGAATAATTTATCCAAAAGAAATTTTGAAATGGCTATTGAAAAAATAGAATATCTTGTTGATATCATTCCTATACAATTAAATTCTATACCACAAAATTCATTTCAGATTGTATACTCGTACGATGAATCTACTTTTAAGTGGATTCCTCTACTGGTAAAATCATATGACAATAAAAATGAGCAAAAAATTTTTGAATATTATTATTTGGAAAACGAGTGGACTAAAAATATAAAAAATGATTAATTAATAATTCTATATAAATTTAATTCAATCAATGTTTATGGTATATATTTAATATGACCTGCTTAATCTTTTAGTTTATTGCGGGGGTCGCCTAGCCTGGTAGGGCGTGGGATTGCTAATCCCATGTTCGAAAGAACCCGTGGGTTCGAATCCCACTCCCCGCGCTTATCTTGGGGGTTCCTCCAAAAATATTATAAGATTTGATACGAGATATCTATTGTTAGATAAACATAGAAACGGAACTGATGAAAAGAATTGACTCTAGATATCAAAAAAAAAATCAAAAGTATTAGAAGCTAGTATACCTGAAGAGCTAGAAAGAAAGATAGAGTCAATTACCAGATCTCTTAGAAAACAATACTTTAAGAAAAGTATTTTAAATTTATCCCAGAAAAATATAGAAAATGCTAAAATAATATGCAATTATTTATCATGCTGATTTAGAGAAAAATGCAAAGTACATTAAGAATCGTCCAAATCATACTGGGAATAATTGCGATAGGTTTATCACTATATGTTATTTTGAATCCGCCTCTCGCATTATCATATGTGATAACACTTTTGTCTATAATTTTGATAATCACTGGAATTGAAAGAATTGTGCATGGTATAAGTTCCGATGAATCATCCAAGTCTTCAAAGGTGGGAAATATTATTCTTGGAATTGTTGGGATAGGGTTCGGAATTTTTGTATCTGCATATCCCGTATTTACAACTGGTTTATTATTAACTATAATGGCAATTGGCTTGTTGGCGATAGGTATTGCTAGAATTATTACCGGACTTTATGCCAAGGAATCACCAAAATGGTTGAAAGCGTTAATGATAATATCAGGTTCCATTGCAATTATAGTTGCTATACTGGTATTTGCCTATCCCTCATTGGGAGTGGTGTTGCTGACATTGATAGTCTCTATAAGTCTGCTGATAATAGGGATCGACAGTCTAATCCAGGGAGTATCTGGAAGAAAAATAAAACTAACCAAGTAAAATTTCTTTTATTTTTATTCAATTTTTATAATATCAATTAAAATAAACACTATCATGACTGTTCTTTATAGAAACTGAAACTAAATTATATTTATAGTATTTTTATAATCGGTATAATTTAATACCACTACTATCTATAGGTAATACTTAATATTTTCAATATATTTTTATAAATTTATACTTCTAATATAACATTCTTATAGATGTTCAAGTGGAAATATAACGGTTTTATTAAAAACTCTTCTATCATTATACTACTGTATTGTTTTTCTTTTAAATGTCTCAGTATTTTTATATTATAAATATTATTTATAAAAAATCAATCTAACTTTTTAGACTATTTCATATTTTTTAAAAATCTATTTCAAATTATTATGGTAAATTTATTATTGAAAATTTTTGTTGTATATACTCTAATTTTTATAAATAACAAAACACTTTAACGCGTAAAAATTCAAGGCATATTGATTACAATATCTACTTCATATTACTAACGTCATATTTTTTCTGTTTTTGGGTCTAATTGCTAATAAATATTTAATAAAAATAACTTCTGGTACAATCTAAGATGTTGAGCAAATCAAAAACAATAGACGAACCTGATTATGAATCGACTATAGAAATTTTGGGAATGAAATTCTTAACGAAACTATAAACCTTTGCAATATTAAAATAAAAACAGAATTTGGTTTACAAAAAATTAAACTGATGTATCGTAAGAATCCGGAGAAAATAGTACTGATAATTTAAAAGGTTCCCTAAAATTAGACATAGTTATTGATTTAAGTAGTTACGATACACTCGAAAACAAATCTAGAAATGTTTTTTGTAGAACAAAAGATGAAGTTAATTTCCAAGTATTGAATCATTCATTATAAGATATTAACGCACATAAAATTTTATTTTCAGGTACAGATGATGATCCCTGTGTGGCTGTACAGGAAATGATGAATTGTGTTGTGATTCTAGATATGACATACTTGAAGGAGGTTTGGATACTGATTATTTTGATTATTGCAAAAACTAGGATATTGTCATAATTTTAATTCAAAATCAAATGATGCTCATGAAAATAAATTTGGGATGTAAGAATAAATCCATAATACTAATTAATTGTCTAAATATTATCTTATTATATATTTTACTATATTCATATAATTTCTACTATTATGTTTTATATCATATCCAATATGAAATCAATACATTTTTAACTTACTGGAACTACTTTAATTTTGCGTGATTAGATTTAGGCAAGCGTAAAGTTTTGAATGAGGCTGAACTCAAGGAAATGGTTATGCCTCAACAAGGTGAAATGTTTGGAAGAGTTATCAAATTAGTAGGTGGTGATAATGTTATTGTAAAATGTACTGACGGAAAAGTCAGAACATGTCGAATTCGAGGGAAAATTAAAAGAAGAATGTGGATAAGGGATAATGATCTTGTTCTTGTAGCACCATGGGATTTTCAATCTGACAAGGCAGATATCGTCTGGCGCTATATCGCAGCCCATGCAGAAAAGCTGGACCAAGAAGGACGTTTACAAGGTTTAAAATAAACTTAAACATTCTATAGATATAGATATAATAATATATACAAAATACAGACATGAAATAATATCAATATCTATCTGATTAACTAAAATCTTTACAAATATTTTAAAAATCTATAATTATTATATCCTAACATTAATTTTTTTTCTTTTCAAATACTTTTTAACTTTATCTATAGTTGTTCTTTCATAATGAAATATGGATGCAGCCAATGCCGCATCTACGTTAGTTTCCTTGAAAACCTGAAACATATGGATAGGTTTTCCGCAACCGCCAGATGCAATTACTGGAATACGTACTTTATTACAGACCACGTCAATTAATTTTATTTCATAACCATCTTGAGTACCATCTGCATCGATACTTGTTAAAAGAATTTCACCAGCTCCTAATTTTTCAATCTTTTGAGACCATTCTATTGCATCAATACCTGTCCCTTCTTTTCCGCCGTAAATTAATACCTCAAACCAATATTTTTCAATTTTATTTGATTTTTTATTAAAGCTTTTAAAAAAATGTTTTCCACCAGCTCCATAATTTTTTTTTGTATCTATTGCAACAACTATACATTGTTTTCCAAAAATTGACATCAATTCGGTAATCAGTTCTGGTTTCTTTACCGCCGCTGTATTTATAGAAACCTTATCTGCACCACCTAACAATATTCCTCTTGCATCATCAATTTTTTTTATGCCTCCGCCTACTGTAAATGGTATGTTTATGACAGATGCTACATTTCTAACTACATTTTTGATAATTTCTCTTTTTTGTTCCGAAGCAGTAATATCTAGAAAAACTAGTTCATCAGCACCCTGTTTTGTATATCTCTTGGCAAATTCCACTGGATCGCCAGCATCTCTGACCTTATTAAAATTAATACCTTTAACAACTCTTCCATTATCTACATCCAAACAAGGAATAATCCTTTTTGATAACGTCATTTTTATGCCACTGCCTTTGCTTGTTTGATCGAAATTTTTCCATCATACAAAGCTTTTCCTAAAATTACAGAAGAACATCCTATGTTTTTTACTTTTATTATATCTGAAATATTTGAGATACCTCCACTGGCAATTATTTTTGTATTTGGAATATTTACTGCATACAACAACATACTTAGATTAGGCCCACTTAAAGTTCCATCTCTATCTACACTTGTGAGTAAAAATTCATGGATACCATTTAACATGAATAGTTTAATTGCCTCTGTAACTCTAAAGCCAGAAGGCTTTTTCCATCCATCAATCATAACCATATCATTTATCTGATCAATTGATACTATTATTTTTCTAGGATTATCTATAGATAATTGTCGAATTGTTTTTGGATCTTTATATGCCATAGTTCCTACTATGATTTTTTTTGCACCTTTTTTTAGCATATTATTGATTAAATCTACCGATCTTAATCCACCAGATGCTTGTATTGGAATATGTACTGAATTTAAAATCTTAGATACAATATATTCATTATTTTTATTATCATTCCATCCTGTACTTAACGCAGCATCGAGATCCACAATATGTAACATATCTGCACCTTCATCTTGAAATTTTTTAGCCACATCTACTGGATCATTACTATAAATTATCTTATTTTTTGGATCTCCTTTAACTAATCTTACAACATTGCCTTCTATAAGGTCTATCGCAGGAATTATTTTCATTTTTTATTACATGCCTCAATAAAATTTTTCATTATTTTTGCTCCTATTGTTCCAGATTTTTCAGGATGAAACTGTGTCCCAAACAAATTATTTTTTTCTATAACTACAGGTATGTCTATTCCATAATTTGTATTTGCTACAACAATATCTGTATCTTTTTTTTTGGGAACTATTCTATACGAGTGTACAAAATATACCCAAGATCTATCTTTAATGCCTTCTAAAATTTTACTTCCACTTTTTACTATGTCTAAATTATTCCAACCCATATGGGGAATTTTCACTTTATGTGATGGAAGAATCTTAACATTTCCATTAAAGATAGATAATCCATTTAACTTTCCTTCTTCACTATTTTCAAATAACATCTCCATTCCAAGACATATTCCTAAAACTGGGAATCCCTTATTCACAACATCAACAAGGATTTCTTTCGATTTTTCAATTGTTTTGATTGCAGGATCAAAATTTCCAACTCCTGGAAGAATCAATCCATCAAATTTTTCAATCCCTTTTAAATCATTTAGGATAACAATTTTATCTGCTCCATTTTTTTCCAATGACGTTTTTAAACTAAAAAGATTTCCTGCACCGTAATCAAATATTGCAATATTTGGCTTACTCAATTTTACATCATGCCTTTTGTACTTGGTATTTTATTATCCTGATAATCAATACTTGATGCCATTTTAAATGCTATTGCAAATGATTTCATCATAGATTCAATTTTATGATGATCGTTTTCACCGTATTCCAATTTTACGTGTGTACAAGCGTTTAAATTTTGTAAAAATGAATTAATAAAATGTTCCATATCTTCCCTAGAAATTCCTTCTATTTCATTTCTAGTTAATGAAAAATTTATCCTATGAAACTGTCTTTTAATTAAATCTATGGAAGTTGTAGATAGACACTCATCCATTGGTATGGTAGCAAATCCATACCTCCTAATTCCGACCCTGTCGCCTAGTGCTATATCTATTCCCTTTGCCAGAGAAATTCCAACATCTTCAATTAAATGATGGATTATGCCATCGTGTGACTTGGCTTGAATATTTATATCTATCATTGCATGCTTCCCCAGAGAAGTTATTAAATGATCCAAGAAAAAAATTCCAGTATTTATAACTGTATTTCCTGTTCCATCAATATTTAATTTTATAATAACTGATGTTTCCTTAGTAGCACGATTAATTTCACTTATTCTTTGCTTTTGCTGTTTTGTCTTTTTTGCTGTTTTGTAGTTTTTACTGGTATTTTTTTTTACGACATCATCGTTAGTATTATTGTAATTCAATGATATCTGAATTAATATTATTATACTTTATTTAATATCTTTGGCAATTGATTAACATCTTTAACTATTATTTCAGATTCTCTTAACTTAAAATTTTTTATTAGCTTCGTAGGATTTATACTGCATCCATATATTCCACAGAATAAAAATTTTAATTTATATATTTCTTGAGCTTTTCTAGTCATTATCAAATCTTCTATTGCATCTCCTACATACATTATTTGTTGTACATCATTAACTTTTGTCAATATTTTTTCTATTGCAAAAGTATTTGGTTTTGCATACTCTCTTTTTTCGTCTTCCAAAAAAACACATAGATCATTATTAAAATAATCTAAAAACTTTCCTAGCGAATATTCTGCGGCTAATCTGCTTCTACCGGAGATTATTCCTATTTTTCCATCAACTTTTTTTGATAAAGTTTCTATCGTACTTTTTTTAATTATTATTTTATCATGATCAATCAAAGGAGTTCTAAAATAATATTTTGGCAAGATGTTATATCTTTTGAAAAACATTTTCGGTCCATAAAAAAATTCATCAAATATTGTTGCTATTATACTTTGTCCAACAGGTGCAGGATAATTTAAAATATTTTTAACTCTTAATAATTGATCATTTATTAATTTATTATGTTTTGATAATTTAAACAATATCTCCTCTAAAGAATTAATTCCCTTCTCATCTAATTTTTTAATTATTTGATCTAGAGTACCGTGTAAATCGATCTTTTTATATTTTAAAAATTCATAATAGTAACATAACAATAAGATTATTGCATAACTTGTATCGACATCATTATTAAATCCACCAGTATGTCTTAGACTGTAAATCAAACTAAATAATTGCTCTTCATCGATTTTCATGTTAAGAATAATTACTTTTTTTAAAAAATATTTTACGGTCTTTATAATGGCAGAATTATATGATTTTCTTACATCTATTAGAACTCCATCAATATCAAAGATTATACAATTAGAATTTTTTAATCTGTTTATTTTTTTGATCAATTTTATATATTATTTGGAATCCTTATTTTATATTTTCAATAATTATAGAGAATTTTTTATTCATTTCTTTTGTACCAATCGTATATCTTAAACAACCTTTCCGCTGACCTATATTTCCAAATTCTTTTACAATCATTCTCTCTTTTTTTAGTTCTTTTAAAATCGAGTCGTATTTGTTTCCAGCTTGAATAAAAATAAAATTGGCGTTCGATTCATAAACTTTTAAACTTTTGATATCTACTATCTTTTTAAATAACCGCTCCCTTTCTCTCTTTATATCTTCAACTGCCTTCATAACACAGTTGGATTTTGCCAGCATTTTACTTGCTATGGATAGTGAGATACTATTAACTGGATAAGGAGATTGAATTGTTTTCTTGAAAATATTGGCAAATTTTTCGTTTGAAATCAAATATCCAATCCTTGCTCCTGCTAATCCAAACGCTTTAGAAAATGTCCTTAATATTACTACATTTTCTAGGTCGATAATATTCTTTGACATCGAGTATTTTCCAAATTCTACATAAGCCTCATCTAATATGATTAACTTGTTTTTTAAGTTATCAATAATTTCTTTAACGGTCTCTTCATCAAATTGATTTCCGGTTGGATTATTTGGAGAACAAATATATATTATATTAGAATTTTTTGCGGTTTTTATGAATTTTTTTTTATTTAAAGAGTTATCTTTTATATCCAAAAAAATTGCATTTACTTTAATGTCATAAAGTTGGCATCTATTGATAACATACGTAAATGTAGGAACAAACGTAGTCATCTCCTGATTTTTTCCTACTATTGAAAGAATCAGATCTATTATCTGGTCAGATCCATTACCCACTGCCAAATATTTTTTATCTATATTACAGTATTTTTGTAATTTATCATAAAAAAGATCAAGATGCTCCATAGGATATTCTCTTAAATCAATATTTTTTGCAGACTGTATGGCAAAATTAGTACTCAGGCTTTTTCCTAAAACTTTATTTTCATTAGAATCAAGCTTAATTGCCTTTACAATTTTTTCTGGTTTTTTATATGATTCAAATGTAGATAACTTTGTTAGTCTCTTTTCTAGCCAATCATTCATATTTTTTCATTACTTTTTATTTTCCAATCTATTTCTTACAGCTTCATAGTGATTAAACAATCCCTCTGCCTCGGTAACACATTTTATATACGGTGCTAATACTCTCAATTCTTTTTTTGATGATGAAATTATATTATTTATTCTAATAAAATCCATTACGGACAGAGATGACCTAGTTTTACCAAAACTCATAGTGGGTAATACGTGATTTGAGCCCAGTAAGTAATCACTTGCAGACGATGGTGTGTTTTCTCCAACCAAAGTTAAACCAGAAGTTACTTTTTTAGCTACTTTTTCTCCTCCATTTTTTATCATTATTTCTAAATGTTCAGGAGCCATTTCATTAATAAATTCGATTATTTTGTTTTCATTTTCTGCAATTGCTATAAACCCATTTCTTTCCAGACTTTGCTTTACAATTTCTTTTCGTGATATTTTATCATTTGATATGATAGATTCAATTTCATTTTTTATTTTACTTGCAACAGATTTTGATTCTGTTATTACGCCACATATTGTATCAGTACTATGTTCGGCTTGCGAAATTAAATCCAGTGCAACCAATCTCGGATCTGCTAGTCCATCTGCATAAATTAATAATTCAGTTGGACCGGCTAGCATATCTATTGATGTACTTGAAGATATAACTTGCTTTGCTGCAGTTACATATGATCCTCCAGGACCAACAATCTTGTCCACTTTTTTAAGAGATTGAGTTCCAAAGGCTAATGCTGCAATACCATGCGGTCCGCCAATTTTATAAAACTCATCAATTTCACATATATCTGAGGTTACTATTGTGAGTGGGTCAACATTTCCATCATCCTGTGGTGGAGATATTGCGACAATTCTCTTTACACCTGCAATTCTTGCAGGAACGGAACACATCACCAAAGTACTTGGATATCTGGCCTTTCCTCCAGGTATATAACATCCTACACTCTGAATGGGCTGAACAATCTTTTTAAATTTTATACCATCATTTACACTACAAGTATTTTTTATATTTTTAAAAAATATTTTTTCATTATTCATCAACCTTTTCTTCATTATAGTGATTGCTTTGATCTGTTGATTAGTTACTTTTCTATAAGCTTTTTTTATGTCATCCTCATCAACTTTTATTCCATCTAATTTGACATTATCAAATTTTTCAGTGTATTCTATTATGGATTTATCTCCAAATTTCCTTACGTTTTCTATTATTTCACTAACTTTTTTAATTAAATCATTAGACACAAGATAATTATAATTTCTTAATTTTTCTATATCTCTAATATGATCTGTAATTTCAATAATTCTTATCATTATCTTCATCTAATCTGATTTCTTCTAAAGGAAGAATTTGTCTTGGTTCTAATACTACTAATCCTTGAGCATATTTTCTCATAATTGGAACAATTTTAATAAATTCATCTTTGTCTATTACTGTATTAATACCATACCATCCTTTTTCACTAAGATTGCTTACTGTGGGCCTTTTTAATGCTGGTAAATTTGCAAGTAAATTATCAAGATTTTCACTTTTTACATTTACAAAAATATGAAGTTTTTTACGAGCTTCAACAACACCTTTTAATAAAGCTATCATATCTTTGATTTTCTCTCTCTTGTTTTTATCTTTTAATGAATCCTTATTAGCAATAAAAACAGAAGTAGATTCATTTACTGTATCAATTATCTTGAGATTATTTTGAGATAATGTAGCTCCAGTTTCAGTAATATCGAATATCACATCAACATCTTCTGGAGGTTTTGCTTCTGTAGCTCCAAATGAAAGATATATTTGGACATTTTTATTTTGTCCAACTCTTAGCCACGGTGTAATAATCATAGGCGATTCATCCCCAAAATGTTTGCTATATGATATTCTGGATTGGACATAATTTGCAGTTGTTGTAAGATATTCTGAGGATATTCTCAAGATCTTTTTATTTTTGGCATAATCCTCGATCACTTCTTCTAAATTTTCATAAACCAAATTTTTAGGAATCGCAATCACTTGCTTTACTTTGCCATATTCCAAATCTAATAATGTTTTTACATTTGCATTAGCTTCTATAATCCAATCCTTTCCCGTAATACCTACATCATAAAATCCTTCCTGTATATAGGTAGGAATTTCTTGAGGACGTAATAACTTGACTTCGATATCCGGGTCGCTTAATTTTATTCTATATGTTCTTGCTTTACCACTTACTTTTTGCCATGCCTCTTCAAGAATTTTAAATGTAGATTCTTCAATTGTACCTTTTGGAATTGCAAATTTAACTGTAGCCATTAAAGATAAATCTAGTTCTATTTTTCAGATATATATTTACTGCTAATTTACTATTTCTTTGATACCACTTCCAATAATTCTAAAGCTCTATTTACACTAACATTTCCTTCTTTAATTAACTTATTAGCCAAGTTGTCTATCTCATTACCTCTTGCCCCTGCAGTTATTGCAATATTCTTAGCATGCAATTTCATGTGACCTTTTTGAATTCCTTCTGAAGCTAACGCTCTAATTGCAGAAAAGTTTTGTGCCAGTCCAACACATGCCATTATCATTGCCAATTCTTTTGCCGTTTTAATATTTAATATTTTTAATGATGTTTTTACAAAAGGATGAACCAAGATAATCCCACCCACTACACCTACAGCTAAAGGAATTTCAATTTCTCCAATCAAATTTCCATCTTTTGATTTAGTCCATTTTGTTAACGATCTATATTTTCCAGATATTGACGCATAGGCATGTGCCGCAGATTCTATTGCACGGTAATCTTGACCTGTAGCAATGGCAACTGAATCAATACCATTCATTACTCCTTTGTTATGTGTTACTGCTCTGTATGGATCAGAATATGCAAATGCATATGCATATAAGATTCTATCAATAATTTCAGCTCCTATCTCATTCTTTAAAAAAATCGCTTTTGCCCTCACAAGTCTTTTTGTAGAAAAGTTGGATAAAATTTTCAAAATTGTTTTTCCATTACTTATTTCTTCAATTTTTGGTGCAATTGCTTCGCACATTGTATTTATAACATTTGCTCCCATTGCATCTTTTGTATCTACAATTATTTCTATTATATTCATTTCTCCCATCTTATTTTGACTTTCGTCAATTAAGTGTCTGATTTGAATATCTTTTGCTTGTACCGATCTACTTTTTGAATTTGCTATATCTAATAACAGCTGCTTATTTTTCAATATCTTTTTTTTTAGATTTTGAAAATTGATATTTGGAGAGATCAGTTGAATTTGTCCAATCATGATGGAATCATCACATTCTGCAGTAAATCCACCAGAAATAGATACAATTTTGGCAGCTTTATTTGCAGCCGCTATTATAGAAGGTTCTTCTGTAGCCATAGGCACAACGTATTTTTTCTTATTAACAACAAAATTGTTGACAATTCCTAAAGGAATAGGTATGATTCCTATTGCATTTTCGATCATTCTATTGATATTGTCAAAAGTAAAATTTTTTGGTAGGTCTTTTAATATTTCTATCTCTTTACTAGATAATTTCAGATCTTTTTTTAAAAAATTCATTCTTTCATCTTGATTCATATCATAAATTTTTTTCGAGATTTCTTTCTTCTTTTTCATTTTAATATTTCTCATGGATTAAGGATTTTTAAAATCTTGTCATCTGCATAATATTTTATTCCAAAGTCGTCCGTGTTACTTGTGATAGCATACAATGACCCATTTCTATCCTGAACAATATCTCCTAAACGTCCATAACCCACAAGAATATTATTTTGATCTTTCGATTCTAAATCGATTTGTCTTAAATGGGAACCTCTAAGTGTTGAAATGAATAATTCACCAGCTTCATTTGTAACATTCTTTGGAAAAATTATTCCAGACGGTTCTATAGACGGATTAAAACAAAAAATTGGCTGTTCAAATTTTACGTTACTTGTACCAGAACATTTTTCTATCGGCCATCCATAATTTTTACCTGGTATTATTATATTTATTTCATCAAATCCTTGAGGACCTCTTTCTGCAGAATACATTTCATGTGTATTACTGTTCCATGTTAATCCTACTACGTCTCGATGACCATAAGAAAAAATAGATGAATTCTTGATGGGATTATCATTTGGAATCGTTCCATCAAAATTTAAACGTAAAATTTTTCCTGCTAAAGTACTGAGATTTTGAGATGAATGAGGAATTTGTGCATCTCCAGTTCCTACGTATAATTTTCCATCCATTCCAAATCTTATCACTCCGCCATTATTGAACGAAGCTGCAGGGATATTATCAATAATTGTTTTTGATTCAGTAACCTTATTGTTTCTCTCTTTTAAAAGAAGAACTTTGTTTAATAGATTATTATCCTTTTTGTAAGTGTGATATACATACAATAAATGATTAAGAGTAAAATTCGGGTGTAATGTTATTCCTAATAATCCTCCTTCATTTTTATTTTCAACAGCAATATTTGTCATGGATTGATTTAATAACTTTCCATCTTCAATTATTCTAATCTGACCATTCTTTTCAGTAAAGAATATCTTTCCTTTATCCGAAATGTCTATCGAGGACGGTGTGTCTAAATTCTTCGCCAGAATTAATACTCCTTGAGTTTGATTATTATCGTTAAGGTTTCGATAAGGCTCTGGTATCGGTATTATTGTATCTCTACTTGGAGTCATAAAAAAAGTAACTAGACTCAATACTAATATCAATACAACCAACAAATATTTTTTATCCATCCTCAATTGTTATGAAATAATGAAATACTTTTTAATGTAACTATGATTTAGAGGTTGTTATGTATTGTTATTTTTCATTTAAAAATTTTGTTTTAATAATATGATAAATTCTTCTTTATTCCCTAAAATAATTAACATTTGATTACTTAAAACACCGTTCTTGGTTTATTTTATAATAAAATCTAACACTGTCATTTTTCTGTGTCAATTATAAAATACAGATAAATTAAAAAAATGATTGAGGTACATTTTTTGGGGTCAAATTTAAACGCAGATGAGGAGATTCGAACTCCTGATCGCCCAAAGGCGAATCGGCTATCTTTCTAACTTGAATAACTCAAGGCCGACGCATTATTGTGTTCTTGATAGAAGACCACTCTGCCACATCTGCGCAACTACAATATCTAATAAACCTCTTATTATATTTTAATTAAATTATTAATCTTACAAACTCGTAATTTTAGGTTAATCAAATTTAACAAATATTCTTGAGTATAGCTTATTAATAAATCACAATATTTTCATATTTGATTTGATACCAATCAATAAACCTTGGATAGGTGAAGACGAAAAAAGAGAAGTTCTATCGGTATTGGAAGAAAATTCCTTGACGACTGCTGCAAAAGAAGGAGGAAAAAGAGTACAAGAATTTGAAAGATTAATGAGAGATTTTCTTAAAGTTAAGTATGTAATTTCAGTAAATTCAGGCACTTCTGCACTTCATGCAGCATTATTGGCTGCAGATATTCATAATGGTGACGAAGTTTTGTTACCATCATTTACATTTGTCGCTACTGCAAATTCTGTTTTGGCAGTAGGTGCAAAACCAGTTTTTGTAGATATTAATAAAGCAGATTATACGATTGATGTCGAAAACTTGAGAAAAAAAATAACTAACAAAACAAAAGCAATAATCCCAGTTCATCTCTACGGACATCCTTCCAACATGGATGAACTTTTGGAGATTGCAAGGAATAATTCATTACAACTAATTGAAGATGCATGTCAGTCACTTGGTTCTGCATATAAAAATAAACAAACTGGAACTTTTGGTACTATGGGGTGTTTTAGTATGTATGCTAGTAAAGTTTTAACAGCCGGTGAAGGCGGAGCGATTGTTACAGATGATTATGATATTGCTGAAAAGTTAAAGATGATCAGAAATCATGGAATGGTTGAAGGTTATGATACTAAAATATTTGGATTAAATTTACGACTTCCAGAACTTAGTGCAGCGATAGCAAAAATACAAATGCATAAAATTACTCAGATATTCCAAAGAAGGAGACATAATTCTAAATTAATGACCGAATTATTGGATACAATATCAACTAATAACGTTATTCTTCCACGTGAATCACAGGACAAAAAATATAACTGGTATCTTTATACAATTTGCCTATCTAATAATAAATTACGTAACCTTTTAAAAGATACTCTAAATCATTATGGAATTGGAGCAGCCGTATATTATAATCCTCCTGTTCATCTAACACCTTATTATCAATTCAAGTTTCCTTCTTCTGAACTTCCAAATACTATATGGGCAGCAGACCGTGTACTTTCTCTTCCTATACATCCCTTAGTTACAGAAGAGCAAATAACAGATATTTCTAATATCGTAAAAGAAGTAATAACAAAACATCAATAACACTGTATTTTTAATTTTGTTCAAATGTACAATCTTAAATTTTTAATATCATAATTTTATATATTCCTGTAATTAATTATAAATTTTATGTAAAAAAAAATATATTTTTAAAAAAATTTTTAATAAAAAATGACAACTTTTTTATAATACCGTTCGTATATTAAGCAACTAGAATGCCAATAGATACGGGAGATTCTGCATGGATGCTGATTGCAACAGGACTTGTATTAATGATGACACCTGGTTTAGGGTTCTTCGAAGCTGGATTAATTAGATTTAAAAACGCACTTTCTGCCATAATGCAAACATTCTCTGGACTAGCAATTATTTCTGTCCTATGGTTTGTTATAGGATTTACACTAACCTTTGGTCCAGACCAAGGAGGATTTATGGGAGGATTAGATTACGTTTTTTATAATAATGTTCCAGGTTCTGAAGGTCATCCCTTAGCCCCAACAATTCCAGGAGTACTGTTTGCTACATATCAAATGATGTTCGCAGTTATCACACCATTACTAATGACAGGTGCATTTGCCGAACGTGTTAGGTACAGCGCCTTCTTCGTATTTATCATCGCCTGGAGTTTGCTAATTTACACTCCTCTAGCCCATTGGATATGGGGTGGTGGATGGTTAGCACAGCTAGGTGTATGGGACTTTGCAGGTGGTATTGTTATCCATACCAGTGCTGGTATGGGGTCACTAGCCGCTGCCCTTGTATTAGGACGAAGAAAAGGTTTCAGTCCAGAAATAATGGTTCCACACAACATTCCTTTAGCTGTAATCGGTGCTTCATTATTGTGGGTAGGTTGGTTTGGGTTTAACGCAGGAAGCGCACTTGCGTCTGGAACACTTGCCTCATACGCTCTAATTAACTCACAAATAGGAGCTGCAACTTGTACTCTGGTTTGGGTATTCTTATCGTGGGCAAGAACGAAAAAGCCATCTACGGTAGCAGCAATCAACGGAGCAATTTCAGGACTAGCTGGTATCACACCTGCAGCAGGCTTTATCACACCACAAGCAGCATTTGTTCTGGGTATTATCTTAGGCTTTGGTTCCTATTACGGAATTGTCTTGCTTAAGGAAAGACTCAAGATTGATGATGCATTGGATGTAAGTTCTGTACACGGAATAACAGGCATATTAGGTGCATTAGCAATAGGCGTTGCTGCAACAACCGCCGTCAACCCAGTTGGACCTACCGGTTTACTGTATGGAAATCCAGCACAATTAGGAATACAAGCATTTGGAATAGGAGTAGCTGCAGTTCTAGCCTTCTTTGGAACGTATGCAATCCTTAAAGTAATAGATAAAACTATTGGCTTGAAGGTAAAGGACGACGAAGAAGAAGTTGGACTTGATGTATCACAACACGCAGAAAAAGCATTTTCGAACTAAAATTCCTCCATTTTTTTATTTTCTAATAATACAATATTTATCATGCATTTGTTCATAATATTGTAATTTTTAGTAAATTCCGGATATCAATTTGTATAATCTATATTTGCATTTATTGAAGATCTATGATGAATGATTTATATGATATTATAACTGGATTATTCTCAGATATTATATGCCAATAGATCCAGACTTTCCAAAAAATCATCAAGTAATTGGTAAAATTAAAACTCCAGAAGCTGAACAATTTCATTATAGATGGGGTCCAGGAAAACTGGCCGATGCTGCAGAAAATGAAGAAGTTAAGGCTGCATATGCTGCAAGAGGAGAAGAAATAGTTCCATTGGGAGTTAGCGGAACAATGGTTGCCATTGATTGGGATGTTTGCATCGCAGATGGGGCATGCATTGAAGCCTGTCCAGTCCAAGTCTATCAATGGTATAGAACTGAACATGATGTACCCGCAAGCGAAGCTCATACTCTTGAATTTAAAGGAACAGGAAGCTCAGTAAAAGATGAACGAAAGGACTATACTGACAAGGCCGATCCAATACGAGAACATGATTGTATTTGGTGTATGGCTTGTGTATCCGTGTGTCCTCCACAAGCAGTAAAAGTTGACCAGGCTGCTTTGGAATTTCATGAAAAGGCTTCTGGCACATTTAATGAAAATCTTTCAAAAAGTAGCGCACCACCACCACACGCTCACTAATTTTTCATCTTTTCTTATTAATGAGCTAATAATTTTTTTTTGATAACAGACATATGTATGCCTAATATTTTTATTGCATATTGGTAATACTTTCTGATTCATACATGGGTATATTTTTACCTGAAAATTTTTCTATACGAATACATAAATTTCTAAATAAACTAATTGAATTTCCATTTATAGAAAAAGAAGAATTGATGGGTATTTTTTATCTCTACGGAAAAAACTTTCGTGTCTCTGGAACATTGGAATTACTTTCTGCTACAAATATTGCCAAAAAAACAATGGAACAATTATCTAAAGATGTTAGAGCCATTTATAATCAAAGAAATATCTTATTGGATTCAGAACATATCAGAGAAAATTACATGAAACGAATGTTACAAATATCTGTAGAAACTAAAAATGAGAATCTATCAGGTAAAGAATTACAAAATAGGATTTATAACGATCCAAATATTGTATCAAATTGTTATATTCAACATTTATCTTATTATAAAAAAGATTATTTTTTTGAATTATATAAACCATTTTCTTCAGATCAAATACCATTTGATCTTAGGAATAAACTGGAGGGAAGAATGGTTTTGTTAGGATTCAACGTAGCAAATTCCGGTCAATTACCATTTGATACACCATTGTCACCGTTTTTGAACTGGATGGAAAATCATTAACGAAAATTTATTTTAGATATTTATGTTATCTTACACACTAATTTTTTTTAAACACATTAAAATAATCATTTAACGATTTCATCACAAAGTACATTAATCAGAAGTATTATTATCTATATGTGAAATTATTTGAGTGTTATTCAAAGTAAATCAGATTATGAATTATTATTAAAAAGATTGCATGAA
>QCWD01000019.1 GCA_013114725.1 Nitrososphaeraceae archaeon | reverse complement strand
AGTAAAAAAGAAAAATCAGGAGCAGTTGCATCTTTGTTGCTTATTAACGGAGGATTAATAATTGCTGGAATGATTGCTGTGTTATTTGCTTCCGGATTGATTAGTTCTGCAAATTCAAATGAGATGTTTAGAACAGTTGGGTCCACTATAGCAATGGGATTGATGGTGTTAGGATTGGGAATTTACAAATTAATCTTAAATAGGAAAAATCCACGTATAGCATCAAACTAATAATTCTCTAAATAGTTCCTTATTCAATAATAAAAAAAGATACTCTAGTTCTAAAATGATATAATATCAAGCGATATTGCATCAGATAGCAAATCCAAATGCTTTGAAGCGACAACATAACCATTTTTCAATTCGTTAGATGCTATCCATCTGTTTGATGAACTAAAAAGACGTTCCTTTCTAATTCTCTGCTCTATTTCTTCGATATCAAGTTCTATATCTTCTATTTCTTCAGATTGAAGATGTTTTAAAATTAATAAAATTTTTTTTGCCAAAACTCTTTTTCCAAATCTTGGAGAATAGTCTCTTGCAGATTCATCGATCTCCAAAAGTTTTATTTTGATTAGAAATTGATTTAATGCATCGCGACTGACTAAAAGGCGTTCGTCAATAAATTTATCAGAACTCATGTACTCTTATTGTTATCTAAAATTAATATATTAACTATACATATTAAAGTGCCATAAAGTCTAAAAACTATCATTGAATTATAACAAAATGAAAAAATATCTCATAGCCGTTATTTATTAATCCACAATGTGTTAGTTTTACCTTGACCCCGTACTGTAAATTAGTTATTTTTTCCTTATTTTCTTCCGTATCTATAACAATTGTTCCTATAAGTTTAATATTATGTACATCTACAACTCCAAAAAAAGTGTCATCTTTTGAAGAATAGGAAACATCTAATAAAGTTCCTATGGATTGTTTCGGAAATTTCCTCATGGTGGTATTCAGACAGTTTGGACAGTTTTTCACAGGAGGCCAGATGTTTTTCTTACATAATTTACAATAAGTTAGGACAAATTTTCCTTTACTAAAATAATCAAGAAAATTTTCCATTTAATCTACGCCTAAAATGATAACAGAAGCAGATGTTCCTGCTGCTGCGAGATTGTGAATTATTCCTGTTTTTTGATAATTTCTTTGTTTTCTTTTTTTGTCGATATTAGATAATTGTGAAAATATTTCCACTGCTTGTGAAATTCCAGTGGTTCCAAGAGGATGACCCATTCCAATAAGTCCTCCTCTTGGATTAATTGTAATTAAATTTTTTTCTGCATATTTACCACCAAAACCACGTTTCACAAACCCCAAATCCTCATACGCCATTATTTCTAAGATACTAAATGCATCATGAATTTCAGCAACATCAATATTACTAGGACCAATTCCCGCCATTTTGAATGCCAGATTTGAAGCTTGTTTAGCAGGACTTGAAGTTAATATTTCATCAACTATGTTGCCAAAACTAGCACAACTAGTCTGGTGTCCAATACCTTTAATCCAAACGGGATTATCTGTAAATTCTTTGATTCGTCTTGAGGAGGTCAATAAAATTGCCGAAGCCCCTTCACAAACTTGAGAACAATCCAATTTCTTAATTGGGTCTGAAATTTTTTTTGATGATAAAACATCTTCCAAACCAACTTTTTTTTCATTATATGTTAACGCATTTTTATTTTTTCTTCCATTATTCCTATTTTTTACCACAACATGAGCCATTTGTTCTTCGGTAGTTCCAAACTTTCGCATATGCATTCGTGCAAACAATGAAGCCCAGTAAATTGGAGAAGAAAAGTTTCCTCTAGATATATCCCATGCAAGCCTTTTTCCAGATGTAGTAGTTTTTTCTGCGCCTACTACTAATACGCTTTCACATAGTCCAGATACAATATATGAATATGCATTTATTATCGCATTACTTCCTGAATTACATAGGTTATCCAATCGTTGGGATATCTTGGGTTTTATTCCAATCATCTCTGAAAGAATACTCGAAGTATACTGCTCTTCTGTACATGAAGAGAAAATGACGGCATCTAAATTATCTTTATTTATTTTACCATTTTTTTTGTTTTTAAATAAAGAAACACAAGGTTCCATCGCAATGTCGAAAATAGATTTTTCCGTGTTCTTTGAAAATTTGGAATCACATCCTGCGACTATAGCAACTTTGGGATTATCCTTCAATCTGGTGAAAAAGATGACAATATTTCCTTAATTGAATTTTCTGTTTTATCCAATGGATTTAGTTGTATTATAGGCAAAGTTATACCACTATCAATAATTTTGGACAATTTTTTCCTTGCTTCTTCTCCAGTGCCGCAAACTGTTAATTCTTCTAGCATCTTTTCAGAAATATGCTGTTCTAATCCTTCCAAACCATTATTTGTATAATGGTTTAAGATATTATCTACCTCATTTTTAAAACCATTTTTTGATAGAAATTTATTATAAAACTTTCCAACTGCAGTATAAAAAGCAAGTGTTTTAGCCGCCCTTAATCTTGCAGAATGAGGATCTTGATTTGATATAGATGTTATAAATACGGAACAGATTTCAAAATTCCTATTCTTATTTCTGGTGGATTGTTCAATATTGTTTTTTATTAGTGATACTGTTTTTTCCAAAATAGAAATTGGCTTTAAATATAATATGATTCCATCAGCGATTGTACTTGAAAGCTCGATCATTTTTTTATTTATTGCTGCTAGATAAATTGGTGTTTCAAAACGATTTGGTGTTAAACCTATTTTAAAATTATCAATTTTATAATGTCTTCCATTATATGTAATCTTATTACCTGAAACTAGCCTTCTGATACATTCGACATACTCTGAAATTTTTTCCAGAGGATTTTTATAATTTAATCCATGCAAATTTTCTACAATTGCAGGTGTGCTTACACCAAGACCTAGAATAAATCTATTGTTTGATAAATAGTCCATTGTTAAAGAACCCATAGCCATGGTAGCTGGGGTACGTGAAAATATACTCGCAATAGAGGTTCCCAATTTAACCTTTTTTGTTACTTGACTTAATGCGCCCAGAGTAGAAAAGACCTCACGTCCCCATGACTCTGGGACCCATAAAGAATGTGTGTTTGAGTTATTTTCAGATAACTCTGAAAATGATAATACCTGCTGATGAGTTAGTAGTGTTCCCACATTGTATCCAATTTTGGTAATGTTAAACAAATAATCAATATTATATTAGCAATAAAACAAATATTAATGAATATTATTGTTTACTGTTGCCAATTCTTTTGCTGCTTCCTCTATATCTTTATGTGAATCAATGGATCTCCAGAAATTTTTTGTAAATTTAACCCCTCTTAACTTGTTTTCTCTGGCCATTAAAGGAAGTGCTGTAACTTCGAGATTTCCTACCTCCGGTAAACATTCAAAGATATCTTTAGTAAAATAATATATTCCTGCATTTATCCACATATTCTTTATTTCCGGCTTCTCTTCAAATCCTATAACCGCATTTTCTTCATTTAACTGAACAACACCATACGGACTTCTCAAAGGGACCAACGCAATTCCTGATGACTTTTCGTCATACAAGTCATACGGATTTAAATCGGTCAAAACATCACCATTTGTCATAAAAAAACCAGTATCGATAGAAGAATTTAATAATAATTCTGAATTTTTTAATGCCCCACCAGTACCTAGAGGTTTTTCTTCAACAACATATGCCACTTTAACTCCAAATTTGTTACCACTTCCGATATAATCTAAAATATTTTCCTTTAAATATCCTACACAAATGATTATTTCGTTAATATTATGCTTTTTAAACCATTTAATTTGCCATTCGATTATTGGAATATTCATTACCTCAATCATAGGTTTTGGTTTGTCGTCAGTAAGAGGCTTTAACCTTTTTCCCAAACCTCCGGCAAGTATAACTCCTTTCATGTTGTAAAAACACTAATGCATTGTATAAAAAATTATCTAACGATTTAAACTTCTTGTTTTTATTATAAAAATAATAAGAATTTACTTTAAGTAAAAAATTAAGTATCAACCTTATTTTTTCGTTTGAAAAAAATAAAATATTACGATACCAAGATAATATGACAAATTAAAATTGTTTTATAAAGCGCCGCTGATCAGACTCGAACTGATGACCCACTGGTTAACAGCCAGTTGAGCTTTATTGTATCAATTAATACAATAAATTTGCTCTACCATGCTGAGCTACAGCGGCGCTCAATCATTTTTTTTGAAAACAGAATAAAAATGTTTTCTTGCAATCCTTATTTTTAAAAAAAGTTTACATTGTAAATTTAAATTAATTTCTGACATATTGAATAAATGATATTCTCTATTTTTTATAATCGAAAAATTTTTTATGGAGTCACTGTATAAAATATGAAGAAATTTAAACCGTTAGATTACTATTGCCCATTACTCGTTCTTGGAATATATGTAGACACCGTCCAGAAAAACTCGGTGGTCTTTATCCTTGACTTTGGTGGATGATTCAATATTTGACGCTGTCTGTGACACGTGTTCCAAATTGGGTCCCTGAACAATTACATCATCCCCACTGACTGTAACTTTGGTCAAATCACCCATTATCTTAGATATCCGTGGTGCACGCTCACCAAAGTAATTTTCTACAAAAACCTGTTTATCCTTAACTTTGATGGTAATAGGAAAATGAGCGAAAGCTATTTTAAGTTTATACGTAAATCCATTTTCTACCCCTTTAATCATATTTGTCAAAATACTTTTTACAGTATTTACTAATGCATAATTTTTTTTTCTTGACCCGTATGGTTTTATAACAATTTTTGTATCAGAAAGTTCAATAAAAAGAGGAATTTTTGTAAAATCTTTTGTGACAGTTCCTAATTTTCCAGTCACCTTGATTAAATTACCGTCCCTGTTGATCTTTATATTTGACGGTATCTCTATCTCCATTGAATGTTCTAATTGACTATCTTGTAAATTATTAGTAGACATATCCTATAAGAACTCCTCCAAGACCTAAATTTTGTGCCTCCTGATGAGACATTATACCTTTACTGGTTGAAACTAACAATAGCCCCATGTTGTATGCAGGTAAAAACTGACTTTCCCAATTCAAATACTGATTTTTTTTAACACTGAAACGCGGAGTAATGATTCCACACTTGTTTATTTTTGCAAGTAATTGAATCCTGAATTTTCCCAGTCTATTGTCATCAACTTGTTCAAATTCTCCAATATATCGATATTTTTGTAAAACCCTTAAAACTTCACTAGCAAATCGGGAGGTTGGTGAAACTATACATTCTTTTTTTCTTTTTGTTTCATTATTATATAAGGTTGTAAAAAGATTAGCGAGTATATTAAGTGCTGGCATTAAATTATTTTCCTCCTTATATTGTTATTCATATTTTAAAAACCCCAATTGTGTAGATGTTTCTCTAAAGCATTGTCTGCAGAGCATTATATCATACTTTTGTATTAGACCATTATATGAACCACATCTTTTGCACCATCTTGTACCTCTTCCGTGTGGAAGCTTCTTTCTTCCAGTCTCTGAATATTCACGTGGTTTTGGCATTATTTTATTTCAACTCCAAATTTTTCATTATAGAATTTAATTGCTTCTGTTTTTGAAATGCGATGTGACGATCCTACTATTGATTTATTTTTTCTTTTAGAAATTCTATAGCCAGGACGTTTTAAAGATATACACACGTCCATTCCAACGATACCGATATCAGGATTATACTTTGTTCCAGGAATATCAATATGTTCGCGGATTCCAATTGAAGTGTTTCCGAAATTATCAATTGATGATAATTTTAAGATGTTATTCTTCGCAGCGAAAATTCTCTTTGCAAAATCAATGGCATCATTTCTTCTTAATGTTACCAATGTTCCGATAGGTTCTTTTTTGTGTATGCCAAAGTCGCGTATGCTTTTTCTCGCCCCTCTAACTGCAGGCTTTCTTCCAGTTAACTCCTCTAGAGCATTTTTTGCTCTCTCTATCGGGTCACCAGATTTTCCTACTCCAATATTAATTACTACTTTTTCTATACTTATTTCTTTCATATTACTAATTATATTATCTTCCGTACTCATCTAATTCACCTTAATCACTGGCGATTCTTTGCCGATTGCCATAATCATATCGGTAGGAAGTTCAACAGACCTTGATTCAAGATTCAAAACAACTCTTCGTGGTATAGAGAACGTTCCCTGTTTTACTTCATTTATTTTTCCCTGTATTCCTGCATTTTCTCCAGAAATTATCAAGCTCAACGTATTAGGTTCGATTTTAATTTCTTCGATTATTTTTTTATTTTCGATATCAAATACCACGGTATCACCAACGTTATAATTTCTATCACTTAACATCGTCTTGCCGTCATGAAACCCGTATTGAATTATATTATTGGATACCAAATGTTTTGTTTTTATTTTCAAAAGTTTTAAGGATTTTTCCGACTGATCTATATCTATGAAAGACAATATCCGAGAATCTTTTGGAACTAGTCTATACAATTGTGATTCAGTACCTTGTAATTCTACAATATCCATCAGACCTACAGGATAATTAACATCATATCTTGTTACTCCGTCAACTTTGACCTTTGATTGATTTAGTACCTTCTCAGATTCGTTCATTGTTGTTACAACTTTTATTACATCACGTAAGAAAACTCCCAACGGATATGATTTTGTTTTTGAATGTCCTCCAGGATTAGTTCTAACAATAAACTGACCTTCCTTTCTCTTAATATCCCAAAAAGCAGGAGCCAACTGTCTTTTTGTTCTTTTATCTCCACCTTTTTTAGCCATGTTCTATTCTATCTCCTTTTTTTCTTCTTTAACCTGTACTTTGATTTTTTTGTTACCTTCTTTATGTTTTGTGACTTTTTTCTCTTTAGTTACGTTTTGACTTTTAATTTTTTCGCCTTTTAATTTATTCTGACGATATTTATCGTCAGAGTAAATAGACGTGATCATAACATTAGATGAATGTATCTGTATCTTTACTATACCCCCTCTAATCTTTTCTCTTTGAATCCCCTCTATGGACAATGCTGAACGTTCTGTGTTAACTTTTTCCACTTTTCCTTCAATTCCTTTATATTCGCCACGCATAACCTTGATGGTATCTCCTTTTCTGACACGTAAATGTCTTTTTGAATATTGTTTTCTCAAATCATCTGATAATATCGACCCGATTGTTTTATCGCGCTTGTGTTTTTTCATTAATAAAAATGATTGTGTAACCATACTTTATCACCATAATTTAAACTATAAAGGAAGCTAAATTAGCAATCCTTGGCCATTTTTCTGCAGCTTCAGCAGCTACTGGTCCTTTGATATCAGTTCCCTTAATTTCCCCTTCAGGAGTCACAAGTACAGCGGCATTATCTTCAAATGCAATTCTGGTACCATTAACCCGTCTAATAGGATATTTTTGTCTTATTATTACTGCACCAAAGATCTGTTTCCTTAATTCGGCAGGTCCCTTTTTCACAGTAACGGTTACTAGGTCGCCAACTGCACCAGCTGGTTGCCTAGAATGTCTTCCTTTATATTTAGTTACTTGAGCAATTCTAAGAATTTTTGCGCCAGTATTGTCGGCACATACCAATTCCGCCGTAACAGGTAATGCTCTTGTCACATACGGTCTAAATTCTTCTGCACCTTTTGCTGAAACAGCTCTTGATTTAGACGCCATCCTTTTTTACTCCTTCTATTACTACAAAAGATATTGTTTTAGATAACGGTCTACATTCTGCTACCTTTACAGGCCTTCCCTCTTCAACATCTATACACTCAGGTAAAAACGCATGAACCTTAGATTTACTTCGTTGGAATCTCTTATATTTTGAAACTTTTTGAGGATATTCCCTCGTAACAACTATCATTTTTGTAGCTTTGTTGCTTTCAACAGTACCACTAAAACTCCTTCCACGTATAGATAATTGTCCATGAAATGGACAAAATTCATTATCACATGTTCGCCTAGGTGGCGAAACCATAATACCGATATTTTTAACCATTTTTAATCACTATTTCTTAGATAATCTATCTTCTGGTCTTCCTATGATTGATAAACCACTTATAAAGCAAACGTCCTGGGGAAAAATAACCTTCATTTTTTTTATAACTTCTTTAGGAATTTTTTTTATAGAATTAGAATTCTTATCAGGTATTGATTTCTTATCTCTTATGTGTAAAATATTTTTACTTTCAAAAATAACTTTACCAGTTAAACCTACTACCTTGTTTTGATTAGATTCAGTTATCTCTATTTTTAAGCCTATTAATTCATGATATAAAAGAGAATTTGATGTTATCAAGTGTTACTCACATTTCTCTCGTTTAAAATGGTCATAATCCTTGCGATGTCACGTCGTACCCATCGGATATCGCCGCTTTCTTTTTTAAGAGTTCCCTTGGCACTTTCTGATTTTAATTTTGACAAATCTGTCCTTAGCTCTCTTAGCTTGCCAACTAAATCAGTAGAATTCATTTCCTTTATAGTTTTTAATTTTATCCGTGCCAATTACTTTGACACCTCATCACTTTTTTCTTGAATATCTTTTTTAACTATGGTTTGCGCATGGCTATCATCTAATTTTGTTTCAGTAGCAATCTCTGTAACACTACTATTTTCCTTGTTATCATGATGTAATTCCACCGATTTAGATGTATCAGATTCAGATATAGTTTCCTCCACAACCGTTTCTTTAGAAACTGTGGATATTGTATCAATGGACGGGACAGAAGAATCATCAATTTTTTTAACGTTCTCTGTCGAAAGTAATTCAAATTCACTTGGATGTTCATTTTTTAATGATATTCTTACCTGTATTCCCAATAATCCCATTTTAGTTAAAACATGTGTTATACCTATTTTTACGATTTGGTCTGCAACATTTCCACTCTTTGGTACTATACCCATTGAATGTTTTTCAAAATGAGATCTCTCACTTCTTAATTTTCCGGCCACAGTTACCTCAACACCAAGGGCACCTGTATTCATGATTGTATTCATAGACCACATAGCAGCTCTTCTAAATGCAGTTCCCCTTTCAATTAATTGACATATTCTGTTTGCCATTATTTTTGGATTCAACTCAGGTGTTTCAACCTCCATAACTGAAATCTGAGGATTGCTTAAACCAAATTTTTCTTCCATTCTTGAAGTGAGATCTTTTATTCCGCTACCTTTCCGCCCAATGACTAGTCCGGGACGGGTAACGTATAATGTGATTCTAGTTCCAATAGGTGTTTTTTGCACATCCACACCACCAAATCCGGCATCTTTTAGAAAATCGATGAGAAATTCATTTAACTCCATATTTTTATAATTATTAATAATTACATTCTTGGCCGCATTCAATTTAAGTCACCGTCCCTTCGTGGGCAACTAATTCAACACTCACAAGAGTGTCAATCTTTGGACTAGATCTCCCCATTGCACGTGGTGTAAATCTTTTTAATTTGGTGCCCTTGTGAACAACTGCACTGATAATCTTTAGTCTGTCAAGGTCCATACCCTTGTATTCTGCATTGGTTTCGATATTATCTAACAATTTTAAAAATTCAGTAGAGGCTTTTCTTGGAAAACGTCCCGCAGAAAACCCATCGCGAATATTAGACCTGTGAGCGACTTCATTGTGATATCTTCTAAATGGTACTGCAATTTCAGTTCGAATTACCCTCTCTAAAAAGTCTCTAGCATTTTCTATTGTCATCCCCTTAATCGCAAGAGCTATTTCCCTTGCGTGTTTATGAGAAATATCTTTATCTCTTAATGATGAACGGACATGTTTTGTCCTATCATAATTTGAAAAGGAATAATTTGCCATATCATTCACTTCAATGGAACGTACAAGCTAGAACGAGATGAACCTACACCGGGTGAACCGTGTTGAACACGTTTATTGGTAATTGCATATTCTCCAAGATAATGTCCTATCATTTCAGGTTTTATTAAAAACTCGTAAAATTCTTTTCCATTATGAACATTAATTGTTAATCCAATCATATCTGGTAAAATTATCATATCTCTCACATGAGTTTTTAATTTACTTTTTAGCTTTCCATCCCTTGCCAGCTTGATTTCTTCACGCAACTTTCTTTTTCCATCGTTCATATATTTTCCGATTCTCTTATCCAATGTTCTTCTTTGTCTAGAATTTAGCAGTGGTAAAACAGATTCAACAGACATTGATTGTATCTGGTCTGCATTGTATCCGCGAAATTTAAATTCTCTTACCAATATACGAAGCACCTATTTTTCATAGTTATATTCTGTCTTTTAAAATCATTCTTCTTATAAATTATATCTTGCTTTTCACATGAGGAAGTATTCTTCTTAAAGTACCATGAAATTGAATTGATATCCATTTTAAACTATCCCTAATTTTGTCGCCAATTGTCTTGCACCTTCTCTTTCTTTGAATCGGATAATAGCTTTTTTACCATTGATGGTTCGAACTGTATTAACTTCAGCTACATCACTTTCATACAATTCTTTAATTTGTTTTTTAATAGAAGTTTTATCTAAATGCTCATCTACTATAAAGATTAATTTATTTTCCTTTTCAATAAGATTGAAAGTTTTTTCAGTGACATATGGACTTTTTACAAGTCGTTCTTCATCCCATTTTTGCGTCCCTATATTTTTTTTATTCTTTTTATTCATTTTTGTTAATCAACTCCATGATTTTAATAAATGATGATTTTTTTGTTTTTAATTCTTCAATTGCATTTTTAGAAAAAATTGTTAGCCGTATAGGTTTAGCTCCTGGTGCCAAATCCAGTACACTGAGTGATTGTAATTTTTTAATAGATACTCCCGGAATCGACTGGTCTAGAACCCGTATTTTATCATCATTGCTTACGACTATTAATGCACTTACTATTTTTTTCGAACTTTTTTTGTTATATACCCTATCTAATTCTTTACCCAGCCCTAATCTTTCCAGCATCGTTTTTAATTCCTTAGTCTTTGAAATTGCTTCTATTTCGTTACTAACGATTACTGGAAAATGAGAAACATCTTCTACCTTGTGCCCTCTATTTACTACCAGTGTTTTTTGAGAAGTCGCGGCTATCGCAGAACATAATCCTAAAAATTTTTCTTTTTTATTGATTTTTTTATTGATGTTTTTCCATGATTGTGGTGGATGTGCTACACGACCATGACGTACTCCGGCTACACCTGCAGCCTGGCCTGCCCTTGGAAATCCTTCTCCCCTAGCTCTTGCAATTCTTGCGATACCCAATCCGGTGTTCCTAGATTCAGCACTTACAATCTCTCCTGCTGCAGGAAATCTTCCTTGTTTTTGATAGGAGTGAGAATCCAAATTTACATATACCTTTTTTATTACCTGTGGAAGATATGGGGTTTTAAATACAGGAGGTAAAGAAACTTCCTCATTTTCTTTACCATCTACTCCCATGATCTTGACTAACCATGTTTTCAATTTATATCATCATCTCCAAAATTTTTGGTTCTTGAATTTTTTTCTGTGAACTTCTCAATGGATACCTTAATTTTATCAATCTTTTTGGAACTCCAGGAATAGAACCTCGGACCACAATAAAATCTCCTTTTATAATCCCAAAATGCTTGAATCCTCCAGATGGATTAATTCCAATCTCATTTTCTTTTTCGGTGTTTGACATTATTAAGATTCTTTTATTGTATTCTGTTCTTTGATGAAAACCGTGTTGACCTTGCCTTGGTACTGTGTACATCACAACAGCTGGTGAAATAGGACCTAATGTTCCAAGTGCTCTAACACTCTTTCTTGATTTGTGTTGTTTTCGTTTAACACCAAAACGGGTTATGGGACCTTCTACTCCCTTTCCCCTTGTTATTGCTGATACATCCATAAGCTGTCCCACATGAAATACTTCATTTATTCTCACTTGCTTACCTAAAATTGTCTTTAAATATTCGAATTTTTCTTTATTATTATTTCCTGATACATTAATTTCAAAAACAAATGGCTTCTTTTGAGATATGCCTACGTCGCTAGGTGTTACTGATACGATTGCAACGATAGAAGTTACAGAATCTATTAAAGTTTCAGATTTTTCGATAACGTCTTCTTTGAATTTTATTGTTGTTTTTCTAGATATTTCTTTTGGAAATTCTTTTGCATAAACATCAAAAATAACATGATTTCCATAAACATTTTTTTTGTAACCTCTAATACCTATTATCGTAATTGGAGGTGTAACAATCACGGTCGAAGGATTTAACAATGGTTTTCCAAAATTTGGTGTTTTTTCATGATCATCAACTGTCATAACTTGAATACCTCCAACTTTAAATCCTGCAAAACCAATCAATGATGGTTTATTCTCTAAACTTGGCCATGTTCTTATTCTTGATTCTAAACTTTTAGCCCTAGACCTAGGATTAAAAGCCAGACTACCACGTCTTGGTGCGCTATACTTTCGATGTCCCATAGATAGAGCAAAACTTCAGTTTCCCATTAATAAATTTATAACCATATTGTAATTAATTAATTTAATTCGGATAAAAATTCGTTAAAAATAGATAATGAACCAAATACTGCTTCTTCTAATCGAATAGTTTCAGTATTTTGACATGGAAACATATTTAAAAAATAAATATTTGGTATCTGATTCCATGCCACAGATGGAAATAATTCATCTAAATCCCTAAATGGTGAACCAAAAAATATAACAATATTGTTAAAATTTTCCAACTTTGTGGCTATCTCACGTTTTTTATCTTTGAACACGGTTCCTTTTTTCGTAGTAACAAGAATCAATGTATCATTTTTTATTTTTGTTATAAAACTGTAAAAATTCGAAATAAACGTGACATGATATCCCCAATATTTTTCAATATCTTTTTCAGGCATTTCTTTAACTTGTAGGTTTGGAAATTTTGAAATAAACTTGACATTTAAGAGATTACCAATTTTGTAATTATATGACTTTTGATCATGATTCACAAACAACGGTACTTCCTTTCCCAATCCAAGATCAAGGTATATCTTTTTACCAGAAACTCTAGAAATCATGCCTACTCTTATATCACCTATCGAGATTTTTTTTAGTTCAATTTTTTTTGCATGGTGTGGTGTCTTTAATGGCGGTAAAATACCAGCGTATTGCAATTCTTCCCTCATGGGAAAAACATTTTTTCTGAGATACTGAGGAACATTTAGATATTCAAGCAATAGAGCCAAGACAGTAAAATCTTTCCTTAAAACAGATTCTTTTTCATCTTTATAGATAAAAATATTTCTTATTCCAAATATCGACGCACTTCTTGCAAACCAAGCTACCTTTAGACTCTTTTCAATAAGAGAATTTTCCTGAATTAAAGACGATGTAGGTATGGATATAGAAATATTGTATTTTATTTCATTATTCATTTAATAATCCTTGAACTATTCGCGATAAAGATGCAGTATAACCAAATAATTTGTATCTCAATATCCCTTGCTTATCGACTATAATTGTAGAAGGCGTTCCTTGAAGGGAATATCGTTCAAAAGTTTCCGCAGAGAATTTTTTATTTTTTAAATATTCCAAAACTCTCTGTTTAATTGTTGATTGATCATTAACCGGGAATTTGTCAAAATCAGGTATATTTTCATAAATAAAATCCAAAACCTTATCCTCATTTAAAAAAGTTTCAGATTTCTTAAGATTATCAATTGCTACAGGAAATGGAATTTTGTATGTCAATTTATCGATATCATACAATTGACCTTGCTGTTTAAGTGTATTATAGGTATCTCCAATGACCTTGCCACTGGTTAACAAGAGTTTCAAGTTCTCAAGTGTGTTTTTATCATAATCTTCAAAAGCAGTAGCCAAGCCTAATACAATTACATCTTCCCGTTTAAATTTATTATATACTTCTATTGATTCAGGAATTCCGTAAATAAAACAGCCCGGACAATTTACCTGAAATACTTCCACCAATATCACTTTTCCATAATTCTTGTCAATGTTTGTAGGTAATCCCTGAACCCATTCACCAACTCCAATATTCGGAGCTTTATCACCTATTTTGACTTGCATTAAATATAATATCTGATAAAAAAGTATAATTTAATTTAATTGAAGTTAAAAAATTATTTATTTGGAATGTTGTGTGGATTTTCCTTTGCGATTTTTGCGTATTTTTCTATTTCTGATTCTGTCAATCTTTTCATTACTTTGTCTTCATGCGGGACAACTGCCATTTTGATGTTCTTAATATTGTCCTTTTCTTCGCTAACCAAATAAATTGATTCTATAGCTAAAGCTCCTGCTTCATCTAAAGTTATGTCATTTTTGTAAACTTTTTCTAAAAACTCATTTACCTGATCGCTTCCCTGACCTATAGCAATTGCATCGTAACCAATATAGGTTCCACTTGGGTCGGTCAAAAACAAAGAACCTCCAGTATTATCAACACCAGCTATTATAAGTGCGACACCAAATGGCCTCACTCCCGCGTATTGAGTAAGTTGCTGTGCCATATCTGCAATATTCTTTGCAACTCCCTCTACATCCACTATTTCATCATATATTAACCGATTACTTTGGGCAAAAAACCGTGCGTGATCAACTTGAGTCCTTGCATCTGGTATATATCCTGCTGCAGCAACCCCTATGTGGTCATCTATTTGAAAGATTTTCTGAGTAACATCAGAGATTTGTAACTTTCTTGTCTTTTCCTCTACTGCCAAGATTACCCCATCTTTACTTTTTATACCGATTGCGAGAGTTCCACGTCTTACTGTTTCTATCGCATATTCTACCTGATATAATCTCCCATCTGGAGAAAAAACCGTTATGGCTCTATCATAGCCTGCTGCTGCTGGTAACAATTCACTCTTTTTACTTTTTCTCGTTTAATTTAAATTTTCCTTAAAAAATATCAAGTTACATTTAAAACGACAGGCTGATGATAATGGTTCAAGATGAAATTATTTTTTATGGTCATCATAACGTACTTTGTAATCATAAGAGAACTATCGAGGTTACTAAAGACAATTATTTGACTATGAAAGGAGATTGTATAATTGGGATAAATGCAAATAAAGGTTGTTATGATTTGAATGAAAAATTGAAAAGAAATCTAAAAAAAAATGAGACCTTTATAAAATTTGAGATAGTTGTAGAATCAGAAAATTACGAATTTCATGGGTATGGTAATGATAAACTAACATTATTAAACAAACATGAACTAGTTTTAAGAAAAACAGAATTTACATGTAATCGAACTGCAGCAATAAAATGTAATGGAGCTTCGTCAGATGTTCCACCCGATATGGTTAGATTATTGCAACAGGGAAGAAAAGGTATTCTTAGGATAACGACGGAATAGAATATAATCATCTTGATGTCAAAATTTTTCTCCTGTAATTGTTTCAAATGAAAGAATATATCTTTCTGACAATTTTTTTATAATATCTTTAGGGATCTCAGGAGGTGTTGGTTTTTTATTGAGTAGGACAAATTCATCCACAGTTTTTTTAAATCCCGCCTCGATTAACCAATCACGTAGAATCTGTTTATCAAAACTTTCTTGGATTTTTCCTGGAGAGTAATGTTCAGCTTTCCATAGGCGGTACTCGTCTGGTCCAATTGAATCGGCCAATAGTATTTCACCGTTTCTATTTATGCCGTATTCAAACTTTATATCTGCCAGAATGAATCCCTTTGTTTTCAAGAAATTAAACAT
>QCWD01000178.1 GCA_013114725.1 Nitrososphaeraceae archaeon | reverse complement strand
TACTGCCAGAAAAAACAATATTCCAATAGTCTACTGCAATGATTCTCATGTTCCATCTGACAGAGAATTGAAAATATGGGGAGCTCATGCTATGAAAGATACAGAAGGGTCTGAAATTATAGATGAGCTAAAGCCGCATGGTGGCGACCGTATAGTTTTGAAAAATAGTTATAGCGCATTTTATAACACCGAGTTGAAAAATATACTTGACTCACTATACAATGGACAGGGTGTAGAAACAATAATCTTTACTGGAATTCATACAGACATATGTGTAAAACATTCTGCGTATGATGCATTTCTCTCCGGATATGATATCATAATAGCTGAAGACGGAATTGCTTCACCTACTATTCGGAAACACAGACACGGTCTTGATTATATGAAAAGCAATTATCTTGTCCAAGTAAAATCTATTAAGAAAATTCTTGATGATTTGAGAGTGTTAAATCCTAGTAAAGTTGCTATAAAAAGAAGAAAAAAATAAGAAAAAGTATTGGATCTGGTTTTTATTTTATTACTTTAACGGAGCACAGCCTACGGGTTTTGCAAATACCGACTTTGTACCATCTGGACATTTTATCTCCTTGAGGAATGGTGCACATCCAATTGGGTCTTCTAATACGGACTTGCCGTCTGGACATGACGGGTCTAAAATTTCATCTGCGTTTGCCAGAGAAATAGGGTTAATTGTAGTGGTTGCCAAAGTACTTAACATTATCGTTGCCATCACTATAGGAAGCAATGTTTTTATTTTATCATTTTTATTGGACATTCTTATAGAAGTTAATATTAATTCGTATATAGAAGTTTAATAACATAATTCGGAAAAACAAGGAGCTAAAAAATTCGGAAAACTAATGTAGAATTTTCATATAGTGATCCAATTCTGTGGGTAAACAGTTAGACAGCATCTTTTTTATAATCCAAGTATTGCCTTTCTAAAAATTATATTCTGTAAACTGGTAACGTTATTGGTACAAAGAATCGTCAACTATTAACAATCTAATCCAAATATATAAAATATATGATATTGTAGAGGCCATATAATAGTAAACAAAACCTTATGAAATCAAACTTATTATTTCTAATTTCGGTTTTTAGACTAGATTTATCATGTTTCATGTTGTATTTCATTATATGTTGATATTTCTACTGACCTGTCATTAGTTTAACAGAACCAGTTTAATCTCGAATTTTAAGTTTTAAATACCTCTGCTGGTTACATATTTTTAAAGAATTGTTTCATATTATTGTTCTATTTCGTTATTTTTGGTAATTGTTGAGTTTAGGTAGATGAGGTACTTTCGATTCATGACTTAATTAGGTGGATAAAGATTATGTTCAAGGATAAAGAGGTGAAGTTGATTTTTAATTGTGGTCAGGAGTCGTAAAAATAACTGATGGTCTTGTTGGCGTAATGATTCAAGACTGGTTATATACGTAAGCCATGGATTTATATATTGAGTATTTTTTGGATACAAATTTAAAGGTGTAAGCATGTTAAATATTGTTTCTATCAAATTTTTCGAAGATTTATTTATTAACTCATTTTCAGATGATTCTTTTGTAAATTTTGTAATAAATTCACCGATTTCTGGATCTTGATTGTAATGATAAATTAAAATAGAAAGTCGGTTTAATTGTCCAGATAATTGTGTTATTTTCTCTTGCAAATCTTTTTTCACGCTTTGCATATCATCCATTTCTTTGATGTTTTCTTTTTTAGTTTTTTCTTGCCTAAAGATTATTTGACAATTTTCGTTTATTGTAAATTCTTGATTTTGAATGGTATTTCTCTGATCGTTAATATTTTTTTTATTCCCAACAACATCATTGCAGAATTGCCTTATATTATCAATTTCAGATATAGTTAAGCCTTTTTTATATAGCTCAGAACAGAATTTTAGAAAATCGTGTGAATCTTTAATGTCGCAGCAAAAGTCAATCAGAGCGTCCTTACCTTTATAGGCTAGGTATTGTTGGAATATTTTTTCTATTATTTCTGGTTTCAGGTCAAGTTCTATAGAAATTGCTTTAATTGACCTGCCTTGTTTGATCATTTCGATGATTTCATCGTGGAGTCGCCTTGTTTTTTCTTTATCTAAAATTTGTTTAATTTGTTTTGGAGATGTATGTGTACGTTTGGCTATTTCTCTATATGTTTTTGCTTGATTGAAATAAAGATCTATTATCATTAAATTTTTGTCTTTTAAATTCACTTTTTTCCAATATTACTTGTAGAAAAAAATAGTATATAAGCAGATAGGTAACATTTATTTTTTTATAGCAATTTAGCTATGGAATAACCTAATAATAAATATTGATTAGATTTATGTTGATTTCCATTGCCTTCGGGTATGATTCTGTTTGAAAAAATAAAGGTATATCATTGTCTTTTTCTTGTTTTTAATTACTTATTTTTATTTCTAGACGTATCGCATTATTTTCATTTAGTATCCATAGGTAAAGTATTCGGGGATAGAAAATTACGAAAATATACGATATCATGATATGATATAGGCAATATAAGCAAGATCAAATAGAAATTAAGAAGAGTATAAAGATTCTAAAAATATATTGCAAACTATTCCTACAATGTCATAATAATTGGGCTAATCATGTAGTTAGGATATCCCTGCTGTCGTGAACTGTAGATTGTTAAATTTGTCTCCTCTCTGGATGATTATGCATTAGGTGCATATGTTTTAATAAATAAATATAGTTTGTGACCTAAAACATATAATAGTTTTTCTAATGTAAATCATTTAAAAGCATATGATCATTCTATAAGGATAATCTTATTTACTAAATAACAATATATTTAGATATGAATTATAATTTATCCATATTATCCATATCTTCCATATTGTTGTTTTCT
>QCWD01000177.1 GCA_013114725.1 Nitrososphaeraceae archaeon | reverse complement strand
GTTGCGCAAAATTAAACTCAAAAAGTATGTGTTGAAAATATATTAATATAATAAGGAAGTTCTATTTCTAGCAAATGTAATAACCTAAACTAGAAATAGGATGTCCACAGCTATAGATCTTTTGTTAATTTGAGTTCAATGAATGTTCTATAGGTTAAAATAATTTTTATTAATAAAGATTTTTATATCTACTAATTAAATTTATTATTATCTTTTGTCATCAGAAATATCTGTCAAAACTTTAACAAAAGGAGACTTAATAGAACAAGTCTTTCAATTGATATCGGAGAAAGGAGAAAATGGAATATTTCAAACCGAATTATGTAAGGCATTTTCTATCGATAGTAGAGATGGTTCTCGTCTTGTAGGAAATCTAGAAAAACAATCTTTGATATCAAGAGAAAAGATGTTATATAAAGGACGCTGGACGTATAAGTTAGTAATTAAAAAAAATCAATCATCAAATGAATCAGAAAAAAAACCATTGGATCTTTCAATTATAGAGGGGGTACCTTGCATTAGTTGTACATATCAACATTTATGTTCCATAGATGATGATAATAGTTTGTATAGTCCAGCAAAATGTTCCATGATTGAGGAATGGATTTTATTAGATATGGATAAAAAAATTGTTTTCGAACAGGAATAATTATCCTCTAAAATAAAGATTATTTTAATAATGTATCTGAAAACATTTTTGGAACAAATACAAATGCAGATTCTATTTGCGCATTTCCATCAATCTTCCATATAATATTTTTTCCTATAGCCTGTTCTACTAGTTCATCAACTACATCTTTGTTCGAATCGGATAAAAATATTGTAAATTTGGATTTTAGTTGTACTGTTGACCCAGGGGATAGTTGAGGACGTCCATTTGGTGGTATATCCTCATAAGAAAGGATACCATCTCCTAAAAAGACATCATTAGCATAAAGACCATAATCAATTTTCGATGTTGTCGCTGTTTTCTGAGTTGGCGAATTATAAACATCTAATATTAGATAAAGATCGATTGTTTTAGTGATATTGTCAATATTATTAATTTGCACATCAGATAAATTAATTTTAATCTCGTCTACATTTGGTGATGATAATAATGATGTTATTAACGGAATTAAAATTATAAAAGCTAAGACTGCTGCAATTGTTCCAATTAAAACAATTCTGCGTTTAGTAAAAAACATATGATTTATTCTCATAATAGATTAAAACGAATTTAATTAATACCTTCCTCTATAATTTAAATACCATTTTTTCACATAATTTTTTCACATAATGGTTTCTTTTATTGAAGGAATAATCGTATGGATTCATTTACTATGTTCATCAATCTGGGTTGGAGGATCTATCTTTATAGGATTAGTTTTAGGACCAATGCTTAATACAATTACAAAAGATTTGCATGAAAGGATTACATTGATGATTAAAATCGGTCAAAGATTTAACAAGATTGCATTTCCGTCATTTTTGATCCTTGTAGTGACAGGAATATACAATTCAAGAGAAATTTTTGTGAAACTGGATACGGGATAGTACTTTTTGCTAAAATAATTCTGGTTTGCATTACCTTTTTAGCATATCTTGTTCATATAAGGATACTAAATACAGAAACCACGGGTCAGATTAAAAGTGACTCTATTGAACATATTTCTAAAATCAGAAATAAAATTATTAATTTAGGAAAGCTTACCGTAATAACATCTGTTTTAATCTTATTGATGGCAGCTATACTTGATAGTGGAATTGTATGACAAATTATTCTATTATGCGGTCACCGGGATTTGAATTCCCGCCTTACCTCTTTTTTGAGATAAAGTCCCGGGTTACGGGCTGACCTCGTTTAGAATTACATGGAAGGCCAGTGTCCTAACCAAACTAGACGATGACCGCATACATTTATCTTTTTCAATTATGGATATTAAAGCTTATCACCTTAAATTATCAATTATATAAATAAAAACGTGTGAACTAGGGAAATTTTAAACTGAACTCCATGTCCTGACCAGTTGATTGAAAACTCGATGATTGTTTATATCCAAAAGTTCCATTAATGATATACTGAAGGTTTGAGCTATTACTATTTAATAACTTATCCCATACAGTAGCAATCCTTTTTTCATTTTGTATTTCTTTTTCATCTTTTAAAACTAGATTTGAATTTCCTATAATAGGATAAATTCCTTGTTGAGAATCCACAAATCCCTCTGGTTTTTCACCAATATCTCCTGATATTATTCTAATATTATCCAAAAAAATGTTATAACGAACAAGTTCCAACAATAATGTGGCATTATTTGGATTAAATATACCAAAACTCGTTTTTATCTTAACATTCTCACCATCTTTTCTTACATCTATATTTTTTATACTAATTTGGACAGGTTCTGGTTCTTTTAAAGCTTCATAATTAAAATCTGGTTTGAAAGTAATGTTGTTTAAATTTAGATTAGATAAATTAATGTTAGGAATAAAATACATAATTATTGCAATTCCTATAATTATTCCAGCAATTCCGTAAACTATTTTTTTCATATTATCTTTATAAATCACTAATATATCATTATTTATCTCTTGTGAAAGGATCATATCATAACAAATTTTTAATAAATTATGTTTTAGGGTATTTTTAATTATAATTCGTTTATTTTAACGAAATAACATGAAATACGAGGTTATAGGACATATTATTTTTCTACCCTGTTAAGTTAATATTTTAACCTCCTACTTTCAGATTGAATTTAACATTTCATATATCATTATATATTGATACAAAAACTGATATCTCGTTGGATATGTGTACTAAATCACAATCTTTTTTCACACATGGATATGATCATCAAAACTTTCAATCCTGTTATTGATGTACTACCTGATCTTTCTACCACACTTTTCTCATACGGTGAATGTAGATAATGTTTTAGTTCCAGTACATCGTAGTTCGCTAGATTCTATGTACTACCATTGAATAGATTGAATGCTTTCCATATTTACTAAGCGATTCCAGAAATTGTCTAGCAACAAGCAATTTCTATACTCAAAACATGAATTCCAACTACAGATTTGCCTACTAGTTCTATTGCTATCTACAGATAGCCATATTTCCATCCAATTTTCATGACCATCTTGCCAATAACAAAGGCAGATCCTCTTTTTCTACTATAAACAGGATCCAAATCAAAAACGTTCATTCAATTCTATATAGACACATAAGACTTCTTTTTCATCTCAAATGGATATTGCCCCGTATTGCATAAACTCAAATCCAGAAAATATAGAATACAGTCCATACATTACCACAATAGTGGATGTTCTATTTCTTGAATTTGATCATTTATTAGAAATAGGCTGTACATAACTATGTATCTTTCGTTATCTTAACTGAAACTATTTTTCTATATCCAGTAAATTTCTTTTAATACACATATGAACAATAATCAAACTAATAAGAAATACCAACATATCGAATTTTTATCTTTATTATGGTCCATTATGTTTATAAAATACCAAGTTTCAATAATCTTATTATATTTCTAGATGCATTATATTGTTATGTTTTTTTCCAAACCGGTTCTGATTTTTGATAATAATTGTATTTTATGCTACAAGTTTGCCATTAGAGTGCAAAGTTTATCAAAATATAGAATACAAATTATTGGACATTTTGATAAATCATGCAAAATTAAATCGATTTTTCCATCTGATTATGATCCTACATCTATGTTCTGGTTAATAAATAAACACGGTACATGGGGCGGAAGGTCTGCAATTATTCCGTTAATAAAAGAAATTCTTTACGGAATTATCCACGGTAATAAGAGTTACTCTACAGATATATCATATATAAATACATGTAATAATAATACCTGTGAAACATTTTCTGAAACCGTAAAGCGTATAGTCAGCGTTTTTCAAAATTCAAAAAGTTTCCATTAAGAAATTTATAAATCACTATTTTATTCTATCGTAATCATCTTCTAATCTAATAATATCAGATTCATCAAATTCACCAAAAGAAATTTCCAAAATTAAGCATTTTTCATCAAGAGCTTTTATTCTATGTCTTGCACCTAACGGAATAGTTATGTTGTCTCCCCTATTAACCATATATTTTTTTTCATCGATCTCTACTTCTGCAGAACCTTCTATTATTTTCCAAAACTCCTTTCTTTTGTTGTGATATTGTAAACTGAGTCTAGAATACGGATTAACATTAATCAGTTTAACAGTACAAGTTTGATTCTCAACAAATTTCTCAAATTTTCCCCAAGGTCTTTCTTCCGAATAAATATTCATAATGTAGAAAAACAGCTATGTAATTTAATAATTACCAAAAATTTATAAAAAATATCTATTCTGATTAAACTTTTATAACATTTTACATGTTAGTTTATCGATAAATATTAGCTAGAAGATAACA
>QCWD01000176.1 GCA_013114725.1 Nitrososphaeraceae archaeon | reverse complement strand
TATTTAAATAAAGCATCTTCATCTAAATGATTAATATTTCCAATTGTTATTTTATTCATTCATTCAACCCAAATTTGGATTATTTATCTTATTTCCCAAAGACCTTTACCAAAACACGTTTGTTTCTCCTCCCATCAATAAGTGTTCCATGAATTGTAATGCAACAAGCATATTTCTCCGCTCAGGTCTTTAGCTAAAAGATTCCGAGGATAGGATGACGTACCGACTCGGTAGCAATCCCCAGAAAATAATCTTTCCATCCAATCTGTTTTTGATAAAAATTCGTCAATGGTAAACACAGATACCCTTTTCCTCATACACACTTTTTAGAAAAAAAACCAAAACGTTGTATCCAGTTCCAAACAGACACGTAACTTCTTTTATTCCTATTTCCTATTATGGATAATGCTTTACTGGTACTTGAACTGAAGCCAAATTAAGAAAACAGACTATCTAAGAGTCAGATCTAGAACAAATTAATATTATCTTGAAAGTCTAAAACACTTTTATTTTTCGACTACGATAACTTCCGTTATTTCTGCCCAAGCTACATTAGTTAACGAATTTAGCGAGATATTTTATCTTGCTATCATTATTTACATTTAAAATCGAGATAAAAATTAACAAAAAGTTAATTTCATAATTTTTATTAATTTGTTGGAATATAAAATTTTATTGAATCTATCATCTGGTTGATATAAGAAAAGTAATAATCATATGATTCCTTATGTGCAGAATAATCAACTGTGTATTCGTGTTGGCCAGAAACAGTATAAATTCTAAAACCATCGAAATATTCATTACCATAATATGCTATATATACATCATTACCGTCGATTTTAAATGTTAATTTTTCAAAGTCGCCTACATGGTATGCTTTTGACTCAAATTTTAATTATAATGCATTTCCTTTGATTTATATTGAAAGTTCCAGACTCTATCAATCCAATTTTTGGATATCTTTGGAATCTGAAAATATGCTAGGTTATCTCATCATCTTTTAAATTCATGAGATATTAAAAATGGACTAATCATTAACTTAATTGTTTAAATTTTAGTTTTACATCGATTTATCATTAAGGATAATAAGCGTATTGGATATACATTAACTGTTTTTTCATCATGGCTGATTCTGACAATTGTAATGGGAACAACACAAAAAAAGAATATGATGAAAAAACAACGATTAGTTCTGACTTTAAATCCGCCAATAGGGTTTCTACTGATGCTTGGATAACTCTTGCAATTCTGAGCAGCCTTGCTTTAATTACAATGTATGGTGAAACAATGATTATTCCAGCAATACCCGACCTCATTTCAGATTTTCAAATAGCTTATAATTCCTCTTCTTGGATTCTAACAGCTTATTTAATATCAGGCGCCATCGCCACGCCTATTGCAGGAAAATTATCTGATATCTATGGAAAGAAGAAAATATTAGTGATTATTCTTGGGACATATATCTTTGGTACATTGATAGGTGGTATATCATCAAATTTCATTATGCTTGTAGCAGCAAGGATAATTCAAGGTATTGGGATGTCCATGTTTCCGATAGCATTTGGAATAATACGTGACAAATTTCCAGAAAGTAAACTGGCAATTGGCCAGGGAATATTTTCTTCAATATTTGCTGGTGGAGCAGTTATAGGACTTGCGGTCGGCGGCACAATCATAGAAGCATTTAGTTGGCATGCAACTTTTTTCTCTATAATACCAGTCTCTCTTGTTTTGACTTTTATTATAATACGTATTATACCTACTAACCAAACAAAAATCAACAAATCAAAAGACAACAAAGTTGACATCCTAGGTGCATTATTACTTACAATTACCATTGCAACATTTTTGATATCTATAACCCTGCTTGGCAATTCTAATATTGGTAAAAACTCTGAAGATGAAAGTGTCTCAATTTTAATCGTTTTCTTATCTATTATCTCTGTTATTTCACTGATATTTCTTTTAATCACACAAACTAAGAAATCAAATCCGTTTATAGATCTTGAAATCATCAAAGACCGGATTCTTCTTCCAACAAATGTTCTGCTGTTGGCCGTAGGAATTTCTATTTTTATGCTCTATCAAACAATTCCCATACTTGTTCGCAGTCCACCTCCTTATGGATTTGGTGGAACAGCTATCGATGCTGCAAACATTCAACTTCCTTTTATGATTATATCATTGATTGTATCTATTATCTCTGGTTTTCTTATCTCAAAACTTGGTAATGTAAAACCTACAATTTACGGAGGTATAATTAGCACCATCGGATTTTTCGGTCTTCTTGTTTATCATTCTTCACTACTCTCTATAGGCTTCAATCTTGCTGTCATTGCAGTTGGCTTATCATTAATTGAAGTAGGTGCATTTAACATCACTCTTGTTCACACAAATTCAAAAAAAATGGGTATTTCAATGGGAATTACTGTTCTGTTATTTCTCATCGGTATGTCCATAGGACCTGCGTTTTCTGGATTAATTATGGAAACATTGAAATCAAACCAATTTAATCCTGCATTTGGGATGACCTATCCTTCGTCTATGGCTTATCAATTGATATTCCTCACTTTATGGATCTTGTCATTAATCTTTATTGTACTTGGTATTTTTGCAAGGAAAAATATCAAATTAGTCTCAAAATGATCGTATCTCTAAGCTTTAACTTTAGAGTTCTATTAACCACATGAAAAATAAAACGGAAAAGGAAAATAAAAAATGAAAGTATTAAATTATTATGGATAATCTTTTTATAAGATATTATAAAAGGATATAAACATACAATTTAGGTAACTATTTCTGCTTTCGCGAATCTTGCACCAATGCTTGTAATTTTTATTTTTACTTTTTGGCCTACTTCTCCATTAGCTACAAAAATTACAAAACCTTGTACGCGTGCAATGCCGTCTCCCCTGTTACTTTTTTCTGTTATCTGGACTTCATATTCTTTTCCC
>QCWD01000175.1 GCA_013114725.1 Nitrososphaeraceae archaeon | reverse complement strand
TTCTACCAACATCACGGATTATTGTTGATGTGTTGTTCTTTGATCTCGATAATTTTCTGCCCATAAATGCACCAAGTAATGTTGCACCAACAGAAATTACGGTATTCATTTTTTGTTGTTCGGCTTGTTGTCTTTGTATTTCAATTGTTTTTTCAGCGTTTTCAATCTTATCTTTAAGAGTATTAAATTTTGAAGAATATTTGGATCTCAATTTTTCTACTAGTTCATCTCGGTATTCTCTTACGAGAATTTGAGATCTAATTTTAAAATCTGTTTCGGATTCATCCAATTTTGAAAATAGATTTACTAATGAGTGTTTATAAATAACTAGTCTTTTTGTGTTGGCTAACCAATTAACTAGATCTTTTTTCCAAATTCCATACTGTTCTTTTTTTGTAGCAACTGTTGGGATTTCAGAAAAATTTTGTAAAAAATGTTTTTTTTCTAGTTGATTTACCGAAATTGTAACTTCAGATGCCTCATCCCAATTAACAGGTATTGGTGTATCTCTAATTGGAACAATATATGAATATTCCTTAAAAAAATCAAGACCAAATCTAGAATCTTTAATATTTATAGACACAAATGCAAATATCATTGGATGGTAAATTAAATCATCGATAGAAGAATATGAGGATGTTATAAAAGATAATGGAAAATAATATTGAGGAATTTCTGGTGGCAATGTGGGTGGAATATTATTGTATTTTTCATTCAATATTTTGGTGTCCAATTTACTTGAGAGTTGTTTGGTATATTGAACCGGTACGCGTTGTTCATTTTCAGTGTTAGATTTGGTGGTGTTACTGTCATTTGGGATTTCCTTTCGGACAGAAAATTCTTTTTTGTTACATGGATTGATTTTATAAAAAGTTGCTTCAATTGAAGAACGTATTGGGTCCATCAGTAATTTTATCTGATTTCGTGTTAACGGCCCTCTAAGATAAGACATTGCCCAACGAGTATGAAAGAGAATTGGACTGTCTTCATGTATATTGTTCATTAAAAAAACCCTGTTCTCCAATCCTGAAATGAGTTTATTCATCATCTCTCTATCAAAATGACGGTTTCTTCCTTGTAATGCACCTTCTAAACCATCAATAACACGTAATTTATCCCTCTCAGTTTGTAGCCGTCCAAGAAACCAAGTTCCGATATTTGAAAGTGCTTTATAATCAAGATCCACTGGGTTTTGGGTAGCTAATAAAATTCCCAATCCAAATGCACGTGCCTGTTTTAAGAGGGTAAGAAATGGAGCTTTGGAAGGAGGATTTGCTACTGGAGGTAAAAATCCCATTATTTCATCCATATACAAAATAGAGCTTAGACTGCTTGTTCCAGATTGAGTTCTCATCCAAGATACGATCTGATTTAACAAAAGAGTTACGAAAAACATGCGTTCATTGTCATTTAGATGAGATATAGAAAAGATAGAAACTCTTGCTTTTCCATTTTTATCGTATAAGATATTTTGTATGTCCAATGGTATACCATCCATCCAAGAGGAAAAATTTGTTGAGGCAAGCAAATTGTTTAATGTCATTACAAGATTGAATCTATCCTTTGAAGGAAAAAATGATTCTAAATCAAGTATCCCAATTTTATGGATGTTTGGAATTTGTACGTTTTGAATAATTTCTTCAAGAGTAAGACTTTTTCCATTTTTCCAATTTGTTTCCAATATTTTTGACAAAAGAATGTGTTCCCTGCTTTCTATAGGATCGGCATCTATACCGACTAATACTAGTAATCCTGTAACTGTATTCGTGATTCGTTCAATAAGTAGTTCGTTGTCATCAAGAATTTCCTGTGGCGGTGTTGAAAATGAGTTTAATATTGAAATAGGAATTCCCGTTTTGCTACCAGGAGTATAAATTATAAAATCAGCAGAATTCCTTAATTTTAAAATTCTATCTGGACCTTGTCCCCAATCCTCTAATCCTTTTTTCCATAATTCAGATTGCTGTTTTGCAAAACTGTTTACATTCAGTCCTTTTTTAACAGCATCGTCCTCGTTAATCCAAGGAAGAAAATCTTCCGTGCTTAATTTGGGGAATGTTAGAAGCAAATTAGAAATATCGCCTTTAGGGTCGATTACCATTATAGGAATATTATCAAGTATAGCTTCTTCAAGCAAAACCAGACACAAACCGGTTTTTCCACTTCCAGTCATTCCAAGACAAACACCATGTGTAACCAGGTCTTTTGAATCGTAAAGAACTAAAGAGTCAGTTGTATTTTGTTTCGCCAAATCATATTCTTTACCCAGATAAAACGTACCTAATTGTTCATAGTGCTCCATTCTTATATACAAAAATACAAGATTGGGCAATAATAATATAATTATTAAATGTAATTTAATACAGAATGGAAAATTTTGATTGTGAATGAAACAATTTATTGAGGTAATAAATCACTTTAGGTAATTTAATCCATGAAAGCAAGTATGTTTTGTTGTTAATACTCTTCCAAATAAAAGTCATGGAAAGTTTTAAGATTAAAGCAAGGTTTTATGGATAAAATGCCAAAATTATTTTTTTCGTCGATAATAGATTTAATCTTTATTAAATCAATCTTTAACTAAATATAGGTTCGTATCAGTTGGCAGAAATTTAATTTTAATACTTTAAAATTTAGGAAGATATATGTTGAAATTAAGAAAACAGTGATTTTGTATGTTTTATCTGACAGATATTAATTTTTCCGAATAAATAGCAACAATTTACTTAGCAGAATCATTTTAAATACAATTACAGACAAATCACTTATGGAAATCCTGTTGATACCATTAAATTGTGTATTTGAAAAAAATTACAATTTAAAAAAGAAATAAAAAATATTCATTTTGGATTTAATATGATACAAGATATAAATAATAAATATATGATATATGTTACTAAGAATTAATTTCAAAAAAAGTTTGTGCCCTAAAAATAAATACTATACACTATTCTGATTCTATTGTAAAAT
>QCWD01000018.1 GCA_013114725.1 Nitrososphaeraceae archaeon | reverse complement strand
TAAACAAGGTGGTATCTATTTTTTCTGATGAGAAAATAAGCTTTATGTGTCTTTCTGGAATTGCGTACAACACTTGCTTTTTTTCAAAGAATTAAAAGTAAATGAATATCTGTATTTGTTGTTGATAAAATGGTATCTAGATATATTGAAACCGTTTTAATCTACGGATTTCTGTCAATCTAAATCAGAAATCAAGATCAATAGTGGTATCCACATTTCTACCACAGAAATATATTGTTGCAAGGCAGCTCATCTATTCATTAATACCAAGGTATTGATGTCATTTGTATATTTTGTTTGATTGTGGTACACTGGTGTCTTATCCCGAAGTCTAATATATCAAGATTGAAGCACTATTTTAAAATACCTTATAAAAAAATACTATTAAAGATATAATCAATTTTTCAAGGGCAGTGCTAAAGGTTTTGATGATTACTATTTCTTTACTTTGAAAAAGGAGTTATCTAGATCACATATACAATTGGATATCGTTTTTTTGTATCAATGTATAATGATATACAATAATGATAAATTTGGTCTAAAAATAGGAATTGAGAAAATTATCTTAAATTAATAGTGATTCATTGTATTGAAATTATTACCAAGTATAGGAAATATTTATCGAAAATTGTTTATAGATGAAAATAGTGCATTACTAATATTAGAATGGCCAAAAACTATTGAACATCTATTTTTAATTTTTTTTCTTTGATTCAGTTCCATAATAATTAGATTTTCATCGATTAAGAATTCAATAAATGATGAATTTTTTGTTATATTCACATTTCGGATCCCAAATTTTTTCTCTTTCAATGTATTTGAATTAGTAGATCCCAATAACGTCAAATTATTTATTGAATCGATGAAATAGTCAAATAACTGAAATAAAGATTTATCATAATTAACAGATGTATTCCATAGTACTTTATAACTAGGATTCGATATAAACAGATCAAATAATTTAATATGTTCTTTATCAATAGATTCAATAAACACATCTATAATGAAATCGTTTCTTCGTATAAAATATGAACTAATTTTTTGGTCTGTAAATTCAATTTCATGATATTTTAGATACAGTAAAGGTTGTCCATATCTAACAACATGTATTTCACAATTATTTATTTGGTTTATTAATTCCTTAAAATAATTGACTACATCAGGTTTAAATCTTGTATTCATCTTTGATACTATCATCAATTTCAATAAATTTTTTAGAAAATCATTACTAATGTGTCTTGGAAAGTTATTAAAATCATATCTAATGGTGAATACCAAAGTAACCTTCTTTGTTATTTTATTCCCGATATTGTTATTTCATGATTTTTAGGTGGTATAAAAATATCTATAAAATTTGTACGTTTATCACTTTTTATTTGTGTACTATTATATAATAATCCATCTAGAAATACTTTTACTTCTTGATTTTTACTCAATAATGGAAGCTTGAGTATCAATTGTCCACCATTAGGATTATAATGGTCAGCTTCAAATACAATACTGGACGTAGAATTTTCGTATCTAAAATTAGATATTTTTGCTACCGATTGAAGATCGTATGTAATAAATTTTCCATTACCCATATTCAAAGTTGTTATTGGTGTATTAACATCAAGACCAGCACAACTATAATAATGAACAATGGATTTTATAGAATTATCAGGATCTATTTCAAAACTAATTTCTTCATTCGGTTTAATTATAGGAATAATTTTACTCTTAACCGAATCAATCTGGGTTCTGTCTTTAGAATGAACCGATGCATAAACACTTACATTGTACATTGGAAAGGGAGCAAAATTTTTAACTTTACCATAAAGAGATTTTTTATCATCTATGGGCATACTATTATAGTCCAATTTCAATAAATCATAGAACGGTTTTGTCACGTTCTTTATGTTTACAAAAAAAGGATGACTTATGATGTATCCATTTGTTTTAGTCTGAAATTTGAATGGAACTTCTGTTTGAGGATATACTATTTTCCCATAGGGTGAAATATATTGAGTATGTATTTTATCATCGGTAATATTTTTGAGATTTATACCAATAATAGGTTCTAAGGCATAATACCCATCGTTAAATATTACGCCAGTAAAATAAGTGATTCCTTTATCATCATAAACATAATTAAGATCTTTTATTTCCAAGTCATTAAAAAGTAAATTGTCAGAATACCCATAATTTAGATAAGGAAGAATGAAAAGTAATACAGATGAAATGAAGAATAGTAAGAATGTAATTAATAGATTTTTATTGTTCATATCATAAATTGATCGACAAAATTATTTTAATGTATATATTCATACTCTCGTAATCCTGCTTTGTCTGATGTATTTCCACCTATCTTTACTAATATGAATTCCCGTCTTGGTTTTGTAATATAATAGTCAGGATTTATCTCGCTTTCTCTAAGTTGTTCATATTGTTCCATGGATACCTTGGTTCTATTACCAATTTCTTCTTCCAAATTCATAGATTTCACAATTTCTTTATACCCAGATTTGATAACACCGCTAAAAACCATTGCACTACTACCACTCCCATAAGAACCAAATCCTATTCTTTTATTTTCTAATTCGATTCCTTTTTTATACTCAAATTCCAACATGCTTCTAAAGCCCACATACATAGATGCGGTGTACAAATTTCCAATTATTGAAGAAGCTTCAAGAGAACTAGCCATTTTCCTATTAAAAACATCCTGATATGATGATGTTTTCATAAATGCTCTTCTGAATTGTTCATCTAGTTTCATAAATTCTTTGTCCAATAAGATGGATTCTATAGTGCCTCGTGGATCTTTTGGTATTGGTTCATCCATTCCAACCTCTTTAATAATATATTGCCATCTAGGAAGATGACGCCATTCATGCCTTAGCAAATATGCCAATGCTTTCTCACCCATCTTCCTATAAGGCAAATGAACAATAAAGTAATCAATTTTATCTGTTATGGATTCGTTATTTTCATCCCACTTTATCAATCCGGTAGTTTTTGCTTTTTCCTTGTAGCTATCAAATGCTTTCTTAACTTGAATAAGATATAATAGATTCGAATAATTTCCATTAACTAAAGGCGTTTCTTTTCCAAACGGACGATAAAAATCATATTCATTTTTAATAATAGTTGATGTAACTTTTTGATCAAATTCTAACAATCTGGGATTATCTTTAATTAACATTGCTAAAGCGCCAGCACCCTGAGTGTATTCACCTGCTGAACCAATATCATATTTTGCTATATCACTTACAATAACAATAGCTGCTTTTCCATTGTTTTCTTCTGCTCGAATCCAGTTTGCATTATCATACAATGCATACGAACCGCTAACACAAGCAAATTTACATTCAATGCCACCTGCATGTTCAAAAGAGCCGTCACCGTAAACTTGTTCGAGCATTCCTATAACAAATGAATTCATAGCTTTTGATTCATCTAATGCAGATTCAGTTGCTACATACATTCTTCCAATATCTTTTGGATGAAGATTATTTTTTTCCATTAACTTTAAACATGCGTTAGAAGCCATGCATGCAGGGTCCTGATTAGTATCAACAATTGCCATTTTACGCACACCGATACCAGATTCTAATTTTTGTGGATCAATACCTCTAGCTTTGGCAAAATCCTTAGAATCAACATAAAGTTTCGGGATATACATTGCCAAATCATCAATACCAACAGGCATGTAAAATTATTTTAAGAAAAGACATTTAAACGTATTTTTGATTTTATATTTAAGTTCTCTTTTTTAGAAAAAAAAGTAAATTCTAGACTAATATGTTTTTATAATTTTATAATAATTGTCTCTTTCTGCTGCTGAAAAATCAATCTGTTTTATAGAATCAATTATTTTGTTAGACGTCAGCTCTGTTGATCTTGCACCGGTTGCACTTACTACCTCTTCTCCTATCAACGTACCCCCAAAATCATCAGCACCATGATATATCGCAAGCTGTGCCATACCTATACCATTGGTTAACCAAGATGATTGAATATGATCTATTAATCCAAATAGCATAATTCTCGAAATTGAGATCATCTTTAGTAAATTGAAACCTCCAGATGGATATCTAATAATGCCATCAGAATAAAGTTGAGTATTATTTGGTTCAAATCCCCATGGAATAAATGCCATAAAACCATTTGTCTTTTCTTGAAGTTTTAGTATTTTAATAATATGTTGGGCTATCTGTTCATCTGTTTCAACTGTACCATACATCATGGTTGCTGATGATTTCAATCCACAATTGTGGGCCTCTTCCATAATTCGTAACCACGTAGAACTACTAATCTTTAATGGACTAATAATTGATTTAACTTGATCATCTAGAATTTCTGCGCCAGCGCCTGGCAAAGAATCAAGTCCAGCATCTTTCAATCTAGATAAAACTTCTTTTGTACTACTACGTTCTACTTTTGATATCATATCTATTTCAGAAGCAGATAGACCGTGAATAGATACATGCGGAAATTTCTTTTTAATAGTTGTAAAAACTTCTTCAAAATATTCAAGTCCAAGATTAGGGTTATGACCCCCTTGAAATAATATTTGAGTAGTATTGAAATTTTCTATTGAAACGGATATTCTATTAATAATTTCATTTAATGAAAGAGTGTATGATTCTTTATGTTTGGGTGGTCTATAAAATGCACAAAATTTACAATATGTAATACAGACGTTGGTATAATTCAAAATAATATTGTTAACAAATGTTACTGTATTTCCAAATAAACGATTTCTAAGAGTATTTCCAACTAGGCCTAATGAATAAATGTCATCTGATTTTATTAGTTCTCTACAATCTTCTAATCCTAAATGTTCATTATTTAAAGATTTATTTAAAATATTAAAAATATCAGAATTATAAAGTAAATCGCTAATCAGGATGTTTTTTTGCAATATAACTTTCCTGTTATTACACAATATTATTTATTCTTTACAAAAAATGAACATATATAACATTAAAATTAATTTACATTTAAAAATGTTAAGTCAAATTTCAGACATTTCTGATGTTTTAGATAAGGCATTATCTGGTCAGGAATTATCTTATCATGATGGTATAAAACTATTTGAAGAGACCGATATGTTTCTTTTAGGAGCCGTAGCAGATCAAATACGCAAAAAATTAAATGGTAATTTGATTACTTTTGTTTCATCATATTATCTAAATTACACAAATATTTGCGCTGCAAGTTGTCCTTTATGTGCATTTTATAGAAAAGAAGGAGATTCTGACTCTTATGTATTGTCTACAGAACAGATCGTAAGTAGAACCAACATAGCAATAAAAGAAATGGGAGCTACAGAAATTCACATAGTTGGAGGTTTTCATCCAAGACTAGGATTGGATTATTATGAAAAAATCATGATGGCAATCAAAAAAGAATTTCCAAACGTGGTAATAAAAGCATTAACACCTGCAGAAATATTTTTTATTTCTAAATTAACCAAAAATTCAGTAAAAGAAGTTTTATCTAGATTGAAAGATGCTGGACTTGATTCTTTGCCTGGTGGTGGCGCAGAGATTTTTGATAATGAAATAAGAGACGTAATAGTAAGGGGAAAATGTTCTGGTGACGAATGGTTAGAAACTGTTCGTCAAGCACATGAAATTGGTTTAAAAAGTAATGCAACCATGCTTTTTGGACATATTGAAAAACCAAAACACATCGTAGATCATATTTTAAAAATAAGAGAACTGCAAAAGAGAACTAAAGGATTCACTACATTTATCCCATTAAAATTTAGTTTGGAAAACACAGAATTGGAAAAAAAACATTTAATTAAAAATGAAAGTCCATCGGTATATGATTTAAGAGTCATTGCAGTTTCAAGATTATTATTATCAGGTGTATTAAATAATATCTCAGTATATTGGGTTGCTTTGGGAAAAAAATTAGCACAGATTGCTTTAAAATATGGCGGTAATGATATGGTAGGAACTGCATTTTCAGAGGAAATTTTTAAGGCTGCGGGAAAAAATACTGGCACCTCCGTAGAAGAATTAGTAAATTTAATTAAAGAAATAAGAATGGAACCCGCCCAACGGGATACATTTTTTAACATTATAAAAAAATTTGGTTGAACAATAATTTATACTAATTTTCAAATTTGAGAAGATGAAATATTATATAAAGTCCAGATCGATATGAGATATCAGGCCTTTATCTTCAGCTATTTGAAATAACTTTTTTATCGCATTTTGTCCATTTAAGCCCATAGAAATTGTTATTTCGTTTACATACATTTTTACAAATTTAGTTATAAGTTCCTTGGATTGACCACGGCTATATTGCATTGCATAATCAACTGCTTCATTCATATTATTCAAGCCATAAATGATGGATTTTTTAAAGAGGATATCAAACTTTGTAATTTGACTTCTATCCAATCTTCTTTTACTTGCAACATTAATTCCTAATGGCACAGGTAAACCATCAGTAATTTTGTTCCACCATGAACCTAAATCAAATATTTTATGGAGATGTAGATTATCATAGGTAATTTGTGCTTCATGAATAACTAATCCAGCATTTACTTGTTCTTCGAGAACTGCTGATGGAATTAAATCAAATGACATCTCTTTTGTATTAAAATTTGTTATAAAATCATCTTTTGCCAATAATAACAATAATGCTGCAGAGGTCATCTTTCCTGGAATAGCTATAGTTATATCTTCTGGATTTTTATAATTATTAACTGTTTTTTTTGAGACAACGATAGGACCATAATTTATTCCAAAACTTCCCCCACTTTGTAAAATAACGTAATCAGAAAGATAAGCATAAGCGTGAGCTGAGATTGCCGTAATATCCAACTCATGATTTATCGCACGTTTATTAAGCGATTCTATATCATCAATTACATGTATTATATCAAATTCATGTGACTTCACTTTTTCTTTTGCTATACCATAAAACATAAAAGCATCATCTGCATCAGGCGTATGACCTACTGTAATTTGCATATAGATAAAATTCAATATCATATAATTAATACTTATGAATTAAGATTCTACATTGACACACGTAGGAACAAAAATCCAAAAAATATTACCAAAATATATATATCATAGGAATTATTTGCATAATCATAATGGTATTAAGCGCTATATCAAGCCTCGCAGCGATGTTTACTAATACATTTGGAAATTTGATAGGGCAGATAGGACCAAAATATGATCCACTCTTCACAGACGTAATGATATATATCTTCGGAACCATATTGTTCGCAGTATTTTTGTTAGCTGTGATATCATTTTGGCTAAGAAGAAAAGGTCTTGGAGGAGCTTCTGCAAAAGAGAAGTGGGTTGGAGAACTTGATAAATACTTCGAAAGAGAACAGATAGGTTTTATCCCTGACGAAAAACATCACTGGTAAGTAAAAAAAATACAAGACTAGTTCTTTAATTACTCTTTTTTATTTTCTTTTTCAAAAATTAAGATGAAGATTTTGATATGTTCCATTCTGTTGGTTTAATGTAATATCACAATAGATTGTTTGTATAATTCTATTGAATGGAATAAGATTGGTTATTTATATTTTATATGATAAAGTAAATTAAAAATAAACTGTATCGAAATTATTATATAATATTTTTTATGGCAATAATTTGAATCAAATATTCGCAGAGTTTTCTTGCATAAATATAAATTCTTTTAACGGTATCTGGATTTTAAAATGATGGTTCTACTTTAAAAAGAAAAAAAAGATGTTTAGATTACCTGCCAAGGTCTTGTTGCGAATGTTACTCCCAAGCCTGCACCTATCAATATACATTGATAGATTACGTTATTCCATGGAATTGACTTTAGTATTGGTTCACCTGTTACTTGAACTGTCTGACCTGGACCAAGTCCCGGACCAACATTTGCAACGTTCAACTGTGTGTGAACATGATATATGCCTGGTTCCAAAGCTTTAGCAGACACTGAATATGGAATTGTTCCTTGTGGTGGTATATCAAATACATTGCCTGGTGGATCTCTTGCTGTGAATTCCCATCTGTTTCCTGCATTTGTTGATTCACTGAAGAGTGATATCCATGCTCTTAATTCTCTATTAACTAAACTTTGAAGTGTTCCTGTTACGGTTAAAATATCACCTGTTTTGAGAGTTTGAGCAGAAAAAGTCTCATCTTGAATTCTAACGAATCTACTCTGCAGCTGAGCCTGTACACCATGGCCTTCTGCTGGTAGCAAAAGACTTGGCAACAAGGTAATCACAGTTGGAAGTACCATTATTGTAGCTAACGCGATCGCGAATATGGTCTTTATCATATTCTATACTAATGCAAGAAGAATAGGAAAGATATATGTTTTGCTATATGTTTATTAGATCATAAAAACTAAAAATTTACACAAATACAATTTGATAATATTTCAAACAATAGCAAACTTTAAAAGGGCATACTAGAATTTAATAATCAAATGACTTTACCAAAAGGATACGGTAGCGGTGGAAAAAGAGTAGACGGTGGAAGTAGAGAAGAGATAGAACGAATGATCGGGCGCAGAGTAGAAAATATGAATGGCATTTATGTTCTTGGATTTATCTTATGTTGGGTTGCAACTGCAGGTGGAGTTTACGTCGGTATCACAGTATATCCATGGGCATATCCATTACCAAGTGGTATCTATGCGTTATCAGTTTTAACCGTAATTGAAGTCCTCGGACTGATATGGATAATAAAAGTCGCCAATGAAAAACCAGCACGTCCTTAAATCAATTTTCTTTAATTTTATTTTTCTTTTTATTATTTACTAAAAGCTTATTTTTTGATATTTGGGTATAACAAATTTCTGAAAATAAAAAAATAAATTTTATATACAACCTTAGTGCGTAGGTTCTTAATGGTCTGGCTTCGACGTACAACGCACTATTTATTCATAGTAGTAGTTGCTGTAAACAGTACTTTATTGACTATTAACGCAGGAGACTACATTTTCTACACAGACTGGGCTTGGACTTCCTTTGTAGTATTTTCAATTTCACAATCTACAATGCTTGTAGTTGGTGCAATATACTACATGTTATTTACAGGAGTTCCAGGAACAGCTACATATTATGCAACAATTATGACAATATACACATGGGTTGCAAAAGGTGCATGGTTTGCACTTGGCTATCCATATGACTTCATTGTAACACCAGTTTGGATACCATCAGCTATGCTATTGGACCTTGTATACTGGGCTACCAGAAGAAACAAGCATGCAGCAATTATCATTGGTGGAACTTTGGTAGGATTATCATTACCAATATTCAATATGATAAATCTCTTGCTTGTAAAGGATCCTCTAGAAATGGCATTTAAGTATCCAAGACCGACGTTACCACCATATATGACGCCAATTGAACCTCAGGTAGGAAAGTTCTATAACAGTCCCGTTGCGTTAGGCTCCGGTGCAGGAGCGGTCTTATGTGTACCTATAGCAGCGCTAGGTGCTAAGTTAAATACATGGACATACAGATGGATGGCAGCTTGGAGTAAATGGGATTAAACAAAAATCTCCACCTTTTATTTTATTAAACACAATTTTTTTTTAAATTTTAGAGTTTAAATACAAATACAAATAACATGATAAAAAATAAAAAATTCAAGTTATAGCACGCATATCGTTCAATAAACCTTGTACATTAGCTATCGGAATATCATTTAAACTGATTTTTTGTTTGGATGGCGTATTAGATAAATAATCGGATATCTTCCATGAAATACGTTCCTCATAAGTGGATATACATTCATTTTGATAAAATATTCCAATTGGAATTCTATCTCCCCACTCATTAGATTTAATCATAGCTTGAGATATAATGTCTGTACTATCTTCCTGTTTTTTGACCACACCGTTGTAATTTATTTCATCCAATCTATAAATACGCGGTAATCTTCGTTCTACGTCATCTAAACCTTGAAACCATTCTTTTGTATTAATATCATTATAGGTTGGACATGGTTGTAACACATCTAAGAATGCTAATCCTTTATGACTCATCGCTTTTATTATAAGTTCTTTTAAATGTTTTATATCGTATGCATATCCACGGCCAACAAATGTAAAGCCAGATATTAAGGCCAATGAAATAGGATTGATTGCATTATTTACATTAGGTTTTGTTAAAGATTTTGTTTTTACACCTAACTTCAAAGTTGGTGCTGCTTGACCTTTTGTTAATCCGTATACACCATTATTAAATATAATGTAGGTCATGTCAATATTTCTTCTTCCTGCATTTACAAAATGGCCTACACCTATTCCCAAACCATCACCATCCCCTCCAACAGCAATAATTTCTAATTGCGGATTTGCTAGTTTTGCTCCTTGTGCAAAAGGTAATACACGTCCATGAAGAGTATGGATGCCATTTGTATGTATATAATGCGGTGTTTTGCCAGAACAGCCGATTCCAGAAAAGATACATGACTGATATAGTGGAATTTGAGATTCTGCCAATGCCATTTGAATAGCATTTAATATTCCAAAATCTCCACAACCAGGACACCAGTCATTATGAACATCGGTTTTATAATTAGATAATTTAAGCACCATGATCTAACACTATCCTCCTTTTATCATTACGACCGATAAGAATATCCCTTAAAGCCAAATAAATCTCGTTTGATGACATTGGTCTTCCATTATATTTTACAATTTCATAATCTACTGCATGTTCCAAATTTTGTTTTATTAATTTTGATAATTGTGACGTATAGTTCATCTCAATGTTAATCAATACACGTGTATTTTCTAGTAATTTTTCTACCAAATCTTTAGGAAATGGATAAAGTAATCTTATTTGTATAAAATTTATTGATAAATTTTCTTCTTTTAGCATTTCAATTGCATCAAGTATTGCACCTTTAGTAGAACCCCAACTAATAACCGTACAATCAGATTGTTTTGAATTTTCGTAAATCAGAGCTTTATCATTGTCAGAGATCTCTTGTAACACAATATCCAGTTTTTGCATCCTTTTATCCATCATCTTGGTTCTAATTTCAGGATCTTCCGTGATATGTCCTTCTTCAGTATGTTCATCGCCGGTATTCCAAAAAACGCCATTGCTGGTGCCTAGGGGTACACGAGGAGATATACCATCAGAAGTAATTTGAAATCGTTTATACTTTTGTGTTCCATTTTTATTGTTAAATAATAAACTATCGTCCAATAACTTACCTCTATTTATTAATATTTTATTTTGATCAAACATTTTACATGTCATAACACTATTTGCTATGGCTTTATCCAACATATGAATAACAGGTAATTGGTATATTTCTGCAAAATTAAAGAGTTTGATTGTATCATAAAAACTTTCTTCAATATCACCAGAAGCGTAAACTATTTTTGGAAATTCCCCATGTCCTGAATTAACTGCAAACAATAGGTCACCTTGTTCATGTCTTGTGGGTAATCCCGTTGAAGGGCCTGCTCTTTGATATAATGAAACAACCAGTGGAACTTCATTCATCCCAGCCCAGCCCAAAGCCTCTACCATTAATGAAAAACCAGGTCCGGATGTTGCAGTAGATGCGCGTACACCTGAAAGTGCAGCACCGATAGCCATCGCTATCGCAGATATTTCATCTTCAGCTTGGATGACTAAAATCGACCCTTTATTGTTATCGATTTGTTCTATAATTTGATGTGATTCTAAAAATTCACTGTCGTCACTTGCAGGTGTTATTGGATAGTAAGTTTGAAATCTACATCCTGCAACTATTTTTCCTAACGCGGATGCTTGATTTCCTTGCACAAGTATAAGATCATCCATATTTTTACTACCATTTATTTTAATATTGATAGGCGGAAACAATTGAAAATTATTTTTAATATAATCAAAAGTAAATTCTGATGCAGAACAATTTATCTCTGCAACATTTTTCTTTGATTTGAAAATGAAATTAATTGCTGACAATACTATTTGTAAATCAAATCCTATTATTGCAAGTGATGAAGATAACGAAATCACATTAATCATTCTTGCCATTTTACTTATTGATGGGTTGTTAATTTTTTCAGAAAATTTATTCAATAATTCCATATAAGGAATGCCATAAAGATGAATATTCTTATTTGATGCATAATTTAGGAGGTCTTGAATTGTTGGTTTTTCCTTATACGTAACAATTCGTGAGATTTTTTTATATGTGTATTCATCCAGTGTGTGCACTTCACTTATTTCAGTATTAACTATAGTTTTGTCGTAAATAACAATTCCATTTTCTTTAACTCTATCTATGTGACGAAAAATGGTTTCTGCATCAAAAGTGACTAAAATATCAATATCATCTATATGAGAATGTATGTGATTAGACGAAACTCTTATAGTAAAATAACTATGTTCGCCTTTAATGTTAGAGTAATATTCACGTTTGCCAAAAATATAGAGTCCGTACTGAGCATACGCCTTTGCCAGAATATTAGCAACAGAATCAACACCACTACCCTGAGCTCCTCCGATTACCCAAGACAGGTCGGTACAATTTTGTATATTAATCAAAATGAAGCACCTATAGTTGTATTTTATTCAATAAATGCGTTTATCTGATATTAAAAATTAGATAATGCTTTAATTATATTTGGTATATTTTGTTAATGACAATATGTTTAATGAGGAATTGGATGAAGAATTTGAAGAGGAATTGGATGAAGAATTTGAAGAGGAATTGGATGAAGAATTTGAAGAGGATGAACCTCAATCCGTTGACTAATGAAAGGAGGAAATGAAATGTCTGAAGATATAATTAAACAACTTTATTTTAAAATCCAAAATATAATAAATGAACCAGAAATATATGATGATATAAAAATTGAATTAGTTAACAATATGATTCGATTACATAAGAACATAGACTCTGTATCAAAGGCAAAGATTGGAGTAGATGATATACTTGAATTATCATATACCATTGCAGAACATCATCCATATTCAATCATTATCTTTTATTTGGCAGAAATATTAAGAACCTTGTTGGACGAGTGGGAAAATGAATTAAATAATGATAAGATAGATGAAATTTTGTGGAAATCTGAGAAAATAAATTACGGATTGGTAAAACTCAAAAATGTTTAAAATTTGATAATATGTTAATTTGTCTATTATAGATAACATATAGCTAAATAGATTTAATAATATTAAATTTACATTCTTGTTGATAGAAATATGAAATGGTTTATTATAGCATTTATTGCTATAATTAGTATACTCATAATAATAAAAGTTATACAGACAGATTATCCTTTATCAAATATCTTTACATTCAATCAAAATAATCACAATGTATTTTCTTATAATGGAGTATTATTTTCATTAATAACTACCGAAGAAAATACAGATGAAAATAAAAGTGTACAATCATTAATTTCTAAAAATCCAGAAAAAAATGAAGATCAATCAAATTCTATGGTAGATCTATTAATGAATATTATAATGTCAAGAGTAAAAGAAACCGAGTCAGGTTCTAATTCAAATATAATTAATCAAATAACAAAATTGATTGACAATTTAACTGGAAGTAAATCGAACAAGCCGATAATCTTAAAAGGAAATTGGACGTTACAATCTACCGATTCTGATTCAATTAATTTTTCAGCCAGTATAAATGAAATAAATTCTGAATTTATATCCGAACGTAGTTTTGAATTAAAAAATTTAAAGATCGATCGAATTTTGAAATTAACTTCAGATAATAACAACTATTTTATTTTGGGTAAAATTGATATTGTTGATCTTTCCACAAAAATTTCGGAAAATATAGAAATATTTTTGATAATACATGGAAATAGCATTAACATAATATTAGAACCCGAAGTAATCGGCGATTATTATAATGGTCAGCCTATTTTCGGTTCTGTCACCAAGTAAATAATTGATATCACTAAAAAGTGAATAATTCAATAATTCATAATTATATCCGTTTATTTCAAATAACAAAACAAATATCAATGTTAATAACTAATTAAAGTATAACAAAATTAGCTTACGATAATATAAGATTAATTATAACATCTCGACTAAATCATTATAAATATATAGAAAAACAAGACCTTTGCTGGTAGTAAGAAAGATTTTTTCTTCAGTATAGTATTTTATGAGGTCATTTTCTTGCAATGCGTCAAGATATTTTTTTACTATATCATATGATGGATGAATGTTCATCAATTCCATGATATTAGATCCATTTATAGAATTTTGCATAATCAATACCACGAAATCCAGTTTGCTGAGAATATCCATATGTGATTACTTGAACTTGAAAACATAAAATAAAAACATCATCATTGAGTTTTATATAACATGGATTTCATTTTTTTATATTAGTTATTAGTAGCTTAATGTAAGGACAAGTTTTATTAAATATTCTATAGATAGTTTACTGAATAACAAATATACCTTGATCATGATTTTGAAATAAGAAATAATATTTAATAATTGATAAGACTCTAGAAAACATCCACAAAACTAATAGATTTACCATTCTATGCATTTTATATGAAATACGTCTGAAAATCAATTCTCTATTTTGCATTCTTATCAACTATGATGTGATGTGCTCCCTAAACAGTCTTTTTTTATAACAGCTAGGATGAATTCATCTCTAATGCGTTGATTATACAGCAACTTGCCGTCTCCATATTTGATCTTCTTTCTATATCTACTATGAATCTCCCAAACAGGTACCCGTTCTTGCCGTGCATATATGATCTTATATACACGCAATTTATCACTTACCAGTACGTGGTTTTCCTCACTATCAGATTCTTTATCCGTAACAACTGCAGAAAATTTTTTTATTTTTTGATATTTTTTAACGATGGATTTGAAATCAATATTGTTATACCTTATTGGAACCAGAATTACCTTTATCAAACAGACCGTCTGTACTAAAACATGAGCTCCAATAGATAGTTTGGAGCATTTGCTTTTCAATTTAGCTCTGTTAGTAACGTATTGCGATGCACATGAATTCGAATCCTGTTGAATCTATATCTATAGATATATGTCATGTACCGGAAAAGATGATAAATGGCGAGATTATCATCCGACATCACTATATTGATTCTGTCTGAATTTCTACTGTACAGTGGAGTATTTTTAATAGTAGCAAGAACAATATCAAATAATATACTTCAATAAATCCGTCTGTAACCATTCTATAACTTTTTTATTCATACTGTCTTTGTCGACACGTACCAGATATTGCAGTAGTATAGTATGGACATGATTTTTCTTTCTTTGGAGATATAATGGGATTCTTGCAATATTTTAAAGTTTACAACAATTAGTATGCTGGCCAGACATATCTAGATTATTTTTGTTTATTAATCAATTATTGACTGTAGTATGTTATTAGCTATGATTGTTTCTAGAGCCATTGATAACTTAACTATAAATATAGACCATTTTGTCTTTTCTCTTTGTCAATTGATTTTTTATTCATAAAAAATAAATCAAAGATAAATAAATGAAAAATCGTTCTGATATTGAAATCATGGCTTCTATATTACGTTCAGCCATCAAGAATTGGGAATATCAAACTACAATAATGAATAATGCAGGAGTATCACATTCTCAAATAATCAGATATCTATCTATTGCAGTTAAAAATGGGTTGATGGAATATTCAAAAGTAACAGGCCTTTACCGGACTACTAAATACGGATTAACATTTTTAGATAAACACGATAGTCTTTTTAAACTATTTCCATCTATTGAAGAATTAACAGACTACAGTCAAATAAGGATAGTTGATAATTAACTACGATCTATTAACTTGATAATTATTTTTATCTTCTCTTATTTCCAAACTAAGCTTGTCATTATTGATACCATTATACATTGATACAAAAAAACGATATCCAATTGTATATATGATCTAGATAACTCCTTTTTCAAAGTAAAGAAATAGTAATCATCAAAACCTTTAGCACTGTCCTTGAAAAATTGATTATATCTTTAATAGTATTTTTTTATAAGGTATTTTAAAATAGTGCTTCAATCTTGATATATTAGACTTTGGGATACGATACCAACGTACCACAATCAAACAAAATATACAAATGACATCAATACCTTGGTATTAATTAATAGATGAGCTGCCTTGCAACAATATATTTCTGTGGTAGAAATGTGGATACCACTATTAATCTTGATTTCTGATTTAGATTGACAGAAATCCGTAGATGAAAACGGTTTCAACATATCTAGATACCATTTTATCAACAACAAATACAGATATTCATTTACTTTTAATTCTTTGAAAAAAAGCAAGTGTTGTACGCAATTCCAGAAAGACACATAAAGCTTATTTTCTCATCAGAAAAAATAGATACCACCTTGTTTA
>QCWD01000174.1 GCA_013114725.1 Nitrososphaeraceae archaeon | reverse complement strand
TCTGGAGCAAATTAGATGATTTAAATAAAGATAATTGTAATTAGATAACCTTTGAAAATTCTTCATTTATCAGAAAGTGGTCTTCCAGACTGGAGAATCGAAAAAGCCGCATTAACTGGCTATGAAGATGGAAAAAATGAAGTTTTTTTTTGTGGTTATGGAACAAGGAATTATAAAAGAGATTTTCAAGTTTTCTCAAGAATATATGAAATAAAATGGACTGACAAGGCAATGAGAGGATTTCCATTTTATCAAGATATGGTAAAAAAACAGATAAAAAAAATAATAAATGAAATCAAACCTGACATAATTCATGCGCATAATATTTTTGCAGCAAAAGTTATCTCCGATTTTGATATTCCTTTTGTATTTGACAATCATGAATTTTGGAAAATATTTTCCAAAGTGAGACTTGAAAAGGATATTCGATCAAGTAATAACATAAAATATCAACGAAATCCAATTAGAAAAATATTAAGAAATATGTTACTAAATTACTCTGCCAACTTATGGGTAAAATGGGAAGCAGATATAATAAGAAAACATCCTACAATAACCGTTTCAGATACAATTGCAGACGAGTTGAAAAAAATTGGAAATACTAATAATGTATTCGTAGTGCCAAATTTTCCTATGCAATTTGAAATAAAAGATATACAAATTCCTGAAAAACAAAAGGAAATATCACTAATTTACGCTGGTGCAGATAAAATTGGTGGAAAGAATCCCACTTTTAGAGATTTTGGCGGATTGGCAGAAGTAATTGATAAAAAAGATGTTTGTAAAATGACATTCATAGGTGTTCAAGGACCGGATACAAATAATATCAGATACACAGGTTTTATTCCTCGAACCAACATGTTTAATGAGATGACCAAACATTCTATTGGTTTAATACCTTGGAAAAAGCACTGGGCACATAAATATTTAAACCCAAATAAGTATGCGGAATATGCTCATACAGGATTATTTGTTATGTGTACTTCATCTCTTGAAACAATATCCACAACGTTGAAAGATCATTGTATTACTTTTGAAGACTATGAAGACCTTGTTACAAAAATAGAGTATTTTAAAAATAACATAGAAGAAATGTATAATAAAAGAATAAAAATATACAAATTTGCTAGAGAAAATCTTCTTTGGGAGAGATACCATAAGAATATTTTAGATGCCTATAGAATATGTACATAGTATGCATAACAGAAAGCCAATAAAGATATTGGATCATTCATATCTACCCTAAATTGATTATATCTGTTGAAGTATTTTAGATTTTTTTCAATCACCTATTCGCATAAATGTTGAAGATAGGGAAAGTTGGTTTATTTTCATCATTTTATTATATCTATTTATTGTGAATTCTAAATTACCGTCAACAGTTAGAATCTTGGGAAATAAGTTCCGTTCAATTTCGGTACAAGGTCAGATAGTTGTTGTTTATACATAGATATACGCCATTTTTTTATATTTTGTATTATTTGTAACTTTGTTAATTATAAAATAGTACTAGTTTTAGTACAATTATTAATAAAAATAAAATCTTTAATGTCATCATAAAATACATTAAAAATTACATTTATAGATGGATTTTCATTCTCTATATGATAATTAGATTTTGAATTTTTAAATATTAATTCTAACATTAAAGATTTTATATTCTTTGTAAATAATACCGATAATTCGTTTCATTTATAACTACTCGGTTTTCAAATTTTTTTCTAGATAGACATTAAACACATGATGAAAACAATTATATCTGATAAAAAAACAAATTAACGATAATTACAATTAATGTATTTTACATAATTTAGAAGCGTTGTCGTATACGTAAAAAATTGTATATTAATTTTTTAACGAAATGAAGTACAATTGCAATAGATTGATTAGATAAATGGAATAGTTGTTGTAAAAAGTAAGGATAACAAAATTTGCTACTTCATGAGAATAATTTGATAATTTGCAAAATCCCAGCTCCAATTGCAGCACTTGCCGGTATTGTAATTATCCAAGCATAAATTATTTTTTTTCCAATACCCCATCGGACAGCAGATAATCTTTTTGTAGTGCCAATTCCCATGATAGCACCTGTAATAGCATGCGTTGTACTAACAGGTATCCCCAGCCAAGCCATCATGGTCAAGATAACACCACCTCCAGTCTCTGCACAAAATCCCTGATATGGTCTTAATGCAGTTATCTTAAATGCCATTGTTTTAACAATTCTCCAACCACCAAAAAAAGTTCCTAAACCTATAGCAATTGAAGCTGAAATAATTACCCAATAAGGAACTACAAATGATTCTGAGTCCAATAATCCGCCAGCAATAAGAAGAGCTGTTATTACGCCCATTGTTTTTTGACCATCATTTGCTCCATGAGTTAAAGAAAAAAAAGTTGAAGAAGCTATTTGTAATTTTCCGAAAACTTTGTTGATTGACGATAATTTTTGTTTTCTCAAAAAGTACATAAGAACAATTCCAAATAATAAAGCCATAGAAAAACCCAAAAGGGGAGATACTACTAAAAATGTAAGAATTTTTTGTAAGCCTCCAGAAATTACTGCTTCAAAACCACCTGTAATTATGGCCGACCCTATTAAACCTCCAATCAATGCGTGACTGCTAGAAGAAGGTAATCCAAAAAACCATGTTACCAGATCCCAAATAATTGCTCCTATCAATCCTGCCAAAATTACCTCAACGGTAGAAAATTCTGGTTGGATTATTCCTTTTCCTACCGTAGCTGCAATGGCTGTTCCAAAAATAAACGGGCCTATGAAATTAGCAAACGCTGCAATGGATACAGCATGTAATGGTTTTAGAACCCTAGTTCCTACAACAGTTGCAATTGCATTTGCTGAATCATGAAATCCATTAACAAAATCAAAAAAAAGAGCAGCAATAATTCCACCTACAACCATATAATATAATTCCAAGATGATTATAGCATCTCCATAGAAAATCAACCATATTTTAGAGCGATGTCTTCAAAAATATCCGCAACATCTTGACATTTATCAAGTGAAGATTCTAGATTCTGATAAATT
>QCWD01000173.1 GCA_013114725.1 Nitrososphaeraceae archaeon | reverse complement strand
ACGATCAGTGTCTATGACTATATTCTTATGTATGGGATACAAAATGGACGTTGTATTTTTAGAAAAGATGTTATTTGGAATACCAAACGAATTTTTAATAACCTGATTATTCGTGTTAATTATTATAAATCTACTAGTACTATCAAAAAACTTGGCACGGGTATGATTAAAAATAGTATCAGTTATCTTATTCGTAGAACCATACTTACCATAATAATCAAAATTATTGTGGTTAACAAAATTGTTTACAAGGTTATTATCACTTGCCCTAGAAAATTGGACCCCATAATTGTTTTGGATTATTTTATTATTGGAAATTAAATTATCTCCTATGGATGTATCGCGAATATATATTCCATTGTTTCCTGAATGATTTATAAAATTATTATCTATTATATTTTTCATAGACTTGTAATGAAGCTCGATACCATGAGTTAAGCTTCCTTCTATAAGATTTTTAAAAATATTATTATTATTAGAAGATGAAACCGAAATTCCTTTGTTATTATTAACTATTATATTTTTTGAAATAGTATTATTAAAATTTTTTGATCCAGTAAAACCATAAAAGTTATTAGAATATAGTATGTTATTGCCTATTATGTTATTATCTGAATCTATCAGTAGTATTCCATTTAAGTTATTGTCATAAATTTTGTTGTTAGTAATATTGTTATTAGAACAGTCATTTAAACAATAAATACCATTACCATTATTATTATAAATATTATTTTCAATTATATTCAAGTTTCTAATTTTTGAGACAAGAATCCCATGTTGAAGACTGTCATGTATGTTATTATTTGTAATAACATTGTCACCACTCAAATTAGAAAAATAAATACCAATATAATTATTAGAAAGAGTATTATTTTTGATTACAAAATTGTTTTTTGAATCTAAAAATATCCCTGATGAATTTTCACTCAATCCAGAACCTAGATAGCTTAAGTTTGAATTAGTGATGATTGTCTTATCTGTGTGGTCAGAATTGATCTGAATTGTACCTCTTGGTACAAAATTGGATGTAAGAAGAGGAAATTTATTAATACTAGAATCCCATGAGGTTATTTTAGTATTATTTATTAATAGGCTACCAAATGATTTTATAAAGTAACCTGCACCTTTATTCAAATCAATTTTTAACCACTTAGTATCTGTGTTATTAATATAAAGTGATGCATTATCCTGTACTATGATATTTGAATTTAATACCCAATTTTTATCCGAATTTTTTTCAAGAACTTTGGAATAATTTAAAGTATTGAAAATTTGACTAAGATTTACTTTTCCATTACAAATTATGATAGTGTTCGTATTGTTATCGTAATTAATACAAGGATGAAAATTTTTTACAGATGAAAGAGAGCCGGCATCTATCGAAATATTTTTTAAAGTTGTTAAATTTTCATTTACTGCCACTATATCACTATTGTATAAATTAAAACTAAATAATATTGAAATGATTATGATAGAGATACAACGGATCAACGAACAAAATAAAAAACATGATCAATATAAATTGAAATAACGATATAATTTTTTTATAGAAGAAAATTATAGAACTAATATTTATAAACAAAAAAATTAATATGAAGTTAAAGTACAAAAATTGTATATGAAAAATACAGTAATTTTCAGTCTTTTTGGATTTTTAATTTTAAGTTTAATATTTAGTGCAAGCATGCTAAATTTTGCAATTGCTCAATTAAATAAAAATGACAAACCGTATTTGGGAGTCAATCTTAGTGGTTTTTATACACGTTATCCTCAGGCAAGAGAAATGTCAAGTATAGTCCCTCCGAATTATTTTGACGAAAGTTTTAAAATATTGTCCGAAGCAGGCATGAATCATGTTCGGTTTCTAGTTTTTTGGGAATCTTATATTGAAAACCCTAAAGAATTTATGAACGAACTCAAAACCGCAGCAAATGCAGCAGACAAGTGGGGTATCAAAGTATTGTATGACAACCATCAGTTTCATACTTCGTCATATTTAAATCCACAAAGAGGTACCGGTTTTCCATTCTCTCTTTTTGAAGGAAATTCTTCTTATTTTTATAGTGGTGGAGGCGGAACAAAATATCCAACAGCTAAGCTATGGTGGACTAGTTGGTGGGATAGAAACATCAAAGATCAAAACGGGTCAGACGGATGGGAAATGTTATATGATTTCTTGAAAACCATTGTCAGCATAACAAATAATCATACAAGCACTGTGGGATATGAAATACTGAGCGAACCACAGGTACACGATAAAACTCAATGGAAGAAAATTGGTGTTTTTAATAGCTTCATGGTAAACAAATTGAGAGAGATTACAAACAAAACTTTGGCCTACAGTATGAACATTCCAATAGACCTTAAAAGTGATATTGAATTGAATGTAGAGAATTTAGTGAGAATGGCTCCAAATAATAGAGAAAATGTCGTATTTAAAATAAGTGCCTATGGACTACCAGAGGCAAATTCGTATCAATCAGAAAGATTGGATCTTTTTATAGATGCTGCCGAATTAGCAAATGTTCCATTATACATAGGGGAATGGAACAATATAAAAAGAGAAAAAGTACTTAACGAAGAGGGAGAGCCCAGTACAGTAATCAATGAACAATTAAGTGATATTAATCAGACTGAAGCAAATTTAATGGTCAAGAAGTTTGATGAAATTGGAATATGGGGTGCTGCATTTTGGCAATGGAGGCCAGAAATTCATCGCGTCCAAAATTATAATCTTATTGACACTTCCTCTGGTGAGCTTGTAACAACCCCGTATTTTGATATTGTAAAGAACGCATATCATGAAGTTTTTGGTAAATAATGTTGCATACGAAAAATAAGTTTAAATACCACAATATCATTCTATTTTTTGATGACATCAAATAGTACATAATAATTTATTCTATATCTCTAAAGATCTTACATGTTTCTTGTAATAATATTTATTCTATAATATGATAATTTTAATAAACTATAATTAATGTTATTCAAAATTTTGAATATCATTACAAAATACAACGTATCTTGAAATGATGTTATTTGTGACCCAAACTAATAAATTAAACAATAGATGTCA
>QCWD01000172.1 GCA_013114725.1 Nitrososphaeraceae archaeon | reverse complement strand
TTTATCATTACCTGTTAGGCCATGTACAGTATCTGAACCAGATAACGCAACTATGATATCATCATTTGAAGTGCCTGTGATTCGATCATTGCCAAATGAACCAATTATCAAATTATCAGATAATGGTTGATTTTGTTTTTGTAGTGATATATTTTGTTGTATATTTAAAGATCCATTTGTGTCTAATGTTGACCCTTCTATTTCGTGAAAAATTAGAATCTCAAAAGTGTTGTTAGAAGTCAATATACCAGTAGTAAATAAAAAACAAGCACTAATTATCATGAGAGAGAATTGTATAAAAAAATGCATTATAATAATAATTTTTTTTCGTTATTAATAGTGTACTGTTATAAATTTGATTCATAGATTTGAATTTGATTTATTAGCTTTAGTTTTTATATGGTCATGATAGATATAAGTATCTAAAAAATACAGGAAAATTTCCTTGGATGATGGTCTAGTAGAACTATTTTTAATCTTTATTTTTGTTGTATGTCTTTAAATTATAGGTGTTGAAAATCCTTTTTGGATATTAATAGTCACCACTTATAAATACCAAAATGTTTACATACATTGGAGCCAGTGGTTTGTGGCACAAATTTGATCTGAAAAAAGGGTTTGATTTTTATCTTTATATCTTTTCATCAATAGGTTGAAAAATATTTACCTTGTAATTTTACTTAATTAATAAAACATTCAAACAAGATGAATTTAGAAAACAAGATGATTTTTGCTATAATATCATTTGCAATAGTATCATTGATGTTTTCCTCATCAGAAAACAATGATTTTCAGCAACAGTCATTTATCTCAACATTTGCTCAAGAGAATGAAGCAGAAATTGAAGCAGAAATTGAACAGGAAAACAAGTGTAAAAAAGATAGCGAATGTAAAAATGAGAATGAGCTCAATAACGAACTAAGTATTGTGAATGAAACAGAAACAGGAACTGGACAATTAACGGTTATTAAAGAAGTTACTTGTCAAACAGAACCCAGTAATAATGGTTTTACCCATACAGTTTTACAAGAACAGCCAATTATAGCTAAAATTCAGTACGTTCCAGTTGGTCCGGTTGCGGATCCATGCGACAACATAGAATTTCAAACCCAATTTGAACCACAAGACTTTGAATTTACAGTAACTGGAAATAATCCGAGCCCAGATACATTCCCAGGTTCAAGTAGTGGAGTTGTTATAACTTTAGGTGCTGGTTCTTATGATGTAGAAGAAACTGATAATGTTCCGTCCAATCTAGGTCCCTTTACTGTAAACATTGATACTACAGAAACTGGAGATTGCTCTGGTACTATATCTGCTGGTGATTCAAAAACATGTACATTTACTAACGATATAACACTGATGTTTGAAACCGGGCAATAAAACCATATTTATTAATAACATACACATAAAGGATATTGCCTTCTTTTCTTGGTGGTATATCAAATACACTTTATTTTTGGTCTAAAAGATGGTATAAAATCTTATTTTTTTGAGTTTTTTTGAGTCTTCGTAGTTCTTGAAAATGAAAATGATATTATAACCAAGTCATTAATTTAGTGAAAGTGGTAAGTCATAGATATCCTATTTTTATCATTTAGAACTTAAATTTAACTCGGCTACTATTAGTTACCAATTTATTGATCCATAATACTTATATATATTGGAACCAGTAATTTGTGGCACAAATTTGAACTAAAAATAGGATTTAGATTTTTATATAATTTAAAAATATTAGAGAATAATGAAATTAAACTGTCTTCATGATTTAATGTTTTCTTATAAACAAGTACAAAAATATTGACCACATCATTTTAACAGAATAATCAACGAATCAGAGCAAGATGAATTTTAACAAAATGATATTTACAATCATGTCATTTGAAATACCAATGTTAATGTTTCCCTCATCAGGTATCAATTCTTTTCAACAAATATTATCTTTCATTTTAGATACAAAAGGCTTTTAATTTTAGCAAATGAGGATTAAACAATATCAATATATTAATAAATCAAGTAATCCACTACTGGATTTCTTTGTTTAATCTATGTAATAAAATACGTGTTTTTTGGGGGCCCATAAATTCTTAAAGCATAACAAAGCAATACAAACAATTAAAAAAATGAAAGCAATTGTTTTTGATACAGTTAAAAAAAAATTATTGGTGTTGTTAATCTTATATTGTTTATATCATTTTATAAATGAAAATGATGACGATATAGCATTTGCTGACTCTCTTTCACCCAAGACCATTTCCATAATGGCGGTGGGCGATTCTATAGGATATAACGTAGACGAAAAGGATCTGACAAACCTTGATAAAATCATACAAAATAATACGGATATATTTATATTCAATCTTGAAGGAGTTTTGTCTAAAAATCCTTTTCCCTTAAACAATATCAACATGTTAAAAGAATGTCATGGATTTCCTAAATATCAATCAACTTTTGTAACGGATTACACATTTGTAGATTATCTCAAATTGGCTCCCATAACCATAGCCAATTTGGCTAATAATCATATTTTTGATTGTGATATCAACGGTATAAAAGAAACAAAAAAAATCCTAATGGAAAAAGATATTCTGTCAGTCGGTGCAGGACAAAATTTGAAAGAAGCATGTGAGCCTCTAATTATTCAATCCGAGGAAGGATTGAGGATAATGTTTGTTTCATATAATTTTGTTTTAAAAAAACTAGTCTCTGCCCAAACTAATCATGCAGGTGGAGCAAGCATTGAAGGATGTAAACATGACTATAATAAAATGAAACTTCAAAATAAAGCTGACATTATTATTGCATCAATACATTTAGGATATTGGTCTTCTCATGTAAGTGCAAGACAGATTGATGTTGTTCAACATCTTTTTGATTCAGGTGTTGACATCGTAATAGGACATTCACCTCATATCCCACAAGCAATACAAAAAACTAAAACAATAGAAGGAGAGAAATTAGCTTTCTTTAGTTTAGGTAATTTTATTCTCAAGCCAGATTATGTTATGCCTCTCGAGGCACATACGACTATTGTACCAAAGATAACTATAGACACCGAAAACAATATAATGAACGTGACAATATATTCTGTC
>QCWD01000017.1 GCA_013114725.1 Nitrososphaeraceae archaeon | reverse complement strand
ACAGAGTAAAATAATGGATAAAATAATGATCCCTACGATTAGACATATGAAATATGACAATAACCCATTCAAGGGATTCCTTTATGCTGGATTGATGATAAACAAGGAAACCAGAGAGCCGTATGTTTTAGAATATAACATAAGATTGGGTGACCCCGAATGCCAGTCTATTTTAACAAGAATGAATTCTGATCTTTATGAATACATAGATGCTTCAATTAAAGGGAAGTTAAATCAGATGCAACCGATAGAATGGAAAAATGAACCCTCTGTATGTGTGGTACTCGTGGAAAGTGGATATCCTGACTCCTTTGAGAAAGGTCACAAAATATTCGGTCTTGAAAATATCAACAGTAATGAAACAATAGTATTTCATGCAGGAACCAAAAAAGATGAAAATGGAGATATAATAACTGCAGGTGGTAGAGTTTTGGGTGTTACATCTACTGGAAAAAATTTTAGTGAAGCAATCTCAAATTCCTACCGTGAAATAGACAAGATATCGTTTGGTCAGAACAATACTCTATTTTATAGAAAGGATATTGGAAAACGTGTTATGGGTTACTAGAAATAGATTATTCCTTTTTCCGTAACAAGTCCATTAATTTTACGGTCATTGGTCTCGACAGGAAATCTGTCATCTATCACCTGCGATGCAAATGATAGACCCATTACAAATTTTGGTTTAAAGGTATTGATAAATTTGTCATAATATCCTTTTCCATATCCCAATCTGTTTCCTTGGCGATCAAATCCAATACCCGGAACCACCAGTAATTCAATATTGTCCATTACTTCATGACATTTGATATCAGGTTCATTTATCCCATATCTAGATTTCTGGAATATAACGCTATTAAGATTTGATTCTTTAATATGGTAAAAACACATTTTTTCTTGGTCTATTATTACGGGCAAACCGATGTATTTAGTATTTGAAAGTGCGGTATCAATCAACCCCAGAGTTTTTACTTCAGAACCAAACGAGTAGTACAGTCCAATATTTTGGAATTTTTGGTATTCTTTGCTCTGCAATAAGAAAAGTGCTATTTTAGTGCTGGCTGATTCGATGTATTGTATCTCAATAGAGTTTCGTTTTAGGAGTAATTCCTTGCGTAGAGTGTTTTTGTCTATTTTATAGTACATTTTTTATTTTAATTGCAACCTTGTAGCAATTAGTGTGTTTTTTAGCAACATGCAGATCGTCATGGGACCAACTCCTCCAGGAACAGGAGTTATCCAAGAGGATTTTTTTGAAACTGATTCAAAATCCACATCGCCTATAACCTTTCCCATGTGACGGCTTATTCCAACATCTATTACTATAGTATCTTTTTTTATCATATCTTCGGTTAATGTAAAAACGTTACGATTTCCGATAGCTGTAACAAGAATGTCTGCATTTTTTATCTTTTCAACCAAATTTTTTGTCTTGGAATGACAGACAGTAACTGTAGAATCCAACCCTAAAAATAAAAGAAAAAGTGGTTTACCCACCAGATTGCTACGGTTGACAATGACTACATCTTTCCCAGAAACGTCGATGTTGTAAAAACGTAGAATTTCTATGATACCCTTTGGAGTGCACGGAACTAATTCACCTCTTCCGGCAAACAGCAGCCCTTGATTGTAAACGGTTAATCCATCAACATCTTTTCTTGGTGATATCTTATTGATGACCGTATATTCATCGATATGTCTTGGAAGCGGAAGCTGAATTAAAATTCCATGAACCATGGAATCATCGTTTAAAGACTCTACCAGGTTTATCAAGTCCGATTGGGAAATATTTCCGTCAAGTTTATGGTCACGGGTAAGAATCCCTATCTCATTGCATGCTTTGTGTTTGTTTGATATGTAAGTTATAGAAGCTGGGTCATTTCCAACCAGAACAGTAGCAAGCAATGGTCTTGTTCCTGCAGAATCAAGATTGCTGACCTCTTTTTTAAGTTCAGACCGGATATGAGCTGAAACCTCTATTCCATTTAAAATCATACATTTCTTTTTTATTTTAATATTTTATATTATTTTTGAATTCAAGGTTGTCTTTTGGAGATTTTTAATCGATTATTACCGTTCTGTTTTTTAATCTTATTTTATCATTTGCCATCAGGTTTATTGCATTTGGATATACTTTATGTTCAATTTCTAAAATTCTAGCTGACAGTGTCTCCTCGGTATCAGAAGCATAAACTGGAACAGATTCCTGGATGATAATTGGACCTGAATCGATTCCAGAATCAACAAAATGAACAGTACAGCCAGAAATCTTTACTCCGTAATCAATGGCCTGTTTTTGAGCATTAAGTCCAGGAAATGACGGGAGCAATGCTGGGTGAATATTCATTATCCTAAATGGATAGTAATCAATAAACTCTTTGCTTAAAATTTTCATGTAGCCTGCAAGACAGATAAGACCGTCTGTGCAAGTAACATTATATTTTTTTAAAATGTTGACTATCTTGCTATCATAATCCCAACCCTTTTTTCCATCTGGTAAAATTATTTCTGTGGGTATACCAAACTGTTTTTTTGCAATTTCTATTCCTGGCGCATCTAGTATGTTTGAGATTACCACTTTTGGGCACACATTTGATATCTTTCTGCTTTGGATGGAAGAAAGTATTGAAGTCATATTACTGCCACGTCCAGAAATAAGAATGGCTAAATTTATCAACTTTATATGTAATAAATAACAGTTATTTATAATCTCCAAAACAAACCGGCCCTGTATAAAACATCAAAGCTAACAACATTATACTGTAAATTATTGAATTATCAAAAACAATCCAGGTACGTCAAACTTGCAAAACAGTTGCTACTTATTTTAAAACACTGTAGAATACCACTATATACACACAGAAATAGCAGTCATATTTACACCGTTGTGAAACACATCGTCCTTGTTACCATAAGACAACATGAGTGAAAACTTACAGAATGTTTGCTGAATATCTTTTTAAGCATACTACAGGAGACCGTATTTGAAATCATCGAAAATGCCATACTATACTACACTGAAGAAATTTGCACCTGTACTGGAATGCTGTGCTGGAAGGGATAATTTTATCATTTAAACTCTTTTTCGATAGTAAGGGACATATATTTGCCGGTATAGATTCGTATAGTTTCAAAATAATGTATGCGTCGCAATACTATACTGTCGTGACTAAAGTGAGAAGTAAATATGCTAAACTATCTATTAAATATGCTAAACTATCTATTGGAGCTGATGTCCTAGCACAGATTGTCTGCTCAGTAAAAGTAAGGCTTGATCCAACCAAACATAATAATGCTGATTTCAAACCAATTGTAACAAAAATATCAGAAATAAAAAAATTATCTTAAGTTGTTACAGAAAAGGATACGATAGTTAGTAAAACCTGTGATGGTGCCACAGAAACTAATGGATATGGCATCATGTCTGTAATAAATGTTAAGGTACATGTGAGTAAGACTCGTGGAAGATACAGAAAGAAGATTAAGCATGGATACCAAGTTGTTATATTATCAGAGAAACAAGAACGAAAAAATCATATCGATCATAAAACTACTTTTGGGAGAACATATAAAATCTAGATAAGAATACAAAATAGAGAATTGATGTTAAAATGTATCATGTATGATGTTTATAGAATGGTAAATTTGTTAGTCTTGGGATGGTTTCTACTGAACCAATTAATCTGATTATTATAAAGACAGAAAATTAAGAAATTTAAAGAATTCATAACTTTCGTCATAGAACAATTTACTTTATCCTCCAGATGCCATTGGAATATCCCAATTGTTCTGTAAATAGTTATCAATTAGGATATTAAGCAATTCATCGTGATCAATATTTTTGCTCTGTTGTTTCATCATTTCTTTTAAAATTTCATCCAATCTCTTGAAAGTTTTTTCTTCGATCGTTATGTTTTTCATTATTATCTGTTGAAAATTAAAAGGTAGAGTAGTTATATTTTAAATAATCACCAAAATCCAAATACTATTGAACCATTATTGTAATATAAGATAAAGTTAAACATTTAAGAACTTTATATTTTACATAATTTGTGTTTTTTTTAAAAGTAAGAAAAAACGTCAACGGTTCATTTCAACTTGAGATTTTTGATGAAAATTTATCCAAACTAGAAGAAAATAGCTTTGCAGATAATTTTGAATTTAATTTTTACATTCAGACATGGCAACAGAAAACGCATTTTCCGAAAACTCTGCTTGTTATTCATGATATAAAAAAAAATTCCAGTGAGATCCAATTAGTTGAAAAAAAGGAGATATTTCTTTAGATGAAGTTGATTTTAATGATATGCTTTAACACCTATTTATTACAATAATTAATAAATACTAATTTGCATAATTGTAAATGATTAAACGTAATTGGGTAAAATAAACAAAAAAGGCAAGATCTTTTTGGGCAAACTCGTCGGTCCAAAATCTGCAAGACGTGCCAGAAAACCGCTAAGTGAGGACTGGACCACGGGTACACGACTAAATCGCCATTATGTAAATAAACGGAGAGGAAGAAGACTTTCTACTTCTGGCAGACAATAATAGGTTTGGCCACAAATCATAGTTTATCTTATTTTATCATTGTTTATTTCCCATGATATTTAAAATAAAAATCTCACATGGTGATAACATTTGTTAATTTTGACTCAGGAATAATAGTGTGTTCAGCCTGAGCAACTATTTTGTCATTTCCTTCAACTAAAATAGGATAAGAATGAATATTTTTCTTCTTTTTTAATATCTCAATTATTTCCCTTGAATATTTTTCATCATATCGATCGGTGGTCCATCGAAGTGCAAAAGGCAAAGATTTGAATCGTTCCCATAAAAAATTTAAAAAATCATCCAGCTCTTTATCCTTTGTTGGTTTTCGAGATATTATCGCAAAAATATTTGCGATACTTCCCTCCCTTACTATTCCTGCACCGTTTTTTAATGTAACAAAAGGTTCTATCGCATAAGCATGATTTGCCAATAATTGAAAGGAACCAACCGTCCAAATATTTGGAATGGATTTACCTGCATGAATTGTATATTGCTCAAGCGAATGACCGCTAAGATTCTGGATTGGGATAAAACCACTTCTTTTGATACTGTTTTCTATCGTTTTCCCAATCTCGCTTGATTTTGTATCCACTTTGGCAATTCTTAACGCATCACTTAATGCATTTTCTGCCGTCTGAACTAAAGATTCATAATTTGGATCATAAGATACTGTTACAGCAGTATCGGCTATGAATCCTTGCTGATGTACACCAAGGTCTATTTTTAATACATCTCCATCATTTACTACTCTTTGGTCGTCAGGCTCTGCAGTATAGTGTGCAGCTATCTCGTTAATACTAGTATTGACAGGAAATGCAGGAATACCACCGTTTTCCCTTATTTCCCGTTCTATGGATTCGCATATTTCAAATAAAGTTTTACCTCTATGATCCTTTCTTCTTGCGTTCTCCCTAACTCTTGAAGCTATTTTTCCTGCATTTTTATAATATTCTAGAAAATCCAAATTCAAAATTACCATATTATAAAATATATTTATATTTTGATTATTACCTAAAATTTTTTATATCTTTCTAGCAAAGTTAAGGCCTAATTTTATAAGAATCTTCTTCTCATACATCTACATGTCATCAAGTAATGATGAAAAAACTTTTGAAAGTAATATGGCACAAAAAATTGCGCTTGTGGTTTTATCAATGCCTGATGGGAAAAAATACGAAATTCCATTGCCTAGTAAGATATTTAGTTCAGGAAGAGAAGGATTTTACTCACAGATACCATCTTTTGTATACAACAATGAGGTGTATGGTGGACAGATTCAGGTATGGAAAAAAGGAAAATGAGTTTATTATAAAACATAATTTCAATCTCTCTTTTCATATTGTTTAGTTTAGAAGAATGAAAATATAAAAATAAATTTGCGGAAGGATCATTTTCAGGAATGATGACTGCTAATAAAATCAATGGTAAGAGTAATAAAAAAATTATTTACGTCCTGCTGGATGGAATAGGAGATTTGCCTCATCCATCGTTAAATAATATGACGCCACTAGAAGCTGCGTCAACACCAAATTTAGATAATCTTGCCAGAAACGGCTCAATGGGTCAAGTAATAAGTGTTGGAAGAGGAATTGCTCCGCAATCAGATATTGCAGTTTTTCACATGCTTGGTTATGATTTTAAAAACAAACTATATGTTGGTAGGGGAGTAGTTGAATCGATTGGATGTAATTTGGATTTCATAGACGGCGATCTTGCGTTGAGGGGCAATTTTGCTACCGTCGATGATAAACAAAAAATAATAGATAGACGTGCTGGAAGAATAATTTTAAAGGAAGAGGCAATATCATTATGTGATACATTAAATCAAAATATTCATTTTAGTGATAAAGATGCATCTATATCAATAGTTCCAACCGTTGCACATAGGGTCACAATTAGATTAAGACATGCGAAAAAGAAATTATCTGCAAACATATCAAATACAGATCCAGCTTATGATAAAATTGATGGGATGGGTATTGCAAAAACAACTTCCGAAACAATGGTTATAGATAAATCGTTACCTCAGGATAATTTGGAAGAATCTCTGTTGGCCGCGAATCTTGTTAATGAATTTACCCAGCAAATTTACCCGATATTGGATCAACATGTTATAAATATTAAAAGAAAATCAAATGGACTTTCGCCGATTAATTCCATTTTAAGCAGAGATGCTGGAAATAAATTTCCAAACTATCAACCGATAAATGAAAAATACGGATTAAATGTAGCGTCGATTGTAGATATGCCTGTAGAGGTAGGTATTTCTAAAATTTTGAATATGGATGCAATTAAGGCCGGTAATATTGATGATTATGAAATAAAGGGGAAACAGGCAGCTAAAGCATTAAATGATTATAACATCGTTTATGTGCACATAAAAGGACCTGACGAATTTGGACATGATGGGGATGCAGTAGGCAAGAAGATCAACATTGAAGAGATCGATAGGAGATTTTTTGGTTCCTTAATAAACAATATTACCGTTGAAAATCCTACTTTTTTAATTTGTGGAGATCATTCCACTCCTTGTATAAAGAAAAGTCATAGTGACGATCCTATTCCTCTATTGATCTCGGGTAATCGTGTTAAAAAAGATGGCAGTACCAGATATACTGAAACCTCTGCAGAAAGGGGAAGACTTGGAACTTTGGTGGGCATAAATGTACTAAATACTGCCATCAATTTAATTACTTAATTTTGTTGTATGTTAACAATAATTAAAAAATGACTAATATCTGGAACTAATTAACGTCCCCTTACACAACTCACACATTTCTTCATCAATATTGGATTCAATTTTGTGATGAGCGTCACAAATAATAAAAGAATATCTCATAAAATTGCATAGTTCCACAAATTTTGACATTGTACTTGGCGTATATGCTTTATTTGCCTTAAGATCCTGTGCAATATCATCAATTTTATTCATAACTTCATAGATGGCTGATAATTTATTAATTAATTCTAGATCTCCACGGGTACCTCTTACATAGTTACTAATAGCTGCCTGAGTTACTCCAAGAACCTTTGCAACTACCTCTTCCTTCATGTCGTATTCTTTGATTAGCTTCTTGGCAAGAATTGCCCGGATCGCAGGAATGAGTGATTTCGCTTCTATCTCTGAAGGAAGTAACATCAGTAAATAGAATTAAATTCTATAATAATAAAGTTTCTTACGCCAGATTCATAAATCAAACCAAAAGTTCCGTTATTTAATATTTTTAACGATTAAGAGTTTAAATGTCATAAATCTTATATTTAGGTATACTTTTCTGTGATATATATGAAAGATATTGTTAGTCTATTTGTTTTTTATAACAAATATCTTGTTTTAACTAAAGGAGCACAAAGATATGTCAATTAAATTTGGATTTACTCAAGGGTTAAATGTTGCCAGATTAGGAATTGATGAGGACCAAATAATCCCTGCATGTATTATGGCTGATAAAATTGGATATGATTCCATATGGGCCATGGATCACACCAACGTCCCGCAATGGAAAAATGCTGTTGTAAATGACGCGTGGCTTTTGCTTGCAGCCATAGGTGCAAATACATCAAGAGTGGAGTTAGGAACATGTGTTACAGATGCGATAAGAAGGCATCCGTCTACAATCGCGTTATCAACAATTACGTTAGATAGACTGACAAAGGGAAGGGCAATATTAGGAATTGGTGCTGGGGAAGCTCAAAATGTAGTTGATTTTGGAATTGAGTTCAATAAGCCTGTTACGAAGTTTAAAGAGCAATTGGAGGTAATAGAAAAATTATTTGATTCAAATCCAGATAAGCGTGTTGATTATAAGGGTCAGTACTATAGTTTGATAAATGCCTGCCTTCAAGCAGAAAGCATTAGGAAACCAAGACCTCCTGTCTATATAGCTGCAGGGGCGCCCAAGACACTTGAGCTTTGTGCAAAATATGGTGATGGATGGATACCAATTGGTTACACTCCGGCTCTTTTTGCTGACCATGCCAATGTAATTAAAAATCACGCAAAAATTTTTGATAGAAATCTGGATCATTTCCAGTTTGCTAACGATGTTGACGTCTATTTTTCAGATGACCCAGAAGAATCATGGCAAAAAATGAAAAATTCTGTAAAGGTAAGTTTGTATAAACCAGAATTATTAAGAGTCCACAATATTCAGCAGGATTCAGAATTTGATTTTAGAAAATACTTTACAGAATATGCAATGAACAAGCCTGAATTAATGGAACAAATGAAAAAAGCTGCACTTCAAATTCCTGACGATGTTGCAAGGTCCGCGATAGGGGTTGGAAAACCAGATGATGTTATCCAGATGCTGGAACGATTTATTGATTCAGGTGTAAATCATTTCATTATACGATTCTGGGGAGATTCTTATTTCAAAAATATTGAAACCTTTGGAAAAAAAGTAATACCATATTTCAGAGAAAAGGATAAAAAATAATTCATTTTTTGTGTTCAGTTACGTTAGTGGATTTGAATTTAATCTTTATCTTTATTTTTCTAATGATTCAGCATTAAATCCCATTTTTCTCAAACTATCAGCAAATTCGTCTGCAAATCCATGAATGGTGTACACTTTTTTTGCATTGCTCCTTTTGACAACATGAATCAGTTCATTATAATCACAATGGTCACTTAATGTCATTGTGTGGTCTAAATTCATCATGTATTTATATCCAGGTTGAATGGACCAACCACTAAAACCTATCGTTACAACACCGTATTTTTCTTTCATATGTTTAACAAACTTTGAATTGCCATTCATTAACGGCGATAGCATTATCCACGGATTATTTTTGGATAACAGATTGTTCTCTTCTGCAAATGTATGATTTATCGAATTTTTTAGGATTATTCCGAGTTCAGAATATATTTTGTTTATGGCGTATATAGAATCATGAACATAAAATGGATCCCAATGTTTAAACAGGTCGAATAACAACTGAGCCTTTCCAACTGAATACCCCATGATTAGAACAGGGTTACCTTTGTCATAACACTCTGATATTATTTTATTTGTTTGATCTATTACTTTAGAAATTGAAGGAAAAACATATTCGGGTTTTCCAAATGTTGATTCTATTATCAATGTGTCTACTTTAGGAATATTAGTTGTAGAATTCATAAAACCTCTTTTTCTTACTGAAATGTCTCCGGTGTAAAAGATTTCGTCATATATTAATAACCCTCTAGAACCCAATATATGACCAGTATCTACAAGTTCAAAACCCTCATATGTATCAATTGTATTTTGAATATCATAGCCTCTTATTTTTGCTATAATTGAAGTTTCCTTTGAAGCAAGTGTCTTTATCTTTATTTTTTCATTTTTTTTCTTTTTATGTAGATGGTCTGTATGGGCATGAGAAACAAAGATGAAATCGCTTCCTGTAACTTTTCTTGGATCTAATAATATTTTTTTATTTGAATGTGTTTGAACAAAAATTCCACCATTCAAATTTTTTATTTGATGATCCAATACCGTCCTTTATACAGAATGTTAAGTCTTTTATATACCATAATCCCATTTTATAACTAAATTTTACAAATAGGACTTTAACTTTGCAGTAGATTTGATTAAAAAAAGCATTAATTCCTGGAACCATCAACTTTCTAAAGTCACTACCAAATGATTCTATTCTGTTTTAATTGATTTAAGAAATTAAAGGATATAAGAAAAATATTGCAATTTGTTAAAGATGTACTAATGCATCCATAGGAGATATCCCGATTACACCGACGTGTTCTCCTTTGCTCTCGCTAACTTTTTTAATCGCATTTAATAAATCTTGTAATTTTTCGGAATCAACAATGCTCACTATCGTGGATCTGGTAGAATATGTTAAATCCACTAATTTTCCACCTCTACCCGACCTAAGCTGGTCCTTTGCCTCACCGTAACCCTTAGAATCATAAACCGTGGCCTCAAATCCCAATTCTTTTATAGATTTTATGATGTAATCAACTCTATGTGGACGTACAAATATTTCTACTCTTTTCAGCCCTGAAGAAATAATATTTTCACTTTTATCGTTTGGAGCAATTTCAAAAGGTAATCGGTATTTTTCAGTCATCTTTTGTATAGTCTGTTTGAAGTATTTAAAATTTCTTTTTTATAGATTAAATTTGTAATATATTATCATTTAAGACAAATTAAATTATGATTTAAATAAAATTATGATTATTATTTACAAGATCATTCAAATTAGATATAGAAATTTATACTCTAATTTCCAAAAAATTGTTGTTCAAACATATAAAAAGTAACCATAAATTGACCTTATCGTAGTAAATTTGAATTATGAAAACCATAATTGAACTTGGTTGTGGAGATGGTGTTCTGATAAATCGTCTGTCAAAAATGTATAAAAATTATTTACTGGTAGGTATAGAATTGAGTAATGAAAAATTTCAAAATTCAGTTAATCTAGTTGCTGCAAAAAACGTAAAACTAATAAACGATTCATTTGAAAATATAGTTCCAAAACTTGAAAATAATTCAATTGATAAATTTTTAGCAATATTGCCTGACCCAAAATATATTGACCTTAGGAATCAAAACTCTTGGAAAAATTTCTATGTTAAAGTTTTTGAAAAACTTGAAAAAAATGGAGTTTTAATTATTATTACTGAAATTACAAACGAGTTATTAAATCCAGTATCTCAAGAACAGTATAATTCTGAAATAAATAAGATCGAACATATTTTTAGATCTATTGGTTTTAAGACTGTTCATGTTAGTCACAATTATCCTAGTATATATTCAACAAATTTGTTAAAGAAATTTAGTAAAGATCCTGATCGAATTAAAATCGTCTTTTACAAATTTTTAAAATAAAAAAAGTATAACCGTGTTTACAAAAAAATACTCAAAAAGAGAGTATCAGAATGTATGGAAGGTTTAACTAACAGTATGAAACGTGAATGTATACGATTAGGTTCTTTTAACAGTTATGTAACAGATCAAATTGTTACCATTGTAAACAAAATATGATTATTTTAACAAAGATATTTTATAACAACATCTTTAGCTTGACCATATCATAGACAAATTCGTGATGGATATATACCTCAAAAAACACTCCACAAAAGGAGAGAAACACTCTTCATTTGTTGATGGATGAAGATTACCAGATTCAGGATACAGGACAAAAATCATTCTGCTAAAAGATGAAGGATATACCGTACCGGAGATACGAAAGATTACAAACCATCATGACAATCATATCAGAAAATGCATACACCGTTTCAATGAAAATGGTGTAGATGAAATAATATCTAAAATACATAAAAACATAAACCAATCAAAATTTCTGACCAGATAGAAAAATAGATTGCATAAATAGCAACTAAAAATCCACGTAAATACCATGGATTGCCTTTTTCCACATGGTCATTACGTTTGCTGGCAGGATTTATAATGAAAGAGGTAAAACTAGTTGACAGTATCAACCATAGTGAGATTAGAAATATACTGTTAAAGCATGGTACAAGGTGGAGGCAATCCAAAATGATGTTGGATGGTAGAGACCCACAACTTGGTATAAAAAAAAGTAGATTGAACGGTTAAGGTATGATACGCCGCCAAAGTCAGTCCTGCTACATCAGGATGAGAAAGGACCAATAGCAGCAAAAACATACGGTGGCCTTTCATGGCCGTAGGTACAGTCAAGGATTGAAAAGGCGCAGAAAAAATAAAAGGCTTACTCAATGTGTTTGGTGTGTAGGACTATATAAATTACCAGATGCATATGCATTGCTACAAAAACAAAACAGGAAAACAGTTTCTGGATTTTATCAACATCGTGGACAGAAAATACAGTATCGATATAAAACAAATATTTCTAATACTGGATAACATATCCATACACAGATCAAAGAAGGTACATGAAACAATACAGAAATACCATCCACGGATAAATCTGAGACGCTTACCTACCAAATCTCGAACTAAATCTGATAAAGATAAGTTGGATGTGGATGCAATGACAGGCAATAAACAAGTCTACACTTGAAAATGAATATGATATTGGTATAGCAGTAACGGAGTGGACCAGATGTTATAAAAAAAACAGGGTAAAGCAATTACAAATATTTTACATGAAGTACCTATCGATGTATTTACATGACTTTTAACAGAGCCCATGATTATGTATATTATTTTAGATTTAAATTATTTTCGAGGTATTTTTTTGCTGAATCTAGATTCATACATTAATAAACTTCCTTCATATGTTAACAAAAATTAATCAGAAATTTTGTCGATAATATTAATAAATAATGATTGTATTATAAAGTTAGTGAGAAAAGGTTTTTCAACTTTAATTGTTGCTATGGCGATGTCAAGTATAATACTGGTATTGACGATAGCAAATAATGTTCAGATGAGTGAACAAATATCCATTAAATCTTCAATATCAAATACAAACAATGGAGATTTTGGAAAGTTTAAGTCAAATAAATTCTCTTTTGAATATCCAAGCGATTGGTCGGTGGGAGTCAGTCAAACCACAATTAATGATGATAGCTCGACATTTATCAAATTAAAAAAAAATAATTCTGAAAAAATAAAAATTTTATTATATCAAAGTAAGGATGTTTACGGTGTAGATTCTTATGGTTTTATGAAAGTCTTTGAAAGTGAAGAGAGTATGAATCATGACAAATACAAAATAGTTTATCAAAATGCTGAAACCTATCAAATAAACAACAATCCAGCCCACAACGTTCTGGTAGAGTATGAAGGAAAGGATGGTTCGGGAAAGGCTCTAGATATTTTTCAGATAATCGATGATAAAATTTTTGTTCTAAGATATTATGCTCCAGACAGTTCTTTTGATAAAAACAAAGATACAATAAATGACCTTTTAAGTACAATAAAAATTTACAAATGATTTGAAAAAGTTAAATAAAATTTGTTCTGGTGTAGAATTGGATAAAGAGCAGATGAATTATTTAGTATAGATAATTATATAACTAAATTTGATGTGGTATAAAAGGAGAGGTTAAAAAAATAAAATCATTTTTTAATTTTAGGAAAGATTTCTCTTTTCATTAGATCATATTCGATAGAAGGTCTTCCAGGTCCGGTAAGTAGAAGGCTTATTGAACACATTAACAAAATCAGATCAATTTCATATCCTCCTACAAATCCTTTTGAGAATTTGATGATCAGAGTAGTACAGGCCATTAGTATAATGAGCAATATTGCAGATATTCTAGTGAGAATACCAAAAATCAAACAAAATCCTCCGATCAATTCAAGTAATGTAACTGGTAAAGCCAATTCTGGTGGAATGGCCATGCTAGAGAGAAATCCTGCGGTTCCAGAAAGGTCTTGTAATTTCATAAGACTGTGTGCTATGAAAACAATTCCAACGATAATTCTTATTGGAAAGGGACCGAATCTTGAATAATTAGTCACAATTTATGAATAGATTTTGAGATATATAACAGCTTTTTTTATATTTGTTAAGATGGTATGCCTGTTTATCGAAAATTTTAAAAAATTAGTTTAACTCTAATTAATTCTATCTTAAATATCTACATTACATTTCCAAATTAAAGTAGTTATTTAAAATATGAATACAATCAAACCGGTAATTTACTGTGTATATTAAATTGTAATTTAGATTTTTAAAAATTTGAGATAGATAAAACCTAGACTAGGATTTTTTTCGTAGGCAATAAACTTTATAATCTGATTGTTTCCAGAGTCAGCCACGTAAACATTGTCCAAAGTATCTGTCAATATTCCAAAAGTATATGAGAATTGGTCGGAAGCTGAAATATACCTTCCACACTCCATTGTAAATTTACCATCCGTTACCATCTGCAGTAAACTTTTGAATACGATTGTTGCCTGAATCAACTATGTAAACTTTATCTGCAGCATCTAATGTAATACCTGCAGGCCTTAAAAGAATAGAAAATATTTCATTATACTCCGTACCTATTGTCATATTTGGTTAAGATTGATAGATTATCTCTATTTGTAAATATAGGATTAACCCATTAATAAAAATTCGATCATTATAAAATTACATGCATTTGCTCACACTTTTAAAACAATATTGAATCAAATAAATATAAAAATAGATAGTTCTATTGGTTCTAATTTAACGAAAGATCTATAGCTGTGAATGTTCTATTTCTAATCTATGTTTATTAGATTTGAACAAAATAGAACATCAACAATAGTAGTAATATACTCTTGTATCTATATTTTTTGGGTTTGAGTTTAAGAAATGTCAGTAAAGCATTATCTGTTTTGAGGGATGGTAAAAGAAGTTACGTGTCTATCTGGAACTAGGTATGACGTTTTGGATCCGGTACTGTCTATAGACATAAACGAATATCTGCTTTCATTATTGATGAGGCCGTAATTCATATAGAATGGAAACACTACTATCTGTGGATTGCTACCGAACCTGTTAGCAAGACTATCTTAGGAATCTTTTAGCTAGAGTTGTGTAGAAATATGCTTGTTGCAGCGCAATTCATTGAATCTTTGATTAGCAAATATGGAAAATATCAAATATACTCTGATGGAGGTACGTGGTATCCAGAGGCCTGCAGTGCATTGGGACTAAAACTATCTGCACTCACATTATGAAAAACTTTTGATAATAAATAGAGAGTAAATTTTTGATAAAGGTTCAAAGATAGACTAGAAAGTTTTGATGATTACTATCCATGTGTAAAAAAAGACTGTAATTTGGTAGACATTTACACCTGGATATCCTTCTTTGTTTCAATATACAACGATACTAAGAATAATAAATTCAATCTTAAATTAGGAAATGAAAAAATTATCCTAAATTAACAGCACCGTTCTATTACATATCAATCATAACAACATTACAATTATTTTGATATTTCATCAATAATTTAAGTGATTTAGTCTGATAACATACCGTCCAAAGAAAACTAAAATAATAAAGTTAGGAAGTATCCTTTCTGGACACGGTAACTTCAATAGTAGATACGTTTCTTGTTCTTCCATCCTCTGATTGTACCGATTCGGAGCCGATTTTTACGTCTGATATTTGATATCCCAATGTATCCATTCTTTTTATGATTATTTGAGAAACATCTACAGCTCGTGGAATGCTCTTTCCTCTTGCCTTTATTACCACTTTTGGTTCATTGGCTAACTGAACTAGTGTTGCAGTTACATAAGTCATCAAAGGTTTTTTTCCTATGAAAATCTCGTTACTTCTTTTAAAACTTGGGGGATTTGTAGTATTTTCCGACATTGCGTTCTCTTCCAATTATTAAATTTAGTGGCATATAATGTTTTATTATCAGCGTATATAATTAATCTAGTTTTTTCCCATAAGATTCTAATATCTTTTCACAATCATCAGGATTTTTTAATATTTCTTCACATAATTTTTGGTCTCCAATTTCATAACAATGTAGACACTCAGCCTGATCTTTATAAAATATAAAAATTTTATTATTATAAACGCAATGATAAATTTTATCAACAGTCATATTCTCGATATTTAGTTTTATTCCTTCACTGTTTGTAATTATAGGATTTTCCAACGCAGTTGTTACAATATTTTCTATCTCAATAGAGGATAAAAAATCTAATGTTTTCAAAACATTTATTTTTTAAGATTTACAATATGATTTAATTTGCAGATCAGGTATGGTCCAAGTAAAAAATCTAAAAGACAAATTTCAAAAAAACCAAGATTTTAACCAATATTTGGGTATATCTCTATCTCTAAATGGTTAATTCTAATATCACTTTATCATTATGATGTTATAATTTATTCATCTTTATAGATAAACTCTAATTATAATTTCGGTTTTCTTGATTAAGTTAAAATAAAAAAAATATGTTGATTTAGGTTTAAACCTACTCTACCTTATTTTTTTATGTTAAAATGAGCCTTTGTCTTTAAAGATTGTTTAATTCTCAAAGCCATATTTTCATAGCTATTTTTTATTGAATATAAACATCTTAAATCTAAAAGATATTTCAACTTTAGACAAAAAGAACTCCCAATTTATAAGACAAATCTTCTGGCTTGACCTTCCGCTAATTTCCATAATTTTATTGATCTCTTTACATACAAAGGTCAAAAATAACATCTATTTGGACACATACATGATATACCTAAATTCATAAACCAAATTCAAGCCATTTTTTACCCCTTTTGTTAAATTTTTGATAATAGTTATAGATAGTCTATCAGATGTAAATGAAAATATCAATATATATCTCAACTAATGGTCTATTAATCTGGTAGGTTTTAAAATTTTTAAAATAATTGTTTTTTTACTACATTGGGTAAGATAAATAAAATAGATTTATTGTCTAGAAAGAACCTAGTTAACTTCTATATACTATATTCACAAACTAATTTTAAAATGAATACACTATAAATTTACACAATATTTGAAATAATATTTTTTTCCTCTATCTTGTTGGAAATGGGATGTATTCAAATAGTGTTTCAGTATTTGCCCAATAAAATGAAGCTGAACTTGATGCTGACATTGAACAGGAAAACAAGTGCAAGAAAGATACAGAATGTGAAAATGAGAACGAGATTAACAACAAATTAACAATAAAAAACATCATAAAACAATCCGATAATCAGGCACCAGAAGACCAAGAGATAGGTTTTATGTATATGAAAAATCAATTTGATGATGCCGCCTCTGTCATTGATACTGCTACCAATACGGTGGTTGACACAATACCTGTAGGAAACTTTCTATCTGGAATAGCAAATGGAATAGCGTTTGCTTTAATTCCTTCCGCATAATTTTTTTTCAATTTTTTGTAATACGATTATAATGTTATTTTTGAAATTTGTTCCAATTAGATATATAATAAGACTTGAAAAACATGTTTATATTTAAACAATGAAAATTTTTATTTTATGATCTGTAAGTTTTTAGATTAACAAATGATCCTATTGTAACATTAATGTCTGACTTCGATGATAATCCTTTTTCATTTAACTATTCAGGTACAGATATCTCAAAAAAGATAAAGATAATCTTTCATATTGATTTTGACTATTTTTTCGCACAGTGTGAAGAAATTAGGGAACAGTCGATAAAAAATTCACCTGTGGTCGTATGTGTTTATTCTGGCTGCCACCAAGACAGTGGTGTGGTAAGTACCTCAAATTATCATGCAAGAAAATATGGTGTAAAATCCTCAATGCCAATTAAATTTGCTAAAAATAAACTAGGGTTGGTAAAATCATTTTTTTTCCCACTTGACATTGCATATTATAAAAGCATATCATGGAAGATCATGAGTATCATTAGTTCATTTTCTGATATTATTGAAATTCGCGGTCTTGATGAGTGTTATCTTGATGTTACTTCATTACTTTATAATTTTGATAAATCATTAGTACTCGCAGAAAAAATAAAAAAACCGTTAAGAACCATACAGGTATATCTTGTTCTATTGGTATCTCTTTTAATAAAATTCTTGCAAAAATTGCCTCCGATCATAATAAGCCTGATGGACTTTTTTCAATCGATTATAAAAACTACAAAAAATTGGCTTATCCATTTACTATCAACAAGGTGCCCGGAATTGGTCCTAAAACAAAAGATAAATTAAATGAAATGAAAATTACAAATATCGAACAATTAGTTAATACCGACCTTGATAGCCTAATTAAAATCTGTGGTAAAAAAATAGCATACAAGTTACACAACCTATGCAATCCAGATTTTTGTGAATCAGTGGATACAAAATATACACAAAAACAAATAATGAAAATCATAACCCTAAAAAAAGATCAAGTAAATAATATATACCTCATAAATATCATAAAAAAGATTTCCTTAATCGTTAATTCTATTGCACTAGAAAGAAATTTGATTTATAGAAATATCTCCATTATCATGATACTTGAGAATCTTTTTAACATTACCAAATCCAGAAATATGAAAGTGTATTCAAATGATCAAGACCAATTAATTCTACAATCCACCCATTTGCTAAAGGAGATTTTAAAAAACACAAAAATCGAAAATATCCGAAGAATTGGTATTAGGATCTCTGATTTAAAACAAAATACCGGACAAAGTGCCATAAATCAATATTTTGAATAAACCTAATTATAGATATATCTGTAAATTATCTTACTACTAGTCTTTTTGTAATATTGCATCTGAAAACCATTTCGGAATCATATCCTTTGATTCTCTAAAAAGATAGTTGACACTGCTATCTAAAATATAGGTTGTGGCATGGTCGTCTTTACTTCGTATACTTCTTCCATATGCCTGAATTAACCTAACGATTGTGTTCCATGTATACCATTTTGGATTTATTTTTTTTATTTCAGATATTTTTCTATCTCTCAAATCAGGATATGGTACTTTTAAGATTATTTGAAATCTGGATAAATCGTCCTTTAAATCTAAACCCAGATAAAAAGAAGGAGAAATTAGTACTGTTGGAACTCTACTTTCGTAATGTTTTGACAGAATCAAATTTCTATCGATATTGGGATTAGTTTCTATCAATCTAGCCCTATTTGTTTTACTTAGATTTTCTTTAATGTAATTTAATTGTGAATAAGATGTGGTATGAATTATTCCTTTTTCATTTTTATGTATTGTCATTATGTTGTCCACAGCTCTTGCTAATAGAGGTAAATTTGATTCCATGTTTTTAGCATTTAACCATGCCACGTTCATTAATCGTATCGGCCTGTTTTCGACGGGAAATTCCGAATCCGAAATTTTGATAAATTTAACTTGGTCATTTTTTTCTATTCCGATGATGTCACTCAGTTGCTCCTTGTCAAGTATAGTTGCACTCATAAAAAGATGATAACTTCCAACTTCCAAGGCATCCCTAAAATAAATAGAGGTATCAATTGGTGTTATTGATACCTTTGATATCTGTCCACCTAAGCCCTTTTCAACATTTGTGACTAACCAATTATTTTTTTTATTACGCATGTCCCTTATTAAATCAGTTAAAATCTTTTCTCTATTGATTGCGTCAATCAGGTTTTTTTCTGTATATGGTTCTTCTAACCGTCCTTTGTTTTCCAGTAAATCGATTGTTTTTACGATAAATTTTGAATAATTGTCCTTAAGATTATAACAAAAATCAGACCATGTTTCGATGTCAAATTCTTTGGAACTTGGAATATCTAATCTGGGAAATAATTTTGATATCGATTTTCCATATAGCGTAAAAGTCTTGAAATCGGATATTTCTGACTCGATGGTATGTGCTTCATCGAATATGCATAAAGTTCTTTTTTGTATTGTATTTGCAAAAAAAATGTCCGAAAAAAAATACTTGTAATTATATATTGTATGACTGGATTTAATTCCAATCCATTTTTGGTGATAATAATGACAGGGCTTCCATTCTACATCCAATAACGTTGACTTAATTTTTTCTTGATACATTTTTAATTTGGATGAATCTATCTCTATTTTTTCAAACTTTGTTTTTTCTCCCTGTATTTTATAGTCTAAAAGTCGAGTTTTATACACGCAATCAAATTCATCTTCTTTCATGCAAGGTCCGTATTCGCAGGTTTCGGAATGACCCTGTTCCTCTTTTAATATACATGGAAAATTATTTTTTCCCTTTATTTCCTTTATAAATGGAAAATCTCTGGTGTACTGACCCTGTAGATCCTTTGTTGCAGTACAGATATGCGAACTTTCAAGGTACCTAGCAACCGTTGCTGCAACTGCACTTTTTCCAAATCCTGTAGG
>QCWD01000016.1 GCA_013114725.1 Nitrososphaeraceae archaeon | reverse complement strand
CCAAAAAATGTTTAAAGAAAGAAAAAGAAAAAGAAGCAAAAAGAAAAAGAAAGAAAGTGTCTCTAATACAAATACAAAATCCTCTTAATAAATAATATAATACTAGTATTATAATAGTATTTAAAAAAAAGTCTATTTTTCTGAAAAAAGCAAATTTTTTTTCTATTAAACACTAATTTAGTTATGATAAAAAAATAAAAAAAAATTTTTTCTAAAAATATTGCGCTATCACTAAATTTGTTGTATCTTTGTAGTATGGATTTAAAGATAAAAAAGGAGCACAAAAATTTTAAGATGCCTACAAAGGCAACGCAAGGCTCTGCTGGTTTTGACTGTTATGTAGCTGATTACTTTTTTTCTGATGGTAGTTTGTGGTATAACTTAGGGTTTTCTATGGAGTTGCCAGAAGGTTATTTTGCCTTAGTAACTTCAAGGTCTTCAATTGTGAAAACTAGCGGGATACAAGCAAATTGTGTTGGTGTTATTGATACGGATTATAGAGGTATTTGGCATTTTGTAATGAGACCTTTGAATAAGTGGTCAGAACAGTTGATAGGAGAAATTGTGCAAAAAGAAGATAATTTAATCCCTTATAATGTAGGGGATAGATGTTGTCAATTCTTTGTTTTGCCTATTTTAGATATTACTCTTTCGGAACATTCATCTTTAACATCAACAAATCGCAATGGAGGCTTTGGAAGCACAGGAAAATGATTCTAAAAAGGAAATACCCGAATACTTCGGAGGTAAGTTTTTCAAGAAAGCAAAGTTTTGAATTAAACATTCTTCTTCTTCAATCTTTTCTTCCTCAACCTTTAACAGAGAAGGAAAGGGAGGTATTAGTGCAGTATTTACTTTCTCCGAATCAAGACGATTTATTTTGTCATAGTAATAAGACTTTTGTTAAACAAGCTGCAAAATTTAAAACTATGGAGGTATTGAATGAGTACAATAGGAAATTGAGAAATAAACAGGTCTTTATTCCAAAAGGATCTAAATGGATTATTAATCCAATATTGAATATACCGAGTGGAACAACAAAGTATAACTTAAATGTAGAATGGGTTATTAGGAATGATTCAACACAGTGACGTAATTGCAGAATTGGAAGAAGAGTTTAAGGAAGAATTGGAAAGATTTGGGGTCACGGCAAATGAAATAGTAACAGACTATTGGACAATCCTTAAAGAAGAAAATGGAACTAGGATACCCAGATTAATTAATGTTCCTAATTTAGGAGTTTTTAGATTAGATATACATAGAATGGTTAAGGACTACTTATTTACAAAAAATAGAAGAATGGAATCCAAACTATTGAAAGAATTGTTAAGGTATAGAATACCTGTAAAATCAGAAGATTTAATTTCACACAGCACTTTAAAAAAAAATAATGTTTCTAGAACCACAGAGCCACAAATTCCAACCATTAGGGAAGAGGATATTACTACAACTAGCATTTCGTCAGAAATACAATCCGAATCTGATAACTCCTGATGGAGTTAATATTAATGACTCTTTAATAACTAAGGAAGTTTTTAATGTATGTAAGATTTTAGCTATTTCGCCACAATCAGATTTATTTCTTCATCTTAAAGAAGGAGACTTTGTTTGCTTGCAAGATGAATGGTTAGAGGAAGAACCCGATTTTTCAAAAGGGTTTTCTCCTTCGACAGGAGAACCTAAATCTTTTAGACCACTTGGAAAATTATTGCCTTATTTCTTTTCTCTTAATAAAGTAAATCCAGCAGAGCAAGGTAAAAATCTTTTATTTCTTTTGCCTGATAGTTGCATTGCAGGTAAACTTTTAAATATAAATGAAGATGATTTCAATTAAAGATATTACACCAAAGAATATTAAATCCTTTGTAGAAGGATATATTAGGAGTTTCATGATTAAATTCTTTCAGAATAAGTTGGAGCATATTCATGAACAAGTTGAAGAGAGAAAATTATTAGTAGCTGAAAGAAGTCCTGAATGTTTAGAGCAAGGACAATGCAAGATTTGTAAGTGCAAAATTCCAGAATTATTTTATGCTGATAAACCTTGTGAAAATAATCCGCCTTGTTATCCACCCTTAGTAAATAAAGATGAGTGGACAAACCAAAAAAATTTAAAAAGTATTTATGACGATCTTAAAACCAATAATTAATGCTGTACCCAATAAGGGAAATTCTGTTGTAGATATTACTCCTCTGCAACATCAAGAAGCTGAATGGAATCGCACAGGTATTTCTTTTACAAATGTTGCGCCGGGTTCTAAACAAGAATATTCTTTCACTTATTTAGGAAAGAAAACTTTGAAAAGTGCTGCAGCTTCTTGTTCTTGCACAAGTACTGTGACAAAAGGAAATATAGTTTCTGGAGTATTAACAATAGATAAGAATTTCAGCGGTATTAAAGGACAAACTGCCAATGTTTCAAAAACTATAACAGTAACTTTTACAGATAATACACAACAAGTTTTGACTGTTGGTGCAACGGTTAATAAATTGCTTAAAATACAATGAATATTTTCTCTGATTATTGGGCAACTTTTCCAAACCATAAAATCTTTTCATCTTTTAATAAACTCACATCTGAGGAGATGTGGGTTTTATTTCTTTTATTTAATCCCACAAAAGCAAATCCTTTGCTCTCTATGTTAGATAGGAAGGATAAGGAAAAAGAAATTATCGCTACTTTAAAGATTGATAAAAAAAGGATAAATGAATTATCTAAATTGGAAGATGAATACTCAGAGAAAATATTAGTTTCAAGAGCAAAGAAAGAATTGGCTTTTTATTATAAGCAATTAGAAGAAAGAAGAAAGTATATAGAAAGTGTTCCCTACAATTCAGGTAATGCTGAACACAAGGATAAAATGATAAAGGGAACAAAAGCTATATGGGACGAATTTGAGAAAATAAAACTGATAGTGGAAAAGGAAGAATCCTTAGAATCTCAAACAAGAGGTAATAGAGTAGAAAGTGCTGCAGAAAAGAAATTAATTTAATGCTATTTCCAGAAATATACAACCTTAAAAACTTTTTAACTGACCACCCCAACTATCACCCTGCTAGTCAAGATTATATATCTTATTGGAGGGAGCAAAAGAAGAGGTGTATTGAAGGCTTCTGGGCAGAAGACTATCCAAAAGATGGAGAAGTGGCTTATAGATATATGCCGGGGTATTTATATTTTTATGGAAATTTAAGTACTATTAAGGTAGTAGATGCAGAAACTAAAAGTACAGTTATATCGAGACCTCGTGTAGATGATGTAGAATGGATTTTCTTTACTGTCTTTTTAGTTTGTAGAGGTTTTTCAGGCTTTGAAAAAGATGAAGAATTTACTTGTATCATTGAGCCTGAAAGAAGAGACCCAAATAAAACTTTTGTAGAACCTTGGGAATATTTAAAAAGAACACATTCTAAACCATTAGGTAGGGCTTTGTTTAATAATCAAGCCCTTAATCTTTTATGGCTCAGTAGTCGTGGTATTGGTAAAACATACTCAGTAGGAGCTGGTATTATTACAGCGGAAATTCTTTTTGATGGTGCTAAGGTATATAATGAAAAAACTATTAATAATCCTGCAAGTATAACTATATTTGTAGGTGCTTATAAAGGAGATAAATCAACAAACCTGTTGGTTGCTATGGACGATGCCATAGCGAATTTACCGGGAAGTTATGGAGATGGGGATTCAAGAACAGTTTCTCCTTTTTATAAGGAACTTACAGGGGTAAATAAACCGGGAAATATAAGACAACACATTTACAAGGTAAAAGAGAACGGAGATTGGGTCAGTAAGGGAACTAAGAGCAAGATTGTTCACGAGGTTATTACTGTTGCCAATCCTCAATCTCCTGCGGCTTATAGGGCTACATTAGCCATTATAGAAGAGATAGGTTTATTAGAAGCTAATTTAGATGAAGTTCTTGGTGCGACTAATCCTGTATTAAAGGTAGGTAATCAAAAGTTTGGTTCTTTAATAGGTATTGGAACAGGTGGTAATATAGAAAAGGCTCAACAACTCGAACCTATTTTTAGGAATCCAAAGGAATATAACTTCTTTTCAATGTATGATATATTTGAAAATACAGGTGATATTGGATTGTTTATACCTGTGCATTATATGTTTAGGGAATACAAGGACAAGAATGGAAATACTAAATGGGATATTGTAAATGAAGTTATTAAGAATACAAGAAAAAAATTAAAATATAAGGCATTAGAACAGGAAAGAATGAACTATCCTGTTGTGCCATCAGAGATATTTATGAATAATAAGGGAAGTATATTCCCTTTAATTGAGATAAATGAACAATTAAAATGGGTAATAGCTAATGAGAAAAAGATACAAAAGTTTACTTCCGTTGGAGATTTAGTTTATACAGAAGAGGGCTTAAAATTCAATGCAGATGAAAATGCAATACCTATTAATAAATTTCCCTTAGAAAAGGGTGCAGACCTTACAGGCTCTATTGTTATATATGAACACCCTCCTGAATATATTCCTGAAAACCTTTATAAAATAGTTTATGACCCTGTGAGAGATGAGAATATAGATAAGATGGATCAAGGCATCTCCTTAGCTGCAATATATGTATATAAGGCTATAAATACGTATCAGGATATGAAAGATAGTTTGGTAGCTTCGTATGTTGGAAGATTGAGAAATACTGACCAGATACATGAGATAGCCTTAAAATTGGCGTTATATTATAATGCTAAGATAATGGTGGAGATGGACTTACCCGGCTTTTATAAGTATTGTTTGCAAAGAAAGAGGTTAAATTTATTGGCTAAAACTCCTGTGGTGATGATAAATAAATTTAACGCAAATGCAAAATTTAGATACTCCTATGGGGTTATGATGAAGGGAAATTCTGCTTTAAAAATTCAAGCAGAACAATACTTGGCTGATTGGCTTTTAAAAGAACAAGAATTAGTAAGGGACGAAGAGGGCAATGTTGTAAAGGTTGTTAAAAATATAAATAGGATTTATGATAAAGCTCTTTTAGAAGAACTTAGAATATATAACAGAACAGGGAATTTTGACCGTGTTTCTTCTTTACTTTTATTAATGATATGGATTCAAGAAACTTTTCAAGAAGTTATTAATGTTAATGGAGAAGAGCAGGAAGATAGGTTTTCTGTATTTTTTGCAAAATATTTTAAATAATGCAAACACAAATTTTAAACGAGTTTTCTAAAAATTATAATAAGAGTACTCCTTACTTGAAGGATAGGATTTCTTATGCTGCAAAAATAGCTAATAATTATGAATGGGTAAGAAATAAAATAGATTATTACTCGAGACATCATCTTAGTTACAATGAGAGAAAGAAACAATTGGAAATTAATTATAATTTATACAATGGTCAATATGAAGAAAAAGACTATGCTTATCTTTTTAAGCAGTTTGGTTTTGAAACAGAATTAAAAAATGCAACTTTTAAACACTTTGATATAATGTCAGAGCCTTTAAGAGAAATTGTTGGGGAAGAGGAGAGAAGACCTTTTGAACCAATGGTGGTGGCTATTAACGCTGATGCTGTTATTAGGAAGAGAGAGGAAAAGGCAAAGTTATTGCAGCAATATATTTATATGAAGGCGATAGCCCCTATTATGGAGCAGGCTGAACAAGTTCCCCCTGAACAAAGAGAGCAGTTCTTAAAAGAGAATACACCAGAGGAAATAGAGAAATTGATGACAAAGAAATATAAATCTCCTGAAGAAACTCAGGCTCAAAGACTCTTGAATTGGTTAAGCAAAAAAGAAAACCTGAATAGGAAATTTAATTTAGGTTGGAAAGATGTGACTATTGGCGCACAGGAAGTCTATTATGTAACAACAGAAAATGGACACCCCACAGTGAAGTTGATAAACCCAAAGAATTTTATCTTTGATTCGTCGGAAGAAAATATTTTTATAGAAGATGGTGAATGGGCTTCTTATGAACATTACTTAACTATTACAGATATTTATAAACAATATGGTGAATACTTTACTGAAAAGGATAGGAAAGCTCTTGATGAGTATATTAATGATGATCTTTATAATCTTGATAAAGGACAATCTTTATTTAATGGCGAATTGATAGAAAGTTTTGGTACTGTTTATGATGTTTCGACTTATCATAAATATTTGAGAGTAGTTCATACTGTTTTCAAAACTTTAAAAAAGATTAAATTTATATTAACCAATACACCCGAAGGACCAAAAGAATTTTTAGTTGATGAAACTTATAAGTTTAATCCAGAACTTGATATTGAGGAGACAGTTGCTTACATACCAGAAGTTTGGGAAGGTACTAGAATTGGTACGGATATATATGTAAATATGGGTCCAGTTAAGAATCAATATACTAGTCTACAAAATCCCTTTTCTGCAAAATTGCCTTATTACGGAGCAATTTATGAAAGTAGAAATAGTGTTCCAGTTTCTCTTTTGGATAGAGCAAAGGCTTGGAATTATATGTTTGATGTAGCCTTTTATAGATTAGAGGAAGCTATTGGTTCAGATTTAGGAAATGTCATGATAACCTTGCAAAAATCTATTCCTAAGAATTGGACACCAGAAAAATGGTTAGCCTTTTTAAAAGCTACAAAGGTAGCTTTAATTGACCCTACACAAGATGGATTAAATGCTGGTTCTGACCCACAATATTGGAAATCTATCAATGTGTCTAACAACAGTGATATTAGTAAGTACTTAAATCTTTTAAGTTATTGTCAAGAACAATGTTATAAATCCATAGGTACAAATGTTAATAGGATAGGTAGTGCCTCTGTTTCTGAAAGTGTTGGGAACAATCAGCAAAAACTAATACAATCTGCCAACATTACTGAACCTTTATTCTCTCTTCATAATCAAGTTAAAGAAAGAGTTCTTACAGGCTTAATAAATGAGGCATTACAGGCTTATAAAGGTAATCCGCAGAAAACTGCTTATGTATTAGATGATGGCTCTATTGACCTCTTAGATATGAATACAGAGAATTTATCTTTGGAAGATTTTGGCGTATTCCTCAGTAATTCTGTGGAAGACTACAATATGGTTCAATCTTTAAGAGCTAATTTAAGTGCCTTAATTCAGAACTCAGATGGGGATTTAAGATTAATATCAACAGCCCTTAGAACTAAAAATCCTGCTGCCCTTGATGAATTAATTCATGAAAAATACGAGTCTATTGAAAAACAAAGACAAGCTGCACAACAGTCTGAACAGGAATTAAAACAAGCTGCTCTTCAAGTTGAATTGGAACAAAGACAATTAGACAGAGAAAATGAATTGAGAATTGCTATGATTAGAAGTATGGGTTATGTGCGTGATGCCGATGTTAATAAGGATATGATTCCAGATATGTTACAGATGGAGAAGTTTAATAAGGAATTTGAAATTAAACTTAGAGAATTAGATTTAAGGAAAGAAGAACTAATGGAAAATAATAAATCAGAAGAAGCTGATAGACAGGTAGAAAGAGAGAAAATTGCCGCAGATTTACAAAAAAGTAAACAAAAATCCGCCAAATAAGGCAAAAATTTAAAAAAAAAATATCAAACACTAATTTTTATATTATATTTGTATTATGGAACAATGGAAATTTTTAGAAGACGAATTTATTGATCCTTTGGATAACCTCGAAGTTGAGGAATCTGATGAGGAAATTGTGGAAAAACCTCAAAAAAATCAACCGGATACAAGTACAGAAGAAGATGAAGAAAGTTTTAATCCTTTTAAAACTCTTGCTTCTGAACTTGGCTTTGAGTATGAGGGCGATGACGCAGAGGATTTTAAAGTAACTTTAAAAGAGCAAATTAAAAATGAATTTTTAGAGGAGTTGGGAATTGAAGACCCAAAACTTTCGGGATTAATTAAATACATTTCCGAAGGTGGTTCGTTAGATGAGTATATTACTAATCTTTCTCAATTGTCAGACCTTAATAAATATTCAAATGAACAAATTTATGCTGCTTATTTAAGAAGCACTACTAACTTTTCAGACCAAAAAATATCTAAGACTATTAGACAGGCAATAGATAGCGATGAATTGAAAGAAGAGGCAAATGCTGCAAGAGATTATTTCAGAAGTGCTGCTGAAAAATCAGAGGAGGAATTGAAACAAAATCAAGAAGCTCTTTATAGAGCTAGACAAGAACAGTATAAACAAGAGATGCTCACAAAAAGGAATATCTTGGCTTCTAAAAATGTATTGGGTCAAATTATTGAAAAGCCAAAAGAATTTGAAAAATATTACTTCGATAGGGCTTACACATATAAAAATGATAACAAGGTTTACAAAATTACAGCCTATGAAAAAGACTTGTTAGATATTAATAAAGACCCTAAAAAAAGATTGGAGTATGAAATGTTAATAGCATACATGCACCAAAAAGGATTTAAATTAACACCGCAGGAACAGAGACAAGTAAGAGAGAAATCTGTTTCTGATTTAAAAGATAAACTAAGAGGACACTATTCAAAGAAATCCTCGACAACAATAATTGACGAATATTAATTATGCAAAACAAAATCTCAAAATTTCAAATTGCTAGACAAGATGGTAATCTAACTTGGGCTAACTATACAAGAGAAAATCACTTATATTACAATGGTTATATTAAGCCAGCGGAACTAGCACAAAAAGCAGTACAATATGTAGCTACAAGTAAATCTCTTACTCGTGGTACTACACCTATTACTGACTTTACAAAAGGAAAAGGTCGTACTATTACAATAGATAAAAATGAATGGACATGGAAACTTTATGGTTTAAACTGTCGTCCTGCTGTTGTATTAGAAGATGTTGAACCTGATAACGATGTTATGGGTATTCAACTTACTAAATTTAAAATCAAATTGGATTGTGACTACTACGTAACAGGTGATATTTTATATCCCCGTGGTCCTAAACAATTCCAAGTACGTATTCAAGAAGATCCCATAATGGACGGTGATGGTTGGATTTATACAGTTCAATTAATTACTGATGATCCTACTATGTTCCTACCTAAAAAATTCGTAAAGGTAGGTGAACAATGGAAAAAATTATTCTCTTCTTATGGTGAAGGTCGTATTGGTGCAGGTTCTACACAAAATAATAACTTGCCTTACTTCATTATGCAATCTTGGTTGTCACACATAGCAAAACGTTATAAAGTTACAGGTGATGCTGCATCTACACGTTTGGTTATGGGTACACCTTCTATGAACTCAAATGGTTATGCTACTCTTGATCCTAATAAAAAAGGTAACTATTGGACTTATGAGCAAGATGCTATCTTTGAATATCAATGGAAACAAGACATAGAAAACTTACTAATGTATTCTCGCTCTTCTCGTCGTGTTATTGATGAGCAAACAGGAAGTTTGGTACGCCAAGGTCCCGGTCTTCAAGAATTGATGGAAGAAGGTAATATACATTACTATAATAAATTCTCTGTAAAATTAGTAGAAGATTTCTTAGCCGATATTTGCTTCAATCGTGTAGAATTTAAAAACCGTAACATGGTAATGTTGTCTGGTCAAGTAGGTTGCCAAATGTGGAATGATGCAATTGCTAACATAGCAAACGGTCAATTCTCAGATACTTCTTCTTTCTTCATTGACGATGATGGTAAAAAAGCTAACAGAAGCCAAGGCGGAACTCTTACCTATGGTAACTACTACAAAACATACAACATGATGTGGGGTCAATTAAGTGTTATGCACTTCCCTCTTTATGATGACTTAGAAAAACAAACAGAAATTAATCCAGAAACTGGTCGTCCCACAGAAAGCCAAAGATTCACTTTCTTGAATTTAGGTTTAGGTGAAGGTATCACAAATGATAATTTGATGTTTGTAGAACGCGAAAAAGGTGAAAGCTACGGCTATGTTGCTGGTACTTTCAGTCCTTATGGTCCAGCTAGCAACGAATTGATGTCACATAGCGGAGATTACTACGAAGTAATCAGAACTAAAAAATGTGGTATCCAATTAACTGACCCCAAATTAACAGGCGAACTAATCTTTAATATGCACTATTAATCTATAAAACATGGCTACAATTGTTCACGTAAAAGCAGCAAATGTGTCTAAATTTTGGCACAATCCAGATGTAAAGGGATATACTAATTTCCCCGAAACAACAAAAACTTATCCTATGAATTGGTCTTTTGACGAGCATAGGTTTTTATTCGATTTACCTGATGGTGAAATTATCGAATTGGCTAAAAAATGTAAATTATCCTATGAAGATGGAGAAGATAAAGGAAAGGCTATTACTACCTTTGATTTGAATCACAGAGAAGATCCTTTCTTTAACCATTCCAGACTGAGGATAAAAATAACAGATGATATAACCACATTTAATACTAAAAATCCATTGGAAAAATTATTGTTGTCAGGATTTAAAACTTACCCTTTTGTTGCTAAATCTGAATCAGACAAGACAAATGTAGCAAGTGTTAAATGGGTTATTATAGACAAAGAATTAGAAGCAGCGGATAAGGAAAGAGGGTATCTCAATGAAAAGACCGTATGGAAATTCTTTACAGGAACAGATAAAGAAAGATTAACACCTTCAATGATGCGTAATATCTTATTTGCTTTTAATGACAAAGCAATTGCAATTTCAGATACTACTGCACCTGAAGCTCTCGAAGCATTGTTAATGTCAAAAATAAAAGAGCCTAAACATCTTGGAAAAATGAGTAATAAAGAAAAATTCCTCGTTTTAGCCACATCTTCAAAAGAAGAATTAGAGATTAGAGCTTTAATGGGTAAGGCATTACAACGTGGGATTGTAAGAAAAACTGGAGAAAAGTGGTTTTATGCAGGAAATAAATTGGCAGACAGCACAGAAGCTACTGTTCAATTCTTGAAAAAACCAGAAAATTCAGCAGTTTATGTAGCTCTTAAAGAAGAAGTAGAATTTAAGAAATGATAGATATTAATCAATTACATTATCTTTTTAAACAAAAAGTAAATAAAGTCGATAGCTTACAAAATATTAATTTTTTTGTTGAGCAAATAGATGAGTATTTAAATCAAGCACTTTTTGTTTTTATTGAACAAATATTAAAGGTTGCGGAATTAGACCAAAACAAAACAGAGTTTATTGGGGAATTGGTGAAAGTAGTGGAATTATCAGGGACTAATGCAGAGAAGAAATTCACAGCACAACTTCCAGATGATTATTACAGACATTTAAGATCCTACAGTACTGTAAATGGTTGCTCAGAAATAATCTCTAATTACCCCGTTCAATATGATGATTTAAATTCTTTTTTAACAGACATAAATTATAAACCCTCCTTAGCTTGGAAAGAAACTGGTTATCAATTAAAAGGAAAAGAAATAGTTGTTTGGACTAACGATGAATTTTTAATAGATGCAGTTAATCTTACTTATGTGTCAAGACACCCTCGATTAGGTAATCCTATTAATAGTCGTAACGGCTCTTATAATTTACCTGACGGAACTGCTGCACAACAACAAAATTTAATTTTAAGTAATAGAAATCAGGATAACATCATTACAGATATAGCAACTTTATTAGTTTCTATTGACACTACTGATTCAAATTATCAGTTAAAACTTAACAAACTTATACAAAATTATGTACTCTAATAGAGAAAATTATTTAATTGCTGCCAACAACTATGGTCTTGTAGCTGCTGGTACAAAACTTTATAACACCGATGGTTCGGTAAATATACTTCCCGGACAATTAGGTATTTTTAATTCTAAAACTCATATTGCTGTCAATACTTTTATTAATCCTACTGATGTTTACTTAGCTGTTGGTTATGATACTAATGGTGATGGTGTTGCAGAAGAAGTTCGTAAATCAGCAGGTGATTTTAAAGGCTGTAATAGCATTGTAGCTTCAGCTGAACCTCCTCGTGGTGGTTGCCCTGAAATATGGGATTTCCTTTTTGACTGCACTACATGTGAAGCAGAATATGGTATTAAAGTTCAAGTAGAAAGCACTCGTCAAGCTCCTTATTTCGCTGACCAACATCTTCCTACTTATCCCTTTAATGTGATTACAGATTGCTGTGGTTGCGAAACTTGCACTACAGACCATAACTGTAATGAAATTGTTTGTAAAATCATTGACCAAATTAATCAAACTAACTCTGATAGCCAAAGCCTTTTAGTTAAAAGAGAATTTGATTTCATTGTAGAGAGGTTATATCCTACAATTTCGCATCTTACTTTGCCTTGTGTTTCTGGTTCTTGTGGAACTTCTGCTCTTTGTAAATTAAATAGCGTAGAATTGGAATATAATTCAACGCCTTACACAATTAATACAACAGTTGTAAATCCAAATGACCCTAACACAATGTTGCCCGGTCAAGTTAAATTGTTGGAAAACCAATTAAATGCAGGTTTAGTAACAAATAATATTCCCGGTAAATTTCATGTAATCCAAAAATGCACAGATTCTTGTTTTGAAATAACATTAAATTCTTGTGCTACAATCGAGGATTATGACTTTGAAGGTACTTGTACTGGTGTTGCTTTAACAACAGAACAACCTCTTACTGTTTCTGTACCTACTAATTGCACTGATTGTGGTGATGGCGGTACTACTAAAAAAGAATATTCTTGTGGTATTAGATTCATAGGCAAAATCTTCCCTCAAGAATGTGGTTGCTTCCCTCCTGCGGAATATATTCGCAATCGTGGTACTAGACTTCGTGTTTTCCCCACAACAGGCTTTGATTGCAACAATTGGACAGTTGTTCAAAAACAAGATCTTGTTTTAGAAGAAGGAAAAGGTGTAGACCTTCGTTGGAGAGAATACACACAAGAAATTGGTGGTCCCGGTCGTGCTTATGCACCCCAATTAGCTCAATTGCCTCCTTATGGCGCACAATATGGCAGAATACCTTCTGCTCTTACAGCTAAATGCACAGACTATTGCCAATACAGCTTCCAACACAATATCTATTCTAACAATGAATACGGTACAGGACAAACCTATTATTCAAAACTTCACACCATCGTAGCTATCCCAAGTACTGACACTACTACTCGTAGTGCTTTTGAAGGTGCTATTAATAGCTGGATAGGTTCTTTGAATTGTCCTATTTCTACGATTACTTGTTCTGTAGACCAAGACCAACAATAAAAATTTATAAACTATGGCAAAGAGAAATTTATACGCTATTAATGCGGGTATAGTCAAAAAAGGCGGAGCTTCACAAGATGGGCATTACCGTTCCTTAGACAAAATTATCTGGGATATATTAAAATGCTGTGGTATTGATTGTTGCGCTGGCAATGCTGGTGCTGGTGGTGATGCTGTTGTTGATATTATGATTGACGAAATAAATAATGCAATAGTTTTTAAAAGAGCAAACAGTAATACTGTTTCAGTTGGTCCATTAGACAATCAAAGTTTAACTTTTTTAGCAGCAAATTTAGCAATAAGTGGCGGCAACTCTGTTGATTTAGGAGTTAGTAATATAGACGCAACTGCAGGAACAAAAGAATACTATTTTATTTCTCCTTATCAACTATCACTTTATTTACAAACCAATTATATAAAATATACTGAAACATCGTCAGTAACAGAGTCAAATCATGCTATTGCATTGACTCCTGCTTATAGAACAGGTTTTCAAAATTGGTTTCAAGTAAGTAAAAATGGTATTTTGTTACATGAAGGAACGGGTGCTAACACTTATACAATTGTAAATTCAACGCAAATTACCATCGATTCTGTAACTACAGGGGACTTTATTGAAGTAAAATACATGGCGTAACATGGAACACCAATTAATAACTAGTGTCATAAAAGACGGCAGTGTATTAATGGTGTTAGGATTTTTTGTTTGGTACTTTATGAAACAGCTTGCGATTCGTGATCAAAAAATAGACGAGTTGCAGGCTGCTTTCATAAAACAAGAAGTCCAAATGGTTGCCACCATTGCTGCTAACACTGCTGCCTTTGATAGGCTTACAGCTTGTCTAAAAGAAATAGAAGAAGTAATTGTAAAAACAACAGAATGGAAATCATAAACTATATTTTAACAAAATACTACGGTATTAAGGAAGTAGAAGGACAAGGATACTCTCCTACTATTCTAAATTGGGTAAAAAAATATTTCCCAATGGTCAATGATGACGATATAATTCCTAATTGTTCTATTTGCTTAATGGAAGTATATAAGGAATTAGGTTTTGGGCATCTTATAAAACATTGCACACCCGCAGCTATTTCTTGGTTACAAGGAGGAGAAGATTATTTCTTAGAAGCTGCAAAGCCCGGAGATATTGTGGTATTAAAACGTACTGGAGGTAATCATGTTGGTATTTTAGTTAGATACAGCCCTTATAAAAAAAGTGTTTTTTTATTGGGATTTAACCAAAACAATCAATGTAACATTTCTGAATATAAAACTCATCTTATAAAAGGAATACGTAGATATGAACTCACAAGTAATTAAAGTTTTAAATAAAAAGGAAATAGTATACTTAGAAAATTTAAAATATAATAATAGCGGTATTATGATAAAATCTAAGGAACTGTTAGAAGAAGTTAAACTCAAACATCAAGTAGAATTTACTTGCAAGGACTATAAAGAATTATATTTAGTTTATAAAAGAGATTCTAAATTTACTTATTTCTTAGCTTTAAAAAATAAGACTCTGTCGGAGGGAAAAGTAAAATGGCATGTAACTGCATAAAAGAATTTGCTTATACGATTACTACTCCTGATTGCAAACACTTGCTATATCAAGATAATTCAACTTGGGTCGAAGTTCCTGAAACCTATGAGATTTCAATCGAAATCTCTGGTTATCCAATTAAAATCTTTACTGTAACTACTAATTCTCCAACTTTAATTTCAGCCGTTCAACTAATAGGCATAGACCAAAATCTACCTACAGGAATTTACTGTATTAAGGTTACTAATTGCAACGGCGATATTATTCAATATGATTATTTAAACTTATGCACCGCAGAATGCTCTCTATCTAACTTGCTTTCTAATTTAGATTTACTTTGTACTAATGAAGAATTAGAAACTCAAACAAAAGAATATCTTAATATTAAATTTTGGTTAGATGCAATTAGGGCAAAGTTTAATTGTGATTGGTGTGCAAGAGGGGAATTAAAATTATTAATTACTGCCTTACAAAAAAAATTATCTAATGCCAAAAATTGTAAGTGTAGCTAACTGCAAGTTGGCAGAGATTGGCTTTGACAAATATTTTAGTAATATTTACGGAACAAAATACTGCGGTGATAATAATTTTAATTTGCTACATACTCTACTTTGGGCGTTTAATTTACCTTGCTCAGACAAAGAAAAATTAACTTCGATAATAGCTAAATTATTAAAGCATTGTAAAGATTGTACTCCTGAAAGGTATAAAGAACCCATTATAATTCCAAACCCAGATTATACTTCTTGGTACACAAGCCAATCTTATATAGATTGTTTAAATCAAGAGTTAATAAATAGTGGTTTTATAAGTGTTATATCCCCATTAGTAGATCTGTGCGCCTCTTTAAATATTGAAATAAATCAATTTCAACTTTGTAGTAATATAGCTATACAGTTATCACAATCAGCAGTTCCTTGCTCTGTGATACCCACTATAAATTTGCAAACTGTTTGTTCTATACCGCAAACTGAAATAGAACTAAAAACTTGTGATACGGAAATTCTCCTATCACAATTAATTACAAATAATATCTTATCTAATCTTTAAAAATTAATAAACATGTCATGTGGCTGTAATTCAGTTATAACCATACCTCAAACCTGTGATAAAAATGCTACAGTGTGTCAAAACGGACATGTGATAATTCCTATTTCTTGTAGTACGCCTATAATTTCCACACCTTTGCATGGAGAAGTTCTTTTACATGCAGTAGATTCAAATTATTGGCTTATTTACCATCATACAGGCTCTACAATAGACCCTGATATTTTTACCTACACATGCGGCAGTACAACTTGTACGGTTAATGTAGAGGTTATTGAAGGTGTTCAAGAGAATCAACAAATTATCACACTAGTAGCTTCGGGGGAATGTGAGTTGGGTAGTCCAACTTATACTTGGGAAATTCCTCCCTGCGCAGTTTTAGTTGAAGGTTATACTATTTATGACAATGAGATTCAACTTATTGTAAATAATTATAATCCACTCCTTTCATTGGAAGAACAAATATGTCAAATTACTGTCAATGTTTGTTGCGGACAATGTACTGGGTGTTGTAAATGTAAACACTTTTATTGGCAACCCCCAATATGTGTTAATACCTGTGAGGAAGTAAATTGCTATTGTCCTTACAACTGTACCGAATATAATGAACAAACTTCAAATTGCAATCCTACTTGTTCTATTGACGAACCTAACTGTTGTTCATCAGAAACTTGTTTAGAACTTACAAACCATGGTGTAGAATATGAAACTAATACTTCTGGTATCAAATTTGCACTTTCAGCAAATTTACCCGGAGGTGTTTGGAGTGGTGCGCTTTTACCAGACATTTCAGTTACTCCTGAAAATTGCTATGACGGCTATTTTACTAATCTTGTAGAAAGTGTAAGCGTAACTCTTGCTGGTGATTATATGTCTATTTATATTGGTCAAGTAGATCCTGACACAGGTCAAACTACACCTACTACAGTATTTATAAAATATACTTACGGTGCTATTTCTGCCGTAATGATGCTACAAGTGCTGAATGGTATTGTAACACCTTTAAATGTAGAAACTCTTACTGTAGTAAGTAATCTCTATTCAGGAGTATCTTATTGTGAAGAAAATTGTATGAGTGCTCCGGGTTTTTGTGCAGAATGCTGTGAAGATTCTCACTGTACTCCAAGTACGGAATGTATCTTTTCCCCTACTTGCCAAAATGGTGAATGCCTTTGCTATTTAAATGGCGAATGGGTAGCTCCATTGGAAAATGGTTGTTGTCCTCAATGCGCAGGTAATGTAGGGTGTCAAGAGTGCGTAAATGGAGTTTTACTTCCCTTACCAACTTGTGGTGCGAATGAAGTGTTAAATCCTACTACTTGCCAATGTGAATGTCAATGTAGCCAAGGTTATTGTATAGACCTATTAGAAACTAACCCTTCTTTAAAATGCAAACCTTGCCCTTCTTCTTGTACTTCTCTTTCAAATCA
>QCWD01000171.1 GCA_013114725.1 Nitrososphaeraceae archaeon | reverse complement strand
TTATATTTAAAAAATATTTATCTGGAATTTTGAATAAATTTAATATCAATATTTGATCCATGAGAATTAATCAATTTCCTTTAATTTATTTCATTTTCAGATTAAATCACACATAACTTTATGATAGAAAAAAATTTTTTGAGCAATATTGACATATAAAAAATAGTAGAATTTTTTATCTTTTGATGAGACCTGCGTAAATATTTTCTATAAAATCATTTGGTTTTACAAAACTATGATCGTTGTAAATCGCATCGTATTTTGAGGTAGGTTTACTCATTATTATTTCGTCAAGCGATTTACCCTCTAATATCATATTATTTATCTTGTTACTAACATCTAAAAACATATCCAGATAATTTTTTACTTCGGTTTGATTTGATATTCCTGAATGTCCACCAACTACTTTAGTTTCATTATTGATGGTTAATAATATCTTTTCTAACGATGAAATAAACCCTTTTACAGACCCTCCGTGAGGTATATCTATAAATGGATAAGTACGATCGCTAAAAACATCTCCGGTGTGAACTACGTTATTATTAGTAAAAAATACAATAGAATCTCCGTCAGTATGTCCGTTATCTAAATGAATTAATACAATCTTTTCGTTATTTTGGTAAATAGTCATATTTTCTGAAAATGTGAGTATGGGCAGTCCTTTTTCAGATAATGATGAAACAGTTTGATTGATAAAAACATAGAATTGATCCTCGCTAAGACGTTTTCTAACATTATCATGAGAAATTATCATTGTACCTGCTTCACCAAGTTTTTTATTTCCGCCAGTATGGTCAGGATGAAGATGAGTATTAATAACAAACTTTATTGGATTGGTGGTGATGTTAGAAATTAACAATTTCATTTTATCTGTAACTGGTGCATATTGATCATCTACCAGTATCACCCCATCAGTCCCATCAAATAGAATTACATCTGCTCCCGCTCCATGAATTAAATATATATTTTCTGAAATTTTGGTTGTGTTGACCTCCAAATGTGAGCCATGTGCTATATTGAAATTCGCCAAAGTCATTAATCCAAGTGAAAACCCAAATAGAAAAAATAATGAAAGGTTTGTTTTGCTTTTTTGTATAATTTTAAAATAATCTAACACATTTAGCATATTTGATATTGATAAGTAAACAAAGTATATAGTTTGTTAATATTAAATTGGAAAAGAACTAGAAGTTATCATAGCAGTAAGGTCTTACATTTGATTATTTAATAAGAAACTATCAGTTTATTGATAATATAAAATCATCGATTTCAGATTTGTTTCGCAATCCATTGGATATTCATAGTATAAGTGGACAGTTACAGTATATAGCTTTTTCTTGCTTTGTTGCACAACTAGTTTACCAATATTTCTATTCCTATACATCACTTAACTATCTGATAGTTATGCCCAAAAACAAGTTATACAATGATGCTTTTAGTATCAACTCCCTTACCATGTTCTCAAATCTGATTGCAGTAACATATTCACCAAACATTCTCTTGATGCATGAAAAGACGGATTAAACAATTCATCTCTTTCCATAGATTACGCTGACTTTCCATAGTTGTAGGTTGGTTTCCTGATTCTGTACTGTACTGTTTTGGAGGTAGTGGTTGGTTTTTGTACACCTGGAATTCTTTCATTCATTGCAGGTTTTATCCCCTTAATTGACAGGAACTGAAAATTCCTGTTGCTGTAATATGCACCATCTGCTACGACCGTATCAACCTGTTTGTTCTGTTTTGATCGTAATACCATTTACCAATTCTGGCAATACCTTACCATCATGTATCATATCACTGGTTACATAAATTGATAAGATTCTCTTTTTTCTGATGTCTACTGAAAGATATATCTTTAGGTACACTCGCTTTACATTCCATTTGTGTGCAATCCATTCCCATCTGTTTTATACCTTGATTCCAATAGAATCAAGTGCAATCACAAAATCATAATGCAAACCTGTTTGGTTGTTATCTGAATTGATAATATTGATATCCAGTCGGTTTATTTGTCTATTGATGTTGCTGTAATCTGGAATCTATGGTAACTTAGCAAAAGCATGTTCTTTAACTACACCTTCTGTCTGTCTGTAAGGTAGAAAGTATGCTCTCATGTAACCAATCAATCTAATAAATGAATCTGGATATACAAATTTTCTAGCTTCCTTATTTTTGTTCATCTCCTCTAACTCAATATCCCAGTTACCAATAACATCAAAATCAAGTAATATCTGGCCTCCCCTTATCAGAGAGTCATTATATCTCTTCCATTTCATATAATATGACTGTAATTGGTTAGCTGAATGCGTTGGAAATGTGGAGTTATGCAACAAAGCAAATATTTATGCTAAATTATATTTTTTTTTTCAAATCCAAAATTTTTATTTTTACCAAATTCTAAAAACGAATTATTTTACCACCAAAACGGGACAATGTGCATATGTTACTACACCTGATGCAACACTACCCATTAACATTTTTTTTATACCAGTTTTTCCTTTGCTACCAATTACAATCAGGTCGACTTTTTTATTTTCGGCGTAATTTATTATTTCACCATGAACAGAAGATATTGCAGATACAACATCGGTTTTAATTTTTAAATTCAAATTCTTTTCTTTAATCCGTGTGTTAATTTTTTCAAACCAGTTTTCTGCATTTTTTTTAGCATTGTCCAAAATCAATTGGATATTAGTTGGAGTCACCATGCCAACAAGATTGGAATAATCGTGTGATGATAAATAGTATATCATATGTACTGCAATCAGTTCAGAATTATATTTATCTGCCAAATCAATAGCATATTCAGCAGCCTCCATAGAACATTTAGAACCGTCAATTGGAACTAAAATTCTTGAAAAAACATTCCTTTCTACCAATTTTCTCGTTATTATTATATGAAAGGTATTATTTTAATTATATCCAATATCGTAGTAATTACTAGAATACATTACAAAACATCAAAAACAAATGAGCCTGTTTTATATTTAGGTAACTGAAATTTCGAGATAAAAAATGATTAGTTTCGTAACTAGCCAGATATTGATGTGCTATCAAAAGACATTATCGTATTATCATAACGGGACAATGTGCATATGTTACTACACCTGATGCAACACTACCCATCAATAATTTTTTAAAGCCAGTTCTCCCTCGAGTATTAAGTATAATCAAATC
>QCWD01000170.1 GCA_013114725.1 Nitrososphaeraceae archaeon | reverse complement strand
TTAAATTTCAAAAGTATTACAATAACTCAAAATAAAATGGATTAATCTATTTACGTTACTATTTTACTGAGGTTATCTGTTTGTAACGCCAATTTTATTTCTTTTGCTATTCTTTTTCCCATACTCATGGGCTCATCGTATAATAAATCTGAATAAGGAGATCCTCCTACATACAAATTCGTTCCAGCTACTATTCTTGCAGAAAATTCAAATGTCGTGAATTTTCCATTCCTATCATAAACTCCTTCCAAACAAAAAGGACCATTCATTCCCGGAGAAATCATTTTTTTAGATACTTTTACAAATCTTTCTCCCATTTCATATGCTTCGTAGAGTAATGATTCACGTAATACCAATGGAAAATTTCCGATAACTTGATAGGTTGGTTCAATAACTGCGTTTAATTGAGTTGTTGAGGGTATTCTCCCAATTCCATCAATATCAGATTCGTATCTTCTATCAATGCCAAGTAGTTCAATATTGTCTGTTATAGGAGAATAAAAAAATTGGAAATAGACTGGAACACCCATTATGAATTCCTGTATATATAATTCGTCTTCATCTTTTATCATTTTTTGATTGATAAGATTGCTTGCACCGGATTCAAAACTTTTTTTATCCCATGCTAAAAAATATCCTTTTCCTCCAGCAGCACCATTCAACTTTACTATACTAAGGTTTTTTATTTCAAATTTGTTTTTTACTGGTTTTGGAGTATTTAGTAAAGATTCTTCCATCAATTTTTGTTTTAATAATCTATCTGACTCCCATCTCAAAATCCATTTGTTACCAAAAATTGGAATATTCAATTTTTCTATTTCTTCTGAATTAAGTGATGATATCAGAGTTCCATGTGGAATTAATATTGCATTTTTTTGATTTATTTCATTTTGAATTCTGCCATGGACGATTTCTCTAAAATTATTTAGTATTATAAAATCATCAATAAATTTAAATCTTTTATAAAATTTTAATCTCTTCTCTTCGCATATAAGAATAGTCTTAAATCCCTCATCTTTAGCACCTTTCAAGACTTGTAATGAACAATGCGACGAAAGGGTTGTTATGGAGCATTTTCTGTTTTTTTCCTTATCGTCATTCGTCTTAGAATCAAAAATCGTATTTACCATTTATTTTATCCCCCAGATTTTCCTATCGATATTATTTTTTTGGCAGCTCTTATAATACCATATGTCATTTTTCATTTTTTAATTCATTTATTAATCTATAAATAGTATAAATATAGTGCATACAAAAGGTTTTATTTAATATTATGAGTGAAAATATTCCGTATCTGCACCGTTCTGCATATTCACCTCAAAATAATATTCCAATCAAGTTAGATCAAAAATCAGAAATTTATAAAAAAATCAAATCTGGCAATTATAAAATAGCAATTTATGGTCTAGGACATGTGGGCTCTCCTCTTGCATCGGTTTGGATAAGAAGTGGCGCAAGTGTAATTGGAACAGACAAATCCCAAAAAGTTTTAGAAAATGCTAGAATCGGAATTACATACATACCAGAACCAGGAGTAAACGAGGCCTTTTATCTTGGATTAAATGAAAAAAGATTCTTCATTTACGAAGACCCGGTTAAAACATCTAGTGATTCTTTTTTGAAGATGATATGTGTTCCTGTATTAGCTCCTGATGGTTCGGCCGATCTTTCTGCTGTGATAAATGTTGCTATCTCAATCGGAAAAGGATTAAAAAAAAATGATGTTGTCTCTTTAAATCCCAGTGTTCCTCCTGGAACAACCGAAGAGGTAATAGTACCTGTTTTGGAAAAAGAGAGTGGATTAAAAGTAGAAGAAGATTTTTATGTGATATATAATCCAGAACGTATTTTTGTAGGTCGTGCAATCGCAGATATAGAAGAAAGATATCCAGGGATAGTATCTGGTTTCGGACGTAAAAGCCTTGATGTAGGTACGCAGTTATTATCTATAATCTACAAAAAAGGAATTATTCAAATGACAAAAATAAAAACTGCAGAAGCAGAAAAATTATTTGAAGGAGTTTATCGTGATGTAAATATTGCACTAGCGAATGAATTGGCCAAGTATTCTGAAAAACTAGGCATCGATTTTTGGGAGATTAGAAATGCTGCAAACTCACAACCATTTTGTCATATTCATCAGCCAGGAATCGGAGTTGGCGGTGCATGTATACCGGTATACCCTCAATTTATTATCAACAGTGCAGATAAACTTGGTTTTGATTGTGTTATTACCAAACTAGCTAGAAAAATTAATAATGGCATGCCAAAGTATTGCGTAGAGGATGCGTTGAAAATGATATCATCTATAAAACCAAGTAACGAACTAAAAATCACACTGTTGGGACTATCTTTTAGGGGAGGAGTATCAGATACAAGACTTTCTCCAACATATGATGTAATAAACGAATTAAAAAAAATGAATTACACAAATATTATTGTTCATGACCCTTTGGTAAAATCTGATAATTATCTAGAAAATAAATTAAAGATTAAATTAACATCTGATTTTAAGATTGCTACAGAAAATTCCGATCTTTTGATATTAATAACGGATCATAAAGAATATCTTGATTTGATGGGAAATAATAAAAAAAATACTCCACTATATGATGGCAGAGGATTATTAAAATTTAATTCATATGAATTTCCTATTCGCATATTGGGTAAATCATATTTTTAATATCCTGAGAAAAAAATTTTTGTAAGAAAATAATGAGTATTTTTACCCTTCTATATCCAATGGACCATTTGCAATTGCAAATTCACTTTGAATCATATTTCCACATGATGCTCCATCAGAGCATTGATTTACCTGTGCAATTTCTCTTTCAAAACTGAATTTTAGGTCTGCAAATCCTAGATTCCATACATCAAATCCGTCTCCATCCTCAAATAGATTTTGACAGTCCGTTGTTTTGTCATGACAGTCATTGTTTTGTATTATGTTTTCGCCTAAATTTTTGATATTTAGATTTCCATCCTCCTCAGCATTTAATGATTGTGCATTCAGTGATGAAAATCCGATCGTGACTAGTAATACTGTCAGTATACAAAATACAGTTATTTTTTTGCTATTCATTTTAACGATCAGGATTACAGAATAATTTTATGGTATATTTAACTTTAGTAAGTTTATACTGAAATTTCATAGAGAAAAATGTTGTAATCATATTGTTATAACTTTTTCCTTAT
>QCWD01000015.1 GCA_013114725.1 Nitrososphaeraceae archaeon | reverse complement strand
TTTTTAGTTCATAATGAATCATTTGGTTCCGCATTTACTTCTCCACGTCCTTTTCGTGTTAATGCGGGAGCTGTTTATTGCTACACAGTTTTACCTGATGGTACGACTCAATATTTATCAGAACTTGAATCGGGCAATGAAATTTTGGTAATTAATAAGTCTGGTTCATCACGAAGAGTTACCGTTGGGAGATCAAAAATTGAAACAAGACCTTTAAAACTTATCAAGGGATTAGTAAAAGATGGTTTGGAAGGTACTGTAATAGTTCAAAATGCAGAAACAATTCAATTCATAACAAAAGATGGTAAATTACTTCCAGTAACAGAAATTAAAAAAGGAGATGAAGTTTTATGTTCCTGTTCACTCCCTACCGGACGTCATTTCGGAATGAAAGTTCAAGAATATATTGTTGAAAAATAATTTTCATCATCAATTTATATTTTGTTAAATTAAAAATAGCATAAATTTTATTTATCAAATGGTTTATAGTTTTAAAGTATTCTGGATATTGATGTTAAACGAATTTTAAATTAATGTCATCTTCAATTAATTCGTCATCAAAATTTAAAGATAAAATATTGTCAGGAGACTGCAAGCAGATTATTACACTTCTTCCTAAAAACTCAATACAATTGACAATTACCTCGCCGCCTTATAGAAATGCCATTGATTATGATTTACATGTTTCAGGAACTGGAGAAAATTATCGAGGTAAGACAAAACAAGATACGACAGATTATATTAACGAAATGGTTGAAATTTTTAACGAAAAAATTTTTAATGCTACAAAGGAAGGTGGATACTGTTGTATTGTTATCGCAAATGAGGTTGTAAATGGAACTATTCTTCCATTACCACACATGTTATTATCTAGATTGGTTGAACCGTTTGGAAATTGGAATTTACATGAAGAGATTATTTGGCATAAAGTTACTGGCGGTACGAATAGATACGGTTCTTTCGTTATAAATCCTTATCCAAAATATTATCGTGCAAATATTATGCATGAATTCATTCTCGTATTGAGAAAAGGTGATGTTACATCGGGAAGAACACAAAAACAAAACACATTGCCTGCAACTCACGAAGAATGGACTAAAGAAATTGCAAATTCTGTTTGGCATATTGCTCCAATTCCCCCTGGTTATATAGACCATCCTTGTCCGTATCCTGAGGAGATCCCGTACAGATTAATGAAGTTATATTCTTATGAAAATGACATAGTACTTGATCCGTTTAACGGCAGTGGTCAAACAACCAAAGTTGCGTTTCATTCAAAAAGACATTATATTGGGATAGATATAATAAAAGAATATGTTAAACTTGCAAGGTCACGTTTGGATGAGAATCTGCATATCCGATCTGAAGCTTTGATCGCGAATTGGAAGAAAATTCCTTCACATTATAAAATTCCCAAAATCTCTTAATTTATACATTATTGATATTATCACTATCAATCTTGATTTAATTCTCAGTGCCAAGAAACTAGGTTAGAATGCTAATTTAATAATAACATTCTAAACTGAAATCGAATATTGTGTAATACGAATTTAATATACTTTCAAACGTACCTTAAATACATACAGCATTAATAATATTTAGATTTACAGAATTTCTATTTAACCTAAAAGTGAACAGTAAGTAAAAATAAGATGTATCCATATAATTTTTAATTGGGAAAAATATGTTTATCGATAGCGGAAGAAAATATTGAAGATCTTAAAGAATCTGTTGAACAAGCATTACATCTTAAACCAGAACTTATAGAAATTCGATTCGATTATTTACCACATTCTCAAATTTTTAACGCACTAAATATTGTTGATTATATTAAGGATAAATGTATTTTTACTTTAAGGTCGGCTAGTCAGGGTGGAAAGTTCGTAGGAAAAGAAGAAGAAAGAGTTAAACAATTAAAATTTTTATCTGAGCAAAAACCATATCTTTTAGATGTAGAATTTGAAACCATTCAAAATTATCCTCAATTACATAATTTTTTCAAGAAAAATGATTCTAAGATATTAATTTCTTGGCATGATTTCAAAACTACCCCTGATAATTCGTTTATAGAACATCTTATCACAGATATGAGTCATTTTAGTAACTTTATTAAAATTGTGACAATGGCCGTTTCTGGAATGGATGCGATAAGGTTATTGAAATTATATGACTTGTTTCCAAAGTTAAGTTTGATTCTATTTGCCATGGGTGATATTGGTATTATCTCCAGAATTCTATGTACTGTAGTTGGCCATGCACCGTTTACTTATGCTACGATGAATGAATCTATCGCTCCAGGACAAATAAATATTGTTGAAATGCGTAGAATTTATTATAAAATAAACGAAGGTATAATGCGGAATTAACAAGATGGAGAATATCAAACCAATTAATAATCGTACTAAAGATAAATTTCAAACATACTATATTATCGGAGATCCGGTATATCATTCATTATCTCCAATCATGCAAAATACTGCCTTTAGGGAATTAGGATTGAATTATAATTATTTTGCATTTCGAGTATCTAAAGAGGATTTGAAAACTTGTATTGATTCTTTCCGTTCTCTTAATGTATCCGGTTTTAATGTAACCATACCACACAAAGTCGACATTATAAAATACCTAGATTATTTAGATGAATCTGCATTAAAAGCCGAAGCTGTTAACACTGTAAAAAACGTTAACGGAAATATGTGGGGTTACAACACTGACATTTACGGTTTTATGTTTCCATTACGCAAAAGGAATTTTAATTTTAATCAAAAAAAAGTTCTAGTAATTGGATCTGGTGGAGCCTCAAGAGCAATAATTGCTGGATTATCTGAAGAGAAAGATAATCTTTCAAAAATTTTTATTGTTAACAGGACAATAAATAATGCAATGGATCTGGCTAACTTTGGTTTAAAAAATGGTTTAAATTGCGAATTTTATCATGTCGACAGTGTTGAAAACTTCTCCATAATCTCAGACCTTATCATTAATACGACTTCTCTAGGGATGAATAATGAAAAGAGTATTATAGATTCAAAATATATCAAAAAAGATTCCTTGATATTCGATATTGTTTATAAACCAGTTTATACAAACCTACTTTTAAATGCAAAACTTGCTAAAGCCCAAATAATCTTTGGATATGAGATGTTATTATATCAAGGAGCACAGGCATTTCAAATTTGGACAGGATTGGAGGCACCGATAGAATCTATGAAAAAATCTATTCTAGGTATTTTTGGAGAACCAAAATGAAACTAATATCTCGCGCCAGTTTGCACGGGGCAGTATCGATTGTTAATGCTATAGCGACAGGAAATGGTTGTGCATTAGGAATTTCTTTATCTGTAAAAGCTGAAATTGAGTGTAATCTAGGCAGCGGCATGGTCACCTTAAAGGACCATGACAAGAATTCCTTTATTGAATATGTTGTAAGGAATTCAGTTCCTTCATCTTTTTTTCAAAAACATGATTTTCTAGTGAAGGTTATTTCTGAAATTCCTTCAGGATTTGGATTAAAGAGCTCAAGTGCCGTATCAAATGCAGTATCTCTTGCTTGCTATGGAATACCAATTTCCCCTGATAATTCTGAAATTGATTTCACTAAAGTTGATGAGCCTTGTATGATAGATGATTTTAAGGTATTAAGCGCTGCAGTATCTGCATCAAGGCAAGCAGGAGTAACTATAACAGGCGCATACGATGATGCAACAGCATGTTACTTTGGAGGTTTCGTCATTACAAAAAATTTTTTGAATTTTCTGGTAAAGAGGGAAGAATCAGATGAAAATCTTTATGCAGTTATACTTATACCACAACATAAATCTAGATCCGAAAACATCCAGAATTTGAAGATATTAAAATCTCTATTTGATGAACTATTTCAAATTGCTAATAAAGGATCATATTGGAACGCAATGAATATGAACGGAATATTAATTGCTTCTTTATTATACCAAGATAAACTACCTTTACTTATGACCACAATTGAAAACGGTGCGATTGGAACAAGTATTTCTGGCAACGGACCAGCGATTGTTGCCATTGTTGATAATGAACGATTATCAAATATCACTACTATTTATGATGAATACGGAAAAGTATTGATATCCAAAATTAGTAATCAAAAGGCTAAAGTTGAAAGATCAGTTGGGTAGTTATAACAATATCAAAATTAATCGTTCATATCTGGAAGGAAATATCCGTTGTCCTCCAAGTAAGAGTTATACCCATAGGGCAATAGCAATTGCCACACTTTCTTCTGGATGTTCTAAAATTATTAATCCATTATTCTCGCGTGATACTAACGCGACAATAAATGGGTGCAAAAAATTAGGTGCAACTATTTCAGAGACAATAGAAAATGACAATAGTGAAGAAAAATCTAACGAATTGCATGGTAGACCTGTTTTAATTGTGTGTGGGAAAGAAACCTTGGATACTCCAGATGATGTGATAAATGCAGAAAATTCAGGTACTACTATTAGAATTTTAGCCTCAATGTCTGGTTTAGTTAGGAATGGATATAGCATCTTAACTGGTGATGAAAGTCTTAGAAAACGTCCTATGAAACCAATTATTTCTGCACTCAATCAACTAGGTGTAGAGTCTTTTTCTAGTAATTCTAATGGAACACCACCTTTAATTATAAAAGGAGGTGGAATCAAAGGAGGTACTGCAATAATTGATGGTAGTATTTCAAGTCAATTTGTTTCGTCCCTTCTAATATCTTGTATTTATTCTAAAAAAGATGTTTCATTAAAGGTATCTGGCAAACAGGTGTCTAGTCCTTATATAGAATCAACCATTGCAACCATGAATCATTTTGGTGTATCCGTTAATACAGACACTTCTGAATATTTTATTCCACGATCTCATTATATCCCGACCGAATTTACGGTACCAGGGGATTTTTCTACTGGTGCACTATTGATTGCAGCAGGAATTTTGTCTTCAAAAGAATCAATTCTTATCTCGGGTTTAAATTTTGATCTTCCACAAGGAGATATGAAAATAATTGATATTGTCAAGGAAATGGGGGGTGAAATAAATGTGGATAAGGTTAATGGAAATATGCGTATATACAGATCAAATGAACTGAAAGGTATACATTGTAATTTGTTTAATTCACCAGATCTGTTGCCAGTTGTATCAATTTTGTCGTTAATTTCTAAATCACCTGTAACTATTTCTGGAATTTCTCATGCACGATTTAAAGAAACCGATCGAGTACACAATATTGCCACCGAATTTCAAAAGATGGGCGTTAATGTAACAGAAACGCAAGATTCATTGAAAATTATTGCTCCTTCATCTATAAAAAGATCTAGGTTAAATGCATATGGCGATCATAGGTTATTCATGGCTTTCACAATAGCAAGTTTATTAACCCATAGCTCTGTAGTATCTGGTGTTGATTCGGTTGACGTATCTTTCCCTAGTTTTATTCAAAACATGAAAGAACTAGGGGCAGATATTCAATTTTCTAATTAATTCATTGTTTTAAATTTATTTAACACTACGTATCTGTCGGCTCTGTTAAGTTAAGATAACTTCACTTCCTAAGTCTATTTTGAATTTATTCTTTTTAGTCTCGTTGTAAATTGAAACAAAGAAGGATATCTAGTTGTAAATGCGTACTAAATTACAATCTTTTTATACATGGATAGTAATCAACGAAATTTTCAATTATGTCTTTTATGTACTTGTTTACTCGTTCAATGATGCTTTTTTCATACGGTGAATGTAGATAGCGTTTTAGTCCCAATGTGACGCAGGCCTCTGGATACCACATACCTCAATCAGGGTAGACCGTATGATGTCCATACTTCCTAATCAATGATTCAATAAATTTCCCTGCAACTAGCATATTTCTACGATCAGATCTTTAGATAAAAGATTCCCCGGATTGAATGATGTACAGGTTCGGTAGCAATCCACAGAAAATAATGTTTCCAGTCGATTTTTTTTGATAAAAATTCATCAATGATAAATGCAGATATTCTTTTACGTCTATAGACTTTTTAGCTAAAAAACCAAAACGTTGTACCAATTTCAAGGCAGACAGATACCTTCTTTTATTATCTCCAAAGATGGTTATTACTTTACTGGTATTTCGTAGACTCAAACCCAAAAAATATAGATACAAAGAATACATTACTACTCTTGTGGATATTCTATTTCGTTCAAATCTGATAGTCATAGATTAGAAATAGGATGTACACAGCTATAGATCTTTCGTTAAATTAGAGTCTATCTGTCACTCAAATTATTCGATGAATGGATAAACATAAAATGAATAGAACAATTAAAAATAAAATAGTAAATCCTATAAGTTACATCACAAATTATAAATGTATACCCATAAATTCTTTAAGGAAAATCTTCTATTCTATCTCGTTTATATTTCATATATCTTTACAAAATGATAAAAACTGATAATTCTATATATCCCTGCATTAATCCAAAACTTTGTAGAAGTTAAAGATAGACACATAAATTTCACACAGCTCTTACAATATTGATATTACCGGAATAGTACTTATTTAACTCTAACCCAAAAGATATAGATATATTTTATACATGACAATAATATGTATATTCTTTTTCACGCATATCTGTTCCATTTTTCGAATCAGTATTTTCATATAGACAAACTTTTTAATTATCTTGTTTCTTGGTTCCTATATATTAAATAAAAAATATACCGGTCATAAAATGATGCACATCTTGATCCACATATTCCATATTTCCGTTAGGTGGGTACAATATAATAAAATACTGATTTCTAATATTTCATATAATATAATAATATACCACTAAAATAAATTTTATTTTACTCGGACATTCCATTTCGTATAATTCATACGACTTTTTATCTATTTTATTCATTATAAAACGATTTATCATCTTTTATACTTGAATAAATTCATACCAAAAGTCCATATATCTGAGTTTTATACTATCTTTATTTTAACATATGACTGGTAATATCCTTGGTGAACGTTTCGTAGTTTCTAGTTTCGGAGAGAGTCACGGAAAATGTATCGGTATTTTAATTGATGGGTGTCCAGCAGGTATGAAACTTAACGAATCAGATATTCAACCGCTTTTGGACCTGCGAAAGCCGGGACAATCAAACATAACCACACAAAGAAAAGAAGACGATAAAGTAGAAATAATTTCCGGAATTTTTAACCAACATACAACTGGAGCTCCAATTTGTATGATAATATGGAATAAAGATCAAGATTCTCGTCCTTATGAATCAATAAAATCAATTCCACGTCCAGGACATTCTGATTATACATCTCTTATTAAATACGGCGGATATGCTGATTATCGAGGAAGTGGTAGATTTTCGGGGCGATTGACTGCTACTTTTGTTATGGCTGGAGCCGTCGCAAAAAAGTTGTTAAAACAAGTTTTGGGAATTGAAACAATTGCCTATACTATTGAAATTGGTGGAATCCGATCTGATGATATTTCTTTTCAAGAGGCAAAGGATAATACATATAATAATGATATTCGATGTCCGGACAAAAAAAAATCTGAAGATATGCGGTCTGCTATTTTAAATGCTAAAAGAAAAGGAGATTCACTTGGTGGTATAGTTGAATGTGTAAGTATTAACGTTCCAGTAGGCCTAGGGGAACCGATTTTTGGTTCATTAGAATCTGACATTAGTAAAGCACTATTCAGTATCCCTGCAGTAAAAGGAGTTGAATTTGGTTCAGGTTTTGATGGATCAAGAAAGACGGGGTCAGAGAATAATGATTTATTTATTAAATCATCATCAGGAGAAATTATTACAAAAACTAATAATTCTGGAGGAATTTTAGGTGGAATTTCAAATGGCATGCCTTTAGTTATTCGCACTGGATTTAAACCAGCATCGTCAATTGCTAAAAGACAACATACTCTTAATTTAGCAACGAGTGAAGAAACTGATCTGATAGTTTCTGGAAGACATGATCCTTGTGTTGTTCCAAGGGCTCCTCCTATCATCGAATCTGTAGTTTCAATTATTCTTGCCGACCATGCCATAAGAAATGGAATGATATCGTCAGTTTTAAATAATAAAAGATCTGGTGATATATGAATTGGATAAGAATCACTTAGATGATCTGCGAATTCAAGTACGAGATATAACTTTTGATATAATTAGACAAATTCATAAAAGAATGGACATGTCAAAACAAATTGGTAATATAAAAAAAACATTGGATATAGATATTGAGGATGAAAAAGTAGAACAAGAACTAAAAAATCAAGTTTCTATTCTTTCTAATGAATTAGGACTTGACAATGAATTTACTGGGAAGATAATAAACCTGATTCTACAAGAATCAGTAAAAATACAGAAAAATTTCGTAAATTCTACTGATAACAACATTCAAACTCATATGGCCATATTTATGAAGGCTAAAGAGTTAGAGAAAAAAGGTAAAAAAATAATACACATGGAGGTAGGCGAACCAGATTATCCACCACCTAAAAATATAAAAAAAGTACTATCCACTGTTTATGATAAGAAATATTATCATTACACCGAAATTTCTGGTATTCCAAAACTACGTGAATCCATTGCCACAAAACTTGACAAGAAATTAACACCTGAAAATATTATTATTACACCAGGAGGTCGATTTGGGGTATTTGCTGCAATTATTTCTCTATTAAAATTTGGTGACGAATTAATTTATATCGAACCATCATGGCCTGCATATAAAGAATGTGCAGATTTACTTGGAATAAAAACGAGAGTATTAAATACTAACATTAATGAAGATTGGACACCAAATATCTCAAATTTGGAAAAATTGATAAACGTAAATACCAAAATGATTGTATTAAACTATCCAAATAATCCTACGGGAAAGATTCTAGACAAAACAGTATTAGATAAAATTATTTCTATGGCTAGAAAAAATAATCTATATGTTCTAAGCGATGAGGTGTATTCTGATTATTCATTTAAAAAATTTACTAGTTTATTAGATTATGAATATGAGAATGGAATAATTATATCATCTTTTTCAAAAAGATACGCCATGACGGGTTTTCGAGTTGGTTATTGTATTTCTACCACTTCAATAATATCTAAAATTAAAAAAATTCAGGCTACAGCAATCACTTCAGTGGCTGAACCAATGCAATATTGTGCATTGTCTGCTCTTGAAAATGAAACAAATTCAAACTGCGATTTGATAAAAGATCGTCTTGATTTTATAGTCGAGCGTTTAAATAAAATTGGTTTGAAATTTATTAAGCCCGATGGAGCTATGTATGTTTATCCAAAATTAAACTCTACAAGGTTTTCAAATGATATGGAACTAGTAAATATCATGCTAGATCATGGTGTTGCAATATCTCCTGGCAGCGGATTTGGAAAATCATACAACGAGTTTATACGATTATCTGCATGTCAACCCACAGAACTATTGAAAAAAGGCATGGATATTTTAGAGAAATTTATAATATGAATGATTGATTATGGAACAAATTACCATTCATGAAGTAGCTATTATTGGTGCAGGAGGAAAAATTGCAGGAGGAAAAATGGGAGATTGGTTCACTACTTTTTTTTTAAACTTAGAGTCTAAAAAGGTCAAGTTATATGACACAAAGTCAAAAATTAAAATATACGAAGGTAAATATGAAAAAAAGTTGATTATAACTAAAGATATTATATCATGTATAAAAAACGCTGATCTGATTCTTATATGTGTCCCTATTTCAAATATTTCCGAAATTGTATTTGAATGTTCGAAAAATGCAAAACCAGGAGCAATAATTTCTGAAATTTCTTCAATAAAAAACCAATCATTCGAATCGTTAATCAACATACGACAAGATCTTGTTCCTTTATGCATCCACCCCATGTTTGGACCCGGTGCAAAAAATATTGATAAAATGAAAATAATAGTAATTCCTGTAAGAAATGAACAAAACGAATTCTTGTTGGCTAAAAAAATTTTCGAAGGTGCCAATATAATTCAAGTCGATTCAGCAGAAATCCATGACAAAATAATTTCAGTTGTATTGGGGTTTACTCATTATATGAATCTGGTTTTTGCCAAGTTTCTCACAAATCTTGACTATGATGAATTTAAAAAATATGGCGGAACAACATTTAAAATGCAGTCGCTAATTTCTGAGAGTATACTTACTGATAATTCCCAATTGATGACATCGTTATTATTTTTTAATCCTCGTCTACTTGATGACATACAATTGTTTTTGAAAGAAGCTAATAAAATCAGTACTTTGATCTCCAATAATAATAAGAATGAGTTTGTAAATCTTTTCAACCAGGTACAATCTTTTTTTGAAAAAAATAATAGCCCAAAAACGTCCTACAAAAAGTTATACGATGCTATGAAAATAATAGACGAGACTACCTATGATTTATAAACAAAAGATTTATCTTCTTTTTCTTGTCTTTTTATTTTCTGGATGACTAAATATGTTCCAAATGCTATGAGAAAACTGGGTATGACTGATCCGATTGAATAATCTATCTGTACATATATGGGAGAAATTGGTGAAAACAAATAATACACTATTAATCCTAATATCCATGATAATATTGCTGCACGCCCTATTTTCAATTTTGAATTATTGATATTTTCAATTTTATATTTTTCTTTATCAACTAGATAATAATCTGCAATTACCACTGCAAATAAAGGAATAAAAATCGCACCAATTAATATTAAAAATATCTCGTATTGAACAATTGGAATTGCTATTGATAAATAAGTGCTTAATATTATGATTCCAATTATCAAATGTTTTTGTTCTAATTTTGGGAATATACTGAGTGTTGAAATTGATGCAGAATATGCATCTGCATAGGCGTTATCTATATCGTCTAATAATAATATCAATAAAATTAACCCGAAAAATATCATTTGGATGGATAAAATTAACTCTGTAATTTCTGAAATTCCAAATAATAATCCAACTGCAAAAAGTATCGAATTTGTTATTGTAAATCCTATAAAAGTTCCAAAAAATGCTGTCTTACTCTTCTTGGCAAATCTGTTGTAATCTGCAACAAGAGGTAGCCACGATATTGGCATTACAATAACAATATCAAACGCTCCGAAAAAATTCATATCTATTTTTGAAATGTCAAAAATTTGAATATTCGTATTAATCAATACATGTACTAATAAAATGATTGATGTTGTATAAACGATCCAAATTACAAACTGTCCAATGAATCTTTTAATTACTCTTATAGGTCCTATCATTCCAAATATTATTATAATTATGCCGATTATGACAGAGCTTATGTAATTTGGAATGTAGTTATCTGATATAGTTTCGATAACTTTGGACATTATCATAATTTCAAATGTAGTCCATCCAATTAATTGAATGATATTGAAAAAAGCTGGGATAATGACACCAATTTTTCCGAATGTGGGATTTACACTAGTTATCGATGGTATTTTGTTGTCGCTTCCTATTTTTCCTGCCAACGCGAGTAAAAAAGATCCTACAGCCGATCCTATGATTACTGCTAGAATTGAATTGGTATAACCAAAATCTATCAAAAAAGAACCGGTAGATAAAACTAATAATCCTACCCCTAAACTAGACCATAAAGCAAAAAAATTTTTTCCACTTAATGTACCATTTGAAGGTTCATCAATCGTATTCCAACCTTTAAATATTTTAAAAAAAGACAATATTTATCGATTCCTATTAAAACATCATTTATTCCATTCTTTTATATTGATATTTTGATTTTCATGAATAAAAATTACATTATAGAATTTTCTAACCGATTCTATTTTGAAGTTAATCTTGATTTTTTTGAAATTGATAATGTTATAGAGACAATACCTATTGCTAATGCAATAAATCCCAAAAGATATGCCTTGTCTAATTCAGTTAAAAGCATTTTTGTTGCCTTAGTCGATCCTTGTATTGTATTTTTAGTAAAATTAATATCATTCTTGGTTTCCTCAATATCTAACGATAGTTTGGTTATTATTGATTTTACTTCCTTTCCTATCTGCGAGGTTTGTTTATTGTCTGCTGTTTGTTCATTATTATCGTTTAAGTTTGGAAATGAAATTTTAATAGGATCTTCAACATCTTCAATTTGAATTTCTCCTGTTGTTTTTTGATTTTCTATCATTCCATTTATCTCAATTGAATAACTTCCTAGACTCTTTGGTATTATAGGTGATGTATAAATACTTGGAGATTCCTCTGAGGGCATAAAACCTAATTCTTTTGTCAGTCCTCCAAATCTGATATCTATGATAGTATTCAGTAATGCATTTCTAACCGGGGTACCTTCACTTTTGGTAACCTCCATTACTATATTATTTAGGACATTCAATAAAGGAGGTTCTATTTCCCATCCTGCAGAAATCGTAAAATTTCCTATTTGAATTTCGTTATGTGCATAAACGTCGTTATAGATTATACCAGTAAATAATATTACTAACGATAAAATAATACTTAAAATAGAAAGATGCTTAATTGTTATACTACCTTCAAAACAATCCAACTGTTTTCATAATATTAGATACATTTGTTTTATATTAAATTAATTATTGGATTATGTGTAACCACATCCATTTGATGTATTTTAAATAAAAATGGTTCATATCTTAAATAAATACCAATTAATCTATTGAAACTAATCCATTGATTACTTCATATATATATTCTATTTTCATAACTTTTTAGATACAGATGGGAATTGACCAAATTTAGAGTTATGAAAATTTCAAATTAGATTATTTATGCGATAATCTTGATTTGTCAAACAAAAAGGGATTGATATTTACTAATCTCGATAACAATAATAGATAGCTTCAATCTTTAATAATTCTTATGGCGAATCTTTCTTTTGCTATCATCATAATATCATTATTCTCTATTTTTTATATGACTACTTCAAATGAAGTACATGGTCATGGTCTAAGCAAAGACCAATATGAAATTATTGATAATAACGGTAAATCTTTCACCGTGGAAGGTAGATTATATCCTTCATTAATAGAAGATATTGAAAATGGCAGTAAACTTGAACCAACAATGTTAATTCGAACTTTTGATTCTTTGAGTAATGAAACCGTTAAAGATTTAGAATATAATCTCACAATTAAAACAGGAAATAAAGTTATTTTAAGTCAATGTTTTATACCACAAGATGGAATTATTTTTGCTAAATTAATACCTGATTATACTGCTGAAGTCGAGAAGATATATTTATCAGAACATATTAAGGAACATAATTCATGTATATCAGGAATTGGTAAAGATAATCCTGCGTCAATAAAAAGCAGGATTTTTTCAACAGGCGGACTTTATCATTTCTCTTTAGAATTAAAACCTGTTATCCTTACCTACGGCTCTAATGTTTCAAAAATCGACATAGTTCAAAAAAAGTCTGTAGATTTGTTCATTACTGTTGGTCAAACTGAACAATTTGATATACCAAACATTGATCAAAGTTTATATGACATAAATCTTACACATATTATGATAAAATCATATTATGATAAAATCCATAATTTTAATTATAGCGAAAAGAATCAAACACAGGTAATTAATTTTCAGATGCCATTTGATTGGAATCAATCATATGTGAATCAGGTATCATTTTTGCATCACGAACTATTTATACCTAAAGATTCATTCTTTGCGAAAAAAAAAGGCTATATTGGGACACTTAATAACAATATCTTACCCACCAAATCAATACTAATCGACGATTACTCATCAGATATTTATAGAATTATTCATATGGTTATAAGTTCCGATAAATTAGATCAATTCGTGAGAAAAATGACTATTTCTGCAAATCTAATTCCATTTCCGGACCAAGCGTTGTTTTCTTTATTCACCTCTGAGCAGCCAAAGTTTCCACTTGAGCTTCTTTCATTAAAAAATAAATATCTATTTCAAATATCTTGGAATCCTGAAAAAATTATCTTTGAAAAACCTATAACATTTATTATAAATATCCAAAATCCAGAAACCGGAGATCTTTTAAGGCATACCTATTTTGATTTTATAATTCTAAATAATGACAAGGAAATATATCGGGAACATATTTCGTCAGACTTTGGAGCTTTGACTAAAGACTTTATATTTCCGTATTCTAAAGATAATCGATTTTCAATTTTGATAGATAAGATTAATGGAGAAAATGATGGAGCATTACTCAATTTAATAGTTGACTGATTTCTCTGGATGCTATCTAGTTGGTTTTCATTTATTATTTTTCTGTTATGAGTGAAGCTCTTTCAACAAAATATTGTAATATCTCCTTTGTATTTTTCACATGCATTTTACTCTTATTTTCATAAAGATGTTCTCTGTCTTTTTTATTTGATAACATTTCAAATTTTTTAATTTCATTTTTTATCTTTTTTATGGCTTCTTTTACTTCTTTTTTATTTTTTGAAAATATTATTACATAGTTTAATGAATTTTCTTTTATTCCTCCAATTTTAATAGCTTCAAAAATCTGATCACAATGTGAGAGTCTCATCAGGAGATCTGTCTCAAGTTTTTTTGTTGCTAATATCCCCCTCTTATACGACTCGATCGAAATCTTGAGAACTTCTTTTATATACTTTGTATTCAAAACAATTGATTCATTTACAATCTGAATATGCACTTCATCTAAATTATATCTAATAATTTCAAGTATTGTTTTGGGATCTTTATCATCCGTATTGATATTGTTATAAAAAAATTCACATACTACAACAAAAAAATCTTGTACACCAAAAATTTCAGATATTTTCATATACTTTATTATTCAATTTATTTATCCACCATGCACTATTGTTACTACTACAACGAGGTCGCCTGATTTCACTACCGTTTCCTGTCCATCATAAACATTTGAATCTATACCATTTATTGAAATCATGATGTTATTTTTGTTTAAAACATGAGGAATCATCGATTTTCCTTTAAGAAATTCCAAAATATTTCTAACAGTATCAAATTCTTTATTCAAAATAATTTTTTCAAGACCAATTGCTTTTTTTGCACCACCTAGTAATTGTATCTCGATCAATCTTGAACTTCTGATTCAACTGTAATTGAAGCTGACTCTTTACTTTCTCTCATCTCTCTGCCTAGTTTAGATGCAATATATCCAGCAACTCTGTTTCTCAGACTCTTTGATCTTACTATGGTTAATTCTTTCATTATTTTCTTATTTTGTTCAAAATTATCTGAGAAATTGCTTGGATGCTTTTCTAAAAGTTCGTTTGCGATCCTTTTTATTCTATTCATATAAAAAATACTATCAAATAAAGATATATTTTATCTTTATTAATTATATCCTATATTTTATCACGTTTCAAGATTTTTACAGAATAGTATAATAATAAAATTTGCAAAACATATCCTCCAATTATTAATAATATTGCATTCAGGGGCTTTGAAAAAGTCATAATTATATTAATATGAGGAGGAGCTAAAGAATTCCCAATAATTACAATCAAACTGATTATGATGCAAAAGTATAGTGCAATATCTTTTTTCTTGAGCGTTAAAATTAATAATACAATAAACGACAGTTCTAAACCTATTGAAATAATTATTAATCTAGGATCACCAAAGGGAATTGCTATCATTCCTGTTATTATTATCATCAATAATACTGTTGATATTTTTTTATTATCTTCTTTTTTCATGTGCTTTATTATTAAAACTTATGTCTATTTAACACAACGATGTCATGACAATTGTCATTCTCTGTGATGAAAAAAGATTTAGCAATTAATAAATTTGATAAACGTATTTTCTCTTAAATAGGCTAAAAAGAAAAGTTAAGAATTTTATAATAAATAAAGATAGAATCTTAATTTTAAAATTTTTTTTATGGATATTTATAAAATAGTACTATATTCAATAAAATAACTAAAAAAACTAACGTGTACTATCTTGGTATCTATCTGAACTTCTAACTTTTACTAAAATTTACATACTATGATATAATTCTTAAATTGTCTACAGTGATAATTACTCTGTAATCATAACCATCTACATGTTTTGACTAAAATTATTTAAACCTATGACTACAAAGTGAATCATAAATCTTATGTTATTAAAATTTATTTTTGTCTAAAATCTCAAACATATAACAGTTGTATTTAAAATTTATTCGAAATAGAATCTAGATAACTATACCCAGGAATTATATGAAATTTGATTGTTAAATCCTTTTATGCTCTCCACCAATCAAAACCTATAAAATCGATTATTTTTTCTTTTGGTTTTGGAATTGCAATTATGAATTGTTTTTTTACGGTAGTAGCTAATCTACCTGCCAATACAATTTCTATCGCATTAATTTTTTTTTCTTGGTTATAAACCTGAACTAAAAATGGCGCATGGTCAATACCTGGCCCATGTTCATACAAAGCAAAATCACATCCAAATTTGATTCCTGAAGTCAAAACATATTTGAATTCTCTTAGCTCTTTGTAAACCATGTATTTCAAATCAAAATCATTGTACTCTACTCTACATATTTTTCTAAGATCATCAGATGTAATTTCTTTTTCCATAGAATCAAAAATTGATAATTTTTTTCTCTCTAATAGATAATATCCCTCAATCAGATCTAACACTAATGACGAATCAAACTGAATACCTCTTGGTTTTGGCACGCCTATTGGTTTGCCAAAATATCCATTTGAATATAAATAACGGGAATGTTCGATATCTTCAATTAGAATTCTGTTCTCTATTAAAATTCCTATCAGTTTCTTATTCATTAAATACTCATTGCTAAAATAGTTAGAGAATCTGAGGCCTCTTGACATTTGTCAGCCATTCCCTCGATTCCTTCTATTGCATCTTTTAATAACAATAAATCCTTATTGGATGTTATCTCATTTAATACGTTAATTATCATATTTCTGTATTTTGCATCAACTTCTTTTTCTAATCTTTGAACTTCATGGGCTAGGTCTAATATTCCTGCAGGATTAATACTTAATGCTCTTGTCATCTCATTAAGCTTAAAAATTAAATCTACTGCCATTCCTATCAACTCTTTCAAATCTATATCTAAATTTCCATTCTGCAACGTTGACGGTTTGATATTTGATAATCTAAATGCAGTTCCGCTAATATATCCTGCGATATCATCGATAATGTATGCAGTTCTTAATACATCTTCTCTATACAACATTAAACTCCCTATTTCTGCAACTTCACGAGTTATTTTGCTTTTAATGGTTTTAACCTCTTCTTCTCCGTCTTTCATTTTGTCAATGCATCGCTGAACTTCATTATCTTTTTGATCGGTAAGACATGATACTAGTTGGGATAATTCTCTAGATGAATTTAAAATTCTGTTAACTTCATCATGTAAAACTGCAAGAGTTTTTCGCTTGGCCTGAATTTCCATTTCTCCACTATACATTTTTATATATAAAATTACAAAACTGGCTAATAATTCTTTTCAATATTAAAATTATATTAAAATGAAAAATTTGCTATCTTTCATTTTTCATTGTATTTCGACAAGTGAATATTAATTTATGTCTATTGGATAGAATACAAATATAAATGATAATATCCGCCATTCTATGGAAATTATATGATTATTTAGTCAAAAACAAATAAATCATATGTAATATTTTTTAAATTTAAAATCTAGAATTATCAAATTTTATTTATTATATTGTCACGTATCTCTATCATATCCCTCAAAACTGCACTTGCTGTTTCTATTCCTCCAGCACCTTTTCCTATTATCGTTTGTTCGCCTGCATGTTCTAGAGTAAATTTGACTGCATTTAGTGTTCCGTCTACACATATTGGATCGTTTATATCAATTTCAATGGGTTTTACCTCTAACACTTTATTTTCGCAACTTGCAATCAATTTTATTGCGCATTTTTTATTTTTGGCTTTATTTATATCATCTAAGGTTATCTTGCTAATACCAAACATGTTCACATTTTTCATCGTTACCTTCATTCCCATTATCCAATTTGCCATTATTACTAATTTGGCCGCAGCATCGTATCCATCGACATCTAGAGACGGTTTAGCTTCTGCATACCCATTTTTTTGTGCATCAGAAAGTGCTTGTTTAAAATCTAGTCCGGTTTCCATTTTACTTAGGATATAATTTGTTGTACCATTAAGAATACCCCGAAATGATATTATTCTATCGCCCTTTAGACAATGTTTTGCATATTCTAAAATAGGGGTCCCTCCACCTACTGTGCCACTAAATCTAAACATAATTCCATTATAATCTGCTAATTCTAACAATGATGGTAAAGCTAAAGAAAGTGGTCCCTTGTTTGCAGTTATTATGTGCTTTCCAGATCTCATTGCGCTTATCAAATGAGAAAGACCAGGCTCCGCATTCTCTAGATTGGTGGGTGTAAGCTCTAAAACAATTTCTGCTTCTGTATTTTCAATTATCTCCAAGGAATTCATCGCAACTTTTTTATCACTATATCTGGCTACAGTTCCTTTACTTTTTTTTATATTGAGTAATCTTTCTAAATCTAAACCAGATGAAGAGATTGCAGCCCCCTTGTTGTCTATACACGCAACAATTCTTGGTTTTATACCATAAATGTTGTAAAGATCGGCAGATTTTGATAATAAAAGCTTTGTAAGACTTTGACCTATTACACCAAATCCAATTAATATCAGCCGCAATTTCCTGTAAATTATATCATCTTCCAATTAATATATTTAAAAGTCATATCTTTTTTTCTTTTGAGTCATACCTTGGTTTCTAAAAAGAATTTAATTGCTATAATGATTAAAAATATTGCAAATGTTAATGTTAAAGTTGTTTCTTTAACCTTTGTTAATAGTCTTACTCCAAATTGTGCACCAATTGCAGAACCTATTGCAAGGATTATTCCATAAATATAATCTGGATGTCCAAGGATCATATGTGTCGTAAGACCAGTTACAGAAGAAAAAAGCAATATAAATTGAGATGTAGGACTAGCTATTTTCATTTTTGTATCCAGTATTAATATAAGTAAGGGGACAAAAACTATCCCTCCACCGATACCAAACAAACTAGAAATTAAACCACCAATTATTGCAATAGGGTAAATCATCAACCTTCGTTTATCTTTCGTATTTTCCAAATTATCTTTATTTTTTAATAATATTTTATCTTTGAAAACGATATAGATTGCAACTGTTAATAATATAATTGCAAAATAAAATTTAAAATCAATTAATGATATTTCTCTAGCTAAAAATGCTCCCAAAATAGATGTCGGAATTGTTATAATTCCAATTTTATATCCTGTAGTATAATCAATAAGTTTCTTTTTTGAGTATGTTATTGTAGAAGAAATACTTGTTGCTACCACTCCTATTAGACTAGAACTAGACATCACATAAGGTGGCAATCCCAAAAGAGTGAGGGCTGGGATAGTTATTATTCCACCTCCTATTCCTATCAGTGCTCCCAGAATTCCAGCAATAATCCCGATGAAAAACAAAAAAATAATAGATTCTATCATTAATCATTCATTTAGTTTATTTTCAATTAAGATTTTTAATTTTACTAAATTATCTAAATAATATAGGACCTGTATTATTTTATTTTTTGTCTGGAAAATTTAAACTTGAAATTGACCATATTTTATAAGATGATTTTGAATCGTCATGATTAGTCAAAATTTTACCTAATTCATTATTGAACTTTGCTTTATTCTTCGTATGGATAGTAGTCTTAACATGGTTATCTACTTTGAGCATATCAATCTCCACACCACATACATTACATCGTAATAATTCATCATTTTTCTTATTTTCGATTAAAATCAACCTCTCTGATACTTATATTTCAGTCATATTTATTATATGGATATTTTTATCTTAAAACCTTCTATAAAGTTGCGAAAACTTATTAATTCAGCTAATAAATGAATAGGTTGGTAAAAAGAAACTATTATGAAATATCCAAAGGTTGTTTTATCTGCTGATCGTACATTGATGTCTCCTTACAGGGGAATATCTTTGGCATCGTTTTTTGGATGTGCTCCTGCACTTGATTTTAGAAGAACCAAAAGTTCTTTTTGGTATTATATACTAAAAAATCAGGTAACTCCTAGAATTTTGTTCGATTTTATTTGTAATCCAATAGAGCATAATAACGGTATTGCTAATTACGCTCCTTATGGTTTAAGAAAAGTGGAAGCATCCTTAATTCGCGATGGATATAAACGTGAAGACGTGGTTGTAGCCCATCCAGATTATATTGAACAGTTTATTGGCCCCGAAACAGAAGTTGTTGGAACATACGAAATGGATCCTTTAGGAATGGGTCCAGTAACTATGACATTTACCTACGGTCGCTCAACAATGTCATACGATGAATTTTACAATCGTGAACTTCACAGGAAAATTTTAGCAGCTAAACAAAGAACCGGTAGCAAAGCGAAAGTAATCGTAGGAGCTTCTGGGACATGGCAATATAATTACGATCCTGTAAAAATTGAAGAATACGGTCTCTACGCCATCCTTGAAGGCGAACTAGGAGGAATCGGTCCTGAAATCGATGGTGCTGGTGGAAGATTTTTCGATTCACTTATCAATGGGGATTTAGACATGGCAAATCCATTCAAAAAGAATGAATTTAAGGTAGAAATAAAAGAATTTGTTAAGGATGATAAAAAAATTCATGGTAGGTTTATTCATTATAACGATGAACCATCAGTGGATGAAATTCCAAATATAGTAAATCCCAGCATGCATGGTATGATCGAAGTTATGAGAGGATGTGGAAGGGGTTGTAAATTTTGTGATGTGACTTTAAGACCACTACGTTATTATCCAGTTGAAAAAATTCAAAAAGAAATTGAGATCAATATGAAATATGGTGGATTGAAGAACGCTTGGGTTCATAGTGATGATATCTTTGTTTACGGATTAAATCCACGGACTACCAAAAACATGCAACCAAATAGAGAAGCTATCGAAGATCTTTTCAAAGGAATAATGGCAACAGGTGTAGAACATACTAATCCTACACATGGTACATTAGCAGGAGCGATAGCGGATGAACGATTAGTCCCTAATATTTCAAAAATTATTAAATCTGGACCAAATAACTTTATTGGCGTTCAATGTGGTTTTGAAACAGGAAGCATAAGATTAATAGGTAAATATGCTGACAGAAAACTAGCTCCGTATAAACCAGATGAATGGCATTGGGTTGTCAAAACCGGTGTCAAGATATTAAATGAAAATTATTGGGTTCCAGCTTTCACACTTATTATGGGCCTTGATAATGATGAAACACAAGAAGATAGTTGGGAAACAATTAGACTTATACATGAATTGGAAAAAGAACAGCCTGATTCTCAATTTACAGTGACTCCACTTACGTTTGTTCCAATCGGTCTTCTGGAAAAATCAAACTTTTTTGATATCGGAAATACCATGGACCCTGGAAAACTGGGCGTCATGTATAAGACTTGGCAACATAATTTCAAATACGGTATTCAAAAATTTATGCACAAGGTAGGACGAGATAACATGCTTAAGAATCTATTTTTTTCAGGTTTAGCAAGAACATTGGGTGGCGTGCCACTTACTTCAATAGAAAAATATGCACGAAAGAAAGGTCCAGACCATGAAAAAACTATAGAAAAGATAAAGGCAAACTATTGGTAGCAGATTAAATAAGAACTCAAAATATCATTCTATTTCTTTGCACCAATATTTCTATTCTTTAATCTCATGCTATGACTACGACATTTTCTACATCTTTCTGATGAAATGGGGTTTCTTCCACCACATTTAAAACATATCTTATAGAATAATCTTCTTTGTTGAGCTATCTGTTTTTTAATTGCGTCTGTGATAGGCATAATTAATTCTAAATTATGGGTTAAATTTGTAGCTTTCTATTAAAATGTCAAAGAAAATAATGAAAATTAATTTCTCACGCTATAACATATAAAATTGTCATTTGAGCTTTGTTAGAATGAAATCTATGAGAAAAATCTTTAGGAATAAAGATGATACCATCTTTTTTATTTAGTAAAATTTTTCATTAATTTCTATACATCCACTGCCATTGATAATATAATATATTTCATTAGATGAATGTGGCGTTTGAGTATCTTTTTCACTTGGCTTTATTTTTATTATTTCACATTCCATATTTTCATTGTTGATGATACTTGAAAAATAACTTCCTGATTCCTTGTCTATCTTTTTGACTATGTTGTTTAAGCTCAAAATTTTTTCATTTATATCTCCATTAACCACAAAATACAATTATAGTTTATTCAATTTAATAATTTTTCTACATAAATTTTCATTTGATTTTTGTTTTTTAACTTATATTCTTGAACAATCAATATATATAATATAAAAATATTTTTTCAATATTATTGATATTAAAAATCGGTGATGTGATTTTCAAAAGAAATTGATTATTTGTATTACAGGAATGCCCGGAGCAGGTAAATCTACAGTGGCAACTGCATTGTCTAAATGCGGATTTGTTGTTGTAACCATGGGGGATTGTGTTAGGGAAGAGTCTAGTAAAAGGGGCTTAGATCCAACTGATGAAAATCTTGGAAAATTGATGCTCGACTTACGGAAAGAAGACGGCCCTGCCGCAATTGCTAATTTAGTGGCAAAAAAAATTTCTAAAATCCATTCTGAACAAAATAAGAATAAATTTGTAGTGGATGGTATCAGAAGTAATTCCGAGATCGATTTGCTAAAAGAGATCGGAGTGGTAAAGATAATAGGAATTCATGCCTCTACCCCAATTAGATTCAGACATCTAAAGAAAAGATCAAGAACAGATGCACCATCTACAATGAAAGATTGTGAATTACGTGATCAGAGGGAACTAGAAGTAGGGGTGAGCAAAGCTATTGCATTGGCCGACGAAATAATTCCAAATAATGATATTACCATCGACGAATTAATTTTAAAGGCACGAAAAATTATAAAGAAATGGGTCAATTCCTTCTGATTACCTTATCTATTTATAAAAGAACAAGGTTTTTCTGAATATGCATAAAAATTCTAATACTAAAATTACTGTTCTAGCCGTAATAAATCCTTCTGAATCTAGTGAGAAATTAATTGATGCGATAAAAAATTTAGTAAATATGGATATTGTAAAGAATAATCATTTACTTTCTGGGTCTTCTTTTAATCTTACATCTCTTCAAATTATATTTGATCAAGTTAAATCCAAATCTATTTTTTCTGTTTTAAGAAGATTGCTACTGAATAATCTTGAAAATAATTCGACATTTTTTTTGTTGAATAAACAAGCAGCCACAGTCAATAGTGTCGTTTTAACTGAAAATGAACAAGATTCACCATTGGGCACAATAAAAATTATAATAGAGGCAAAAGACATCATGGAAGTCGTGGATAGTCTAGCACCAGAATCACCATGATTAAAAATAAAATCAATTTCTTGTTTTTCTGTTTTTATTGTTGATCTATCCGAATATTTTTTAATAATGTTGAAATATATCCATAACATGACAGACAATACTGAAACTGACGACGACTATATTGACGTTTTAATATCTCAGGTCGGATATTTGGATCAACTTGGCTTAGAAGGTTTTATAATATTAAAATCCCCAGAGGGAAAAGAATTCCCTATAAATGCATTTTCAGGCGAAGTTGCAAAGCATATTTCACGTTTTAGGTTAGGAGATAAAAATAGTATTCCGACTATCTACAATTTAGTAGACGAAATTGCAGTAATGCAGGGTCTACTTTTAACGGAGGTCAAGTTATATTTAAGCGGTTCAATATTACGGGCTAATTTGTATTTTCATGGAAGAAAAGGTGACTTGATATTAAGAAATTATAGGGCTTCTGATGCAATTGCACTTGCATCATATTATGACGCACCTATAAAGGCAAGAAAAACTTTTTTTGAAGATTCAGTAACGAATTTGGAAATATAAATCTAGATCATATCTGAAAGGAAGAATTCATATCTTAACTATGGTGGAACATATATCATTTTATTTGGATCGATCTCTCTTATGCTCAGGTTTTTAAAATCCCATATAATGTTGTCTGTCCTAAAGGTTACATATGGTTTTGACTCTGTTATTATATGATCAATTTTTTTTCCACAGTTTGCTGTATAAAATATTTGGTTAGAATTCTTGGCATTCCACCCACCATTGTCTATTATCTCAGAAACCTTTATCCAATACCCTGAATTTTTATTATCTATATACGATTCCATTTTTACAGCAGAATTATTCTCTGTATTATAAACAATCGTTTTCCATCCAATCCATCTATTAAATATCGAATCAGTTATCTTTTGTTTTGCTCTATCTCCGGTATATCCACCAGTATGCCAAATCTCTTTTTTCCATGAAACAAAACCGTTTATATTAATAGAACCTATTAAGGCGGTTCCATCGCAAGGAATGGAATTTGAATGTTTTCCACTTCTTGCTATCCAACTAATATCATAATCTCTGTCAAAATCCTCAGTAACTACGGTTTCATTAAATGACAAAAATCCTACTATCTTCAGATAACCTGTAATTTCAACATTTCTCCATAATTCTTTGCCTGATGAATTAACATTCAATTTTACCTCAGCACCCCCCACACGCCACGAATTATCCGGTTGTTTTTTTAGCGACAATTCATCATACGAAATAGAAAATTGCTTATCTTCAGAGGGATCTGTCATATTTATGTACCATTCTCTCCCGTTTTCTTGAGTTTGATAAATTTTTGAAATACCAAACATATCTGCGCTATGATTATAAATTTTTTTTTCTACAGCTTGAACATAAATTTCATTTTGTTGATTATGATATTTAATTATACAAAATGTTATAGCTAAAAAAAAAATCATGATATATAATCTGAGATTCTGCAAAATCATTAGATTAAATTTAATCTATTAATATAAAAATATTCAGAAACCAAATTTAATTAGAAAGATTGAAAATGCGGTGAATGAAAATTCTCTTGTGCATATAAAATACGTGGGTGAAATAACAGATCCAATTCACCGATATATTCGATTTACAGAAGTAGAAAAAAAAATCATCGACACAAAGATTTTCCAAAGATTAAGACGGATTCGTCAATTGGCTGGTGCTCATCTGGTATATCCAAGTGCACAACATTCACGATTTGAACATTCTCTCGGAACCATGCATTTGGCTGGTTTAGCAGGTGAAACAATGTTTTCGAAAAATTATATTAATGAAGAGGACATACAAAAATTACGTTTAGCAGCTTTATTACACGATATAGGTCATGGTCCATTCTCTCACTTATTTGAAGAAGTATTGGCAAACAAAACTCAACTGTCACATGAAGAAATGGGGAAAATGATTATAACAAAAACAGAGATTAGTGATATAGTTAAAAAATTTGGTTACTCGACGAGAGATATTTGTAACCTTTCATTCGGTAATTATAAAACCAAATTTTTCAACGAATTGCTATCTGGTGGTTTATCCGTTGATATTATGGATTATTTACCACGTGATAGTTATTTCACTGGAACTGAATACGGTAAACTTGATTATTATCGTCTTATCAGTTCAATGGAAATCAGTTCGAAAGGCCATCTCAGTTTAAATAAATCTTCAATATATTCTTTGGAATCAATGTTAATATCTAGATATGAGATGTTTAAAGCGGTATATTTTCATAAAACTGTGAGGTCGGCAGAGGTTATGTTACTTAATTCTATGATATTTGCCGATAATGATTTGAACCTATCAACAGCTAACCTGGATGAATTTCTTCTTTTCACAGATGAAACTCTAATAGATAAGATCTGTTTTCTTGGCGACAAAAATCAGTTGGCATCAAAATTGGCCCATGATTATCGTAATAGAAAATTACTGAAATGCGTTTATGAAAAATTTTTTTATAATAGGAAAAGGTTCGACAAAATTACTTACAAAAGGCGTATTAAAAAAATAAAATCAAAAGTACTTCAAAATACAACTATTAGCGAGTCGGATATCTATATCGATTTATCAATCGCCCCCTCTATGCCACTCACCCCAAAAAAAGATGAATTAAATTTTATCATACTGATTGACAAAGAACAAGAATATGAGACTCCTATCTATAATTTACCACTCTTTAAAGCCATGACTGGTTTCTTAGACATGGTAAGGATATACTCTCATGTTGAAATAAGAGACAAACTCAAAAACCTCGATTCAATTATTCAATGAAAGATATTATATCAGATTATTATCTAACTATTGATGTGACATCAAATTGAATAATCCAAAAAAGACCGTAGTGGTCAAACTTAGTGGTAGTATTTTCAATTATAATGCGGATATTGATAGATTGAAAAAAATTTCTTCTATGTTGATTGACATTTTTGATTCAGTACAACCCATTATAATTGCAGGAGGCGGTGATATCGCGAGACATTATATAAAAATAGCCCGAAAATTTGGTTCTGATGAATCTAGTTTAGATCTTATAGGCATAGATGTATCACGACTTAATGCTAAATTACTTTCAACCTCTCTAGGAATCTATGCCCATGATCATATTCCAAGAACTCTAGATGAGATATCTCCTGCTAAAAATTCAGGCAAAATAATCATTACTGGTGGACTTCACCCAGGACAGAGCACAAACGCTACAGCTGCATTAATTGCTGAAAAGACAAGGGCAGAATTATTCATTAATGCTACAGACGTAAATGGTATTTACGACAGTGATCCTAATCAAAACAAAGAAGCAAAATTATTTCAAAAGATTAGCGTTTCTGATTGTTTAAACCTTTTAATAAAAGGAAGTTCTTCCGCTGGAACCTATGACTTGATGGATATAGTATCACTCAAGATAATTGAACGTTCAAAAATAAAGACATTCGTTATTTTGTCAGATCCCACAAACATCAAAAATACCATTTTAAATAATCAAACTAATGGAACTGAAATTATTTTTTAATTTAACTTACTGTTATGACTTCTCCTTCAAATGGATAAAATCCATCATTGATCATTTTTTTATATATTTCTTCTCCATTTTGTATAGGAATTGGTTTGGATTGAGCTTTCGCATAACCTTGATTGTCGCATATGAATAACATCATTTCATCACCTTTGGTCAATTTTCCTACTAACATTTCATCACCAACTGGTTCAAAACCGTTTTTGCCCTGTTTAATAGTATAAATCAGCATTGAAAAACC
>QCWD01000169.1 GCA_013114725.1 Nitrososphaeraceae archaeon | reverse complement strand
CAACAATCTTGACATACTGTTTGCTTACATGTATTGCATTGAAATGAATTTAGTATAGTTTCTTTGCATCTATTGCATAGTATTTCCAATTCTAATTTCATAAATAAGAGTAGCTTAAAATATAATATAAAGTTTTTGGTTAAATATTATCTAAATTATTTAAAAGATTTTTATCACCAATTGTAGTCAGGTATGCCTTTCCATCTTTTTCTTTAACAATAATTTGCGTTTTAAAATCTTGTGATTCAACAATAAAATCATAGTTTTCTCTAGTGATCATTTCTATTACTGTATCAACAGGATATATTTTTCCTTCTGCATCAACCAAAACAGCTAACCTACCATTATCACGTATTACACTTGTAATAGTAATAGGTAAGTGTTCTTGTTCTCCAACCATTTTTAATTATATTATAAATTACTCTTATTTATAGTTTACATAAACAAATCCATAAAGTAATATGTTTGTTTTAAGAAATTCGTTTAATAATGTAACACTGATTGAATCTTTAACTATTACAGGCACCTGTTAAAAGTTTTCTATATTAGGTGAAATTTTTTTACATTTTCTAAATTGTTTGTTTGTTTTTGGTTGGTAGCCAAAAAAATCATAGTCATGAATACCAAAACTACATTTATTCATGGTTTGATTTAGGTTCAATCAAATATTCTCTAAATCCAACATCATTTATTTCTTTTTCATGAACTAAAGCATATTCTTTTCTGAAAGTTGATTGATTTAAATTGATAGAAAATTCACATGTTTTTAAAATCTCACCTGCTTTAATAATTACTCTACCTGTATTGTCACCTACATTAAATCCTTCATCATATATTTCTATTATTAAATCTAGTCGTGGCTCTGTTCTAAAATCATTCACTTTCATAATAAAATAAAAAGAAATGGTTTAATATAAAGTTTTTTAAAAAAAATTAAGAGTTGTTAGTCAGGGTAAACTCATCTAAAACCTGACCATTTAGATTTTTCATTTTACATGCCATTTCAGATACACCTACCTGACATACAGTATATCCTTCTTCTGTTGATGTTTCTGCTATAAGTGGTTTTAGATGACTTGGCACGTTATTAAGATTTATAGAGTCCATTCTATCACCATTGGCATTACCAACAACAAGATATGTAGTTCCATTTACACTGGGTGTACAAACATCTACGTCACTACAATCCATTGGTACACTTCTAAGATAGTTATGTGTATGTCCACTTACCGCAAGTTCAACATCCTGTCTATCAATATTTATTAGAGCTGCTTTACCATCATCAAAACTTTGATGGTCATTGTCTTTACCTATTCCTTGTGGTGCAAATAATGGTTTGTGTGTAGCAACAACAGCCCACATATTATTAATTTTTGCTGTATTTCCATCATCATCTATAAGCTCAGCTACCTTTACATTATCCCAATGTTCTGTATCAAGTATCATGTATAGTAAATTCTTGTGTGTAGCTCCAAAAACAAGTTTATTATTATTGTCAAATCCTACTGCCTGTAGCTGACTTGGTGATTTTCCAGCTTCATGGTTGCCTAATGCAATTGGCATTTTTATGTTAGCGTTTTGCAATAATATGCCACAATCAGAACCAAAACTTGATGTTTTATCTGGATAATAGTCACCAGAGTATATCACAACTTCTGGATTTTCATCAGCTATTTTCTGGCACATCTGTTTTGTTATCTTGTATAAATCAGCCATAAATGCAATAGTCCATGTTGTATTGTCAGGTGGATTTACAACATCAGGCACACATACGCCATTTTCTATATGGAATCCATCAGGACATTCCAACGGTGGTATTGTTGCATTGTTTACTGTAATAGATACTGTTGCAATATTAGAATCAAATTCACCGTCATTTACTTTATATGAAAATGAGTCCGTTCCTATAAAGTTAGAATCAGGTATGTAAGTGGCTTTTTCTTGTAATAATGCTAAAGTACCATTCTTTGTATTTTCAGTAACATTATACGTTAAACTGCTTATTTTTTCATCATCAGCATTTAATGTAAATGATAATGTTTTGTTAACAACTGTTGATACTGCTTGATTGTTTGTAGTTGGTGGTTGATTAGCTGGCGGTGGTGGTGGACTACCTACATAACCATATAAATCAACTTCATAAATTTTTACTTTTTTCTTATCAACTTCAAAATTAAAAGAATCTGTTGCAATAACATCAGTTGTAATATTTAATGTAGTTGTTTTCTTTTTTGGTAAATCATAATCTTTTTCAGCGACTACTATATCAGAACCTTTCTTGTCTGCTTTTGCAGTTATAACAAAATTAGTAATAGTTGTATTTTTATCTGCAAGAAAAACATTAAAATCAGTATTAGATTTTTTAGTCTTTATACTTGTTTTAATATCATTATCTAAAATTTTTGATATTTTCCCACTGATCTTTTTATCAGCTGTAACCTTTTCTACATTAAGGTTAACACAGTTCGGTATTGGGGTTGGTTCTACTGGTTCACATTGTGTAACATTTACAATGTCGGCATGTGCATTTCCAAAAGCTGTACCTGTTACCAAAATCACAGATAGAGCTGCCAAAAGTAATAAAAGTTTGTTCAAATGTGTCAATATTAATTGTATTACATATATTTAAAGTTATCTATTGTATAATTTCTTTATTCTTGCCCTAACTTCGGAATTAGTTAATTCTTTTCCAGTAGTTTTATCAAAAAACGAACTACCTTGAACATTTATATTCGCTTGGTCATAAACATTAATTACTCTAGGAATTACAAAATAATTCCATATAAGATAACTACCTCCAAGAACAGCTAAAAAAATAATTATATTTTGGGTTAATCCCATTTACAATTATAGAGGAATTGATTTAAATCCATATACTACAAGTTTTGATACTACGATTCCTTTATCAAAAGTTATTCGCAATGAATCTGTATTTTCTACTCTGAAATTAGGTGGTAAATTATAATAGTTTAAGAAAGGACCAGCTTTTAATCTAAATCTTTGTTCTGCAATTTTAAAATATTTTTCTTTTTTAGGATTATGACCTGCTACAAGTCCTACCCCAGTTACTGTATAAATAGAATTATCAAAAAAGATATTTACTGCAGTTTCATCTTTAGGAGATGTCCATGTCGAATAATAATCCTGGTCAATCATATTTACCACGCTTCCAGCGTCTGGAATAGTATCATCAGCTAATTTTATATCAGTAATAGGAATAGTTTTATTTTTTCTTGCATTAAAATCTATTTTTGGATGATTGACTTTTACTGCATTTGACTTTATTCCTTTAGATAAAAACCCATAAGTTAAAACTAAAACAGTTCCCAATCCAACCAATTTCATAATATTAGTTTGATTAATATTAAATTTCAAGATAACTTAAATATTTATAAAATTAATATAAAGATTTTATATTTGCTAATTTTGTAATAATATTGGTGTAATTTGCTGATGTTGACCCACTTATTTCTCGTGCCGATACAAACTTTAATTCAGGTACTGTTGAGTTATCTATACGGAAATAAATTATATGGTTTGAACCAAACATTGGTGATTTTAGAAACGGTTCTTTATGCTGTCCTGAACAGAGCTGTCCACTATCTTCACCTTCAATATATAATTTCCAATTATTAGCTGGTTTACCATTTATAATACCATCAGTATCAATCCACGACATAAATTTTACTGTATTATTAGGCGTATTCCATATAGCAGCTTTATAACCTATCATTTTACCAGATAATCCACCTTTTGAAATTTTAGTTGGAATTTCTAATTTACAATATTCTGGATGTGGTTTTTCTTTTGCAAATGTGGCTTTATCTTTATTCCCTGTTGGAAAATCGAATGTATATGATGTTCCATGATCAGGATTAGAATTATCATGTTTTCCACCGCGAACTTTAATTGCAAATGAATCATTGCCAGTTACCTGTGCATATGCGGTTTAGCATCCATAGCCCATTCTCTACGGTTGGGATTATGAGATGGATAAAAACTATAAACTTCTTTGCCACTTGTAGCAAACATTTTTTTAACACCATATTTATCATAACCTGATCCTGAAGATGGTGTTTGAGAAGAATTTCTATTAGATATTCTATTTTGAAATTCTTGAATAAATTTTTGTAAATCGCCAGATTTATAAAATGCTAATATTCCTATACCAACAATTCCAATTAAGAATACTTCACTGGCTTTCATATAAATAATAATTATTAAAAATATATAAGGGATTTAGCCTGAACAACCACAACCAGATTTTGGAGCTGTTGGTTGACCTGTATTAGTATTTTTTAAAACGAAAAATCCTGCTATTGCAGCTAGAATTAAACCAATTGCTATTGTAAAGGGGATCCTTAGGATTAATTTTAAAATCAGACATGTACTAAAAATATAAAAAAAGAATATTTAAAAATTTATTGTTCTGGTTTTATAAGTGGCGTTGGTACAGCTACTGAAGAAGCTACATTAGCAATTCCACCAAGTAAAATGCCATATAAAAAGGCTCCTTCATAAGGTGCTGTTGATACATCACCTACAACAGTATTATAAGTTAATATAACTGTTGCAATACCACCTACCATCGCATATATAATTCTACGTTTATATCGTTCAATAAAGTTTTCTTTATTATTAAATTTATTAAGTAATGCCACTTCTTCTGCTGTACGTTCTTCAACTGGTTTGTCTAAAATTGGTTCAACCGTT
>QCWD01000168.1 GCA_013114725.1 Nitrososphaeraceae archaeon | reverse complement strand
TGATCGATCGATATATCAAAGAGTATATTATTTGTCCAGTGTGTAATAGTCCTGATACTAGAACGGAAAAGATTAAGAAATTAGGTTTCTTATTATGTGAAGCCTGTGGTGCAAAATCTTCTATAAAGGGAAATTATGCATAATAATTTACTAACAGATAAAATCTTATTTTTTTTGATAATAAATAACAAGAGAACCGGAAAATCAATTTAATTATCTACCTATTTTAGCTATCTCAAATAAGTACAATTTCATTACCATAGTTTAATTACAATAACTATACCATTTAGTATTAAAAATGTAAACAAAACAAATGAATTAGCTTGAGGGAAAAACCTCAAAATACCTCCTTTCAAAGTTTCTACCATAATGATAGTCGATATGTTTTTTAGTCAATTTCCAATCAACATATTTAGTCTTTGCTGAATTTGTACTTTAGGTAATATACCTATTATCTTATCAACCATATTTCCATTTCTGAATATTAAAATAGTTGGAATACTTTGAATTCCAAATGAACCTGACATAATTGGATTTTCATCTACATTTATTTTTCCGAATACTATTTTTCCTGAAAAATCTATTGCTAGTTGTTCTATAATGGGAGATAACATTTTACATGGACCACACCATGGCGCCCAAAAATCTATAACTAAAAAAGGATATTTTAATAAATTTTCTTTCAACGTACTGTCCGTTAAAATTATAGGACTTTTTATTTCCGACATCATTCTAAAAAAGGACATTTTTTTCTGCAACTCTTGCATTTTTCTTTGTAAAATTTCTTGAACATCTCTATCATGATAGTTATCAAAAGTATTGTCTTTCATATCAATATCCAAATGTTTTTTATCATTATAATAAATATTTTTTATATCATTTGCTTTTATTATTTATACAACATTACAATAAACGATATCTAATTATTTTCCTACAATAAATTCATTATAACAATAAAATGTCCTATGAGAATGATTCTTGTAACGATTTAAATTCAAATGAAAAAAATAACAATGAAGGTAATTTTGAAAATGAAAGAAATCAAGATGTTTCTAATCAAGAAATGTTAGAAAAAGAGCTAATTGATGTGAAAAAAGAATTAACAAAAGCACAAGAATTAGCAAAAGATTATCTTGATAAACTACGTTATACATTGGCCGATTATGATAATTATAGAAAGCAAATGGAGAGACAATTAGAATTAAAAATTGAATCCGCTAAAGCAGAATTTTTATCTAAATTTGTTAATATTAAAGACGATTTCATTCGTACTATTGAAATCGCAAATAATGATAAACTGGACAAAACAGTGATGGATGGCTTAACCGGAATTTTAAAGAATATTGATTCAATTTTAGCTGCAGAAGGGCTAAAAACAATTAATGCGATCGGAGAGTTATTTGATCCAAATAAGCACGACGTTATTAGTATAACATACGATGACAAAATGCAAGATAATACAATTATAAAAGAGATTAGAACAGGCTATCTTTTTAATAATAAAGTATTAAGACCAAGTCTAGTAATTATATCAAAAAGGAAAAATATTGACAATGCACATAATATTAATAACACTTCTGATAAATCCGAAGATGGTGAAAATTAAAAATGGGTAGAATTATTGGAATAGATTTAGGAACAAGTAATTCTGCTGCCGCAGTGATGACAGCTGGAAAACCGTCAATTATTCAGGCAGCTGAAGGGACTTCTATTGGGGGAAAATCTTTTCCTTCAGTTATCGGATTTGGTTCTGATGGTCAGTTATTGGTTGGAGAACCTGCACGACGCCAGATGATCTCTAATCCAGAAGGAACTGTTATCGCAGCAAAAAGAAAAATGGGCACTGATTTTAAATTCAAGGTTCATGGAAAAGAGTATACTCCTCAACAAATTTCTGCATTTATTCTCCAAAAAATTAAAAGAGATGCAGAAGCGTTCTTGGGTGATACAGTTGATAGGGCCGTCATTACCGTTCCAGCATATTTTAATGATAATCAACGTCAGGCAACTAAAGATGCAGGAGAGATAGCTGGTTTAAATGTGGTACGTATTATAAACGAGCCTACTGCTGCGTCTCTTGCATACGGCCTAGATAAATTACACCAAGATCTTAAAATAATGGTTTTTGATCTAGGTGGAGGGACATTGGATGTAACAATAATGGAAATGGGTGCAGGTGTATTTCAAGTCAAGAGTACATCAGGTGATACTCAACTAGGTGGAACAGATATGGATCAAATCATTATAAATTACATTCTTCAAGAATTTAAAAAACAATCTGGATTAGATGTAAAAAATGATAATGCTGCAATGATGAGAATACGTGAAGCTGCAGAAAAAGCGAAAATTGAATTATCTAACGTCGTCACTACCGAAATTAATTTACCATTTTTAGCATACGATCCGTCTAGCGGTCCTAAAAATCTAATAATATCTTTGACAAGAGCAAAATTGGAGGAACTATTACGACCAATAATTGAAAAATGCAAAACTCCTATGATGCAAGCAATTCAGGATGCCAAGTTAACTCCTAATGAGATAGATAAAATAATTCTTGTCGGAGGTCCAACAAGGATGCCATTAGTTAGACAATTTGTAGAAACAGTGATGGGTAGAGAACCAGAACGAGGTGTAGACCCAATGGAAGCTGTTGCTTTAGGTGCAGCAATTCAAGGAGCAATTATTACTGGGGATGTTTCAACCGATATTCTTTTAGTCGATGTTACTCCATTGACATTAGGTCTGGAGGTTTTAGGAGGACTAAAAGAATCTTTGATTGAAAGAAATACTACCATTCCAACCAAAAAAAGTAAAGTCTTTACAACTGCTGCAGATTTTCAAACTGCCGTAACCATTCATGTAGTTCAAGGTGAGCGTTCAATGGCCACGGATTGTGTTTCCTTGGGAACTTTTAATTTGTCTGGCATTCCGCCAGCCCCTAGAGGAGTTCCCCAAATAGAGGTAACATTTGACATTGATGCTAACGGTATTTTAAATGTGGCAGCCAAGGACCTAGGAACATCAAAAGAAGCTAAAATTACTATCACCGCAAACACTAAATTATCAAAAGATGAGATAGAAAAATTAAAGAAAGAATCAGAACAATTTGCAGAAGCAGACAAAGCCAAGAAGGAAGAAGCAGAAATACGAAATGAGGCAGATAATTTGATCTATTCTTCTGACAAGTTAATTACACAAGACTTTAAAGATAAAATAAAACCCGAACAAACAGAAAAAATTCATAAGGCAGTCAACGAATTAAAAGATGC
>QCWD01000167.1 GCA_013114725.1 Nitrososphaeraceae archaeon | reverse complement strand
TTCTTGGTGTGGAAAATTAGGTTGTGAAGAAAAAATAAAAGAAGAAACCGGTGCAGATATTAGAGTAATTCCATTTGATGATTCACTTGACATGAAAACCTGTGTTTATTGCAACGAACCTTCAACAAAAACCGTATTTTTTGCGAAAGCTTATTAATTTTTTAATCTGATTTTTATTCTTTTATTTTCAATTTTAGTTGTTAATTTTCCTTTTTTAGCCAATTATAGTTGCCGGCTTTTCAAAATATTTATCATGATATTTTTCCAGCATTATTTCTATTGAAAACTGTTATGTTGCTCTAGGACTCGTCTAGCTAACAGCATGCTATAATTACTCATATAATTGTAGACTAAAACAATCCAGATACGAAAGACTGGCAGACCCATTATTACGTATCTTGAAACACTGGAGGATTTCATTATATTTAAAAAGAGCAATTATGTATTTATCGGACTGCCTCACATTATACTTGGTGCTTTAAGACATTATGCGGGAAAAGGTTATGAGATTTTTACAGACTAGCCTGTTTAGGTATCATATTTGAGAAGGTTTTTGCATTTGTCAAAAATACCACCCATTACTACCGAATTTCATATAGAATCAGCGATGTGATATTAGACAGTATGATCTCATCACCATTATATTTACTACTAAAGGTCACAGATTTGCAAATGGATCATACAGGGTTTAAAATAACACATACTTCACAAACCTATAAAAATAGATCTAAATTGAGAAGTAAATATACCAAATTGTCGAAAGGATCTGATGTATTAAAAAAAATGATCTGTTCTATAAAGACAAGACTTTCCAACAAGACATGACAACATTGATTTCAAACCACCCTTTAAAAAAATATCAAAAACAAAAAAAATAATCCTGGTTGTTGCCAACAAGAGATATGGAAGTAAGAATAATCATGTACTGGTACGGGAAAAACTGCACCAATACAGCATCATTTCATCAAGGTATGAACAGGTACCGGTTCGGAAGACCCATTGCAAATCTAGAAAGACAATAAAACTCGTATACAACAGGATTTTGTACCATAAAAGGAAGAAGGATGAAACCTCGTATCTGTCATAAAAAGACTGTTTGCAGAACATATCTCATCACGGTTGATAAAAATACAGAGAGAATTGATTTTCAGATGTATTGCATATAATGTTCATAGGATGGTAAATTTTAGTTATCTCGATGGTTTACACCAAATCCTGTTATATCATTGACTTAAATAACCATAAAAATTATTATTTATATGATTGGATATCCTAGGTGATGCGCTAAATGTATATCAGGATTTTGGATATTTGGGTATTCTAATAGTCAGTTTTATTGGAAGTATTTTGGTTTTTATCCCTGTGCCATATTTTCCTGTTCTAATTACAGCAGCATTTAATAAACAACTTGATCCTCACCTAATCTCACTATCAACAGCAGCAGGAGCTGTAATTGCAAAATTAATTATCTTTTACGCAAGTTACTACGGGAGAAATATCTTAAGTACAAAAACGAAAAAAAGAATACTTCCACTTCAACGTGTTTTAAGTAAATATGGTGGACTTGGAGCTTTTCTTGCAGCATTAACCCCTATTCCTGACGATGTTGTGTACATTCCGCTTGGATTGGCAAAATATAGTCCATGGAAGTTTGCGTTATCCACTTTTCTTGGAAAATTCCTGCTAAGTGAAATTATTGTTCTTGGAACGATAAATCTTGGAAGGCCTTTCGCAGAATTAATAAATTCTGAAGCCTCAGGCTCGTCTAGTACTCAAATAGCTATAATTGTGGGCAGCATTGCGATACTGGTACTAGTCATTATTTTTTATTTAAAAATAGACTGGAGTAAATTGATTGGACGATGGTTTCCATGGGCTGTTGACGACAATCAAACTGATAATAGATAACTCGTATTCTAGAATATTTATTTGATTATCTGGATACAATAAATACAACAAATATAACTCGTATTATTTGCATTTTGCTTATCCTATTTTGAAAGGAAAACTCCCTACTGACAATAATCTTTACGAATTATTTTCAAAAATTTCATTAAAGCAAAAAGATTTAATTCTTCCCTTATTTATTGCAGATGATCACGCTAAACAAATTTCAAGCTCGAATTATTTTAAAAAAATTCCTTATTCATATGTAACTCAATACATAGACAATATGATACAAAAAGGAATCACATCTATCATAATTTTTGGAACCCCTAGAAAAAAATCAGGTTCCTTACAGAACAATACAGAATATATACCAAATGATATGGTAACCAATTCGATTAAAAGGATAAGTTCAGAATTTAAAAAGAAAGTGACCATCTTTACCGATATCTGTATATGCCAGGACAATCCTTTCGGACATTGTGGGATTACTACTGACAAAACTAATCATGCTGAAAATGACATGACATTAAAAATATTGGGCAGGTTATCTCTTGAATATGCAAAGGCTGGTTCAGATTATATATCCCCATCTTCTATGATGGATGGACAGGTAAGATATCTAAGATCCATTTTGAATGATAATGGATATAGAAACACAAAGATATTGTCTTTTTCAGCAAAACATAATTCATCTTTATATGCTCCATTTCGAAATAATATGTTTATTAACATTACCTCAGATTATTCAATTGATAAATCCAATTATCAAGTATCTTTCTTTAATCCGCATGAAACAATAAGAGAAATTCAGACGGATATAAATGAAGGTGCGGATATGGTTATGATTAAACCATCCATGTTTTATCTGGATCTTGTATACCGAATAAAAAGAAAGATTGAGGTTCCTATGGTTGTTCAAAATGTTTCTGGAGAATATTACTTATTTAAAGCAGGAATAAAAAATAGTATCATTTTTAATGAAAAATTCAGTATTCTGCTTTTTTTAGAATCAATTAAAAACGCAGGAGCAGATAAAATAATCTCCTATTTTTCACCTGATTTTGTTCAATATCTAAAATAAATTAGAGATTAACAATTTATTTGAGCGTATTTTTTATATATCTATATCTGATACTTCATTTTGATGTTTATCCAATTTTAATAATGATATCGATATCGACGTTTATCTATCTAATGATTCCATTTTATTTTATATTCTGGGTTTAGAAAAAATCATTTTTATATATATATTTTAACCGAAGTCTTCAATTTTTACACCATACTATTCTGATCACTGTAAACAAATTTATATAATAACCACAATTTTGGATTTGTCCCGCGATAGCTCAGCCTGGTAGAGCTTTCGGCTGTAGGAGTTGGCTAATTGTAAAAGCTGACCGGTTAAA
>QCWD01000014.1 GCA_013114725.1 Nitrososphaeraceae archaeon | reverse complement strand
GATAGTACTAGTAGATTTATAATAATTAACACGAATAATCAGGTTATTAAAAATTCGTTTGGTATTCCAAATAACATCTTTTCTAAAAATACAACGTCCATTTTGTATCCCATACATAAGAATATAGTCATAGACACTGATCGTATATTCATCTTCCCAAGTCGTGAAAATCTAACCTATTATAAACTTGGTTATGAAAATGATGTTAACAAGATTAAATTTAAAATTCTATTTCCAGATGAGAATATTCATACCAAGTTTATTGTAGGAAAGTTAAAGTCAAATGCAGAATTTATGATCCATGTTAATAATACTTTCTTTAAGTCACTAATATCCAATTCTTCCGGATATATTACCTTCGAATTAGACAATAATAAAAAATTTTATAATGTCGAAATTGAGTTAAATTCTAAACCACTGTATTTGGTGATATTGCTATTTATATTCATCATTATAACAAGTATCATAATTCTTATTATCAAGAGAATACAAAAAAGGAAAGTATGATATAAAATATTGACTTAATTTTTCATAATTCTATAAATACTTCCGTCATTTTTATCCGCTGATAGTACATATAAATATCCATCAAAAGGATTTGTTTCAACATCTGTAATTATTCCAAATCCTCTACCAAATGTTACATTTTGTAATTCCGTATCATGATTAGCTATTCTATCTGCAAGTGGGGTTCTTAATATCAGATCAGTTCTATTTTCATTCAAATCAAAATGGAATATTCTTCCTTGTTTTACAGACCCCACAACCAAATCATTTTGATATTCAAGTCCAAGTTTATCGGATTCTATAAAATTTATTGCAGTAGGTGCTATCGTGTCATTCCACATAAAAATAGGATCTTTGTATTTGCCATTTCCATTAAAAGTCACTAAAGTTTGATTATCAAATTTTTTTTCTTTAAATTTATCATACAACTCTGATAGTCCAAGAACTTGTCTCCATCCCCCATTAAAACCAGGAACAATTAAATTAATTTCATCTCCAAAATGAGATCCATTTTCTGTTTCCCACAGATTACCGGTAATAGGATCAAAACCGATGCCAAAGCTATTTCGAATTCCGTATCCAAAATATTTGTTTATTGGCGAAGTATTTCCGAGAATACCTTCTCCGACAGGTTCCCCATTTTGGTCGACAAACAATATTCCACCTCTTCCATCAGGATTTCTAGTTGAATTTAGATTTTCAGCTAATGTATTTCCTGATGGGTTGTTCTTTCTATTGAGATCTCCAACTACAATGTACAAATTGTTATCTTTCCCAATTTGAATAACTCCACCATTATGTGAAGGACCTGGTAAAAAAGGAAGATCCAATAGTAGTTTTGGATTAATTAACTCATCATCAATAAGTTCGTATTTGTACACTCTGTTTCCTAATATATTACCACCATCTTTTTTGTCCGTTTCTGTGACAAATAAGAATATATTATATTGTTTTTTTCCTTTATAATTCACATCTGATATGTTCTTTTCAGATGATGCTATACCCAGTAGTCCTCTTTCACTCATATTTGCAACATTTAAATCAATAATGGGTTCATTGACTAGCGAACCATTTATAACCAATTTTATCTTGCCAGAGTTCTTTTCAATTATCATTATTTTTTCATTATCTAAAAATACCATGCCAGTTGGAAAATTTAACCCTGCTGTAAATAACTCGACACGTAGATTTGGATCGGTCATTGTTGGTAAATCTTTTGTATCCTTTTGGCCAAAGCTCAAAGTATAATTTCCAGCGATAATTATACCGACGAACAAAATCACAAAGCAAAAAAGGTATTGAACTTTAATTGAATACAATTTAGTTTACTGTAACTTACCAGATATTTCAATCTATTTGATATTCTTTCTATATGATTATTTCTTTATTAATAATTCACACGAATCTCGATTTCTTTTGAACTTGGATTTTGTTTTAGATTTGTATAGGGGAAAATTTTAGTATTAACTTTCTTTACTGGATCTTTCTTTACTGTGTCGATGATATATGAACTATTATACAAATTCAACAGATATTGTCCTCTCTTATTATCTTGTTTAATCAAATCACTAACTGAACTGTCAGCAATTAAAATGAACATTTCAGTATTTATTGGAATTGTGCTATAATAACTCCTGTCCTCATAGGAAAGATCAAATACGTGTCTTGGCATCCAAATATACAGCGGGCTTGAGATTAATGTAACAGACCCTTCTTTAGTGGCATTTTGCAATTGTTGAACCATAGATACGTGTGCTTTTAATTCCGCAGTACTAATGTTAATAGTAATTAACATAGTTAAAGATATCAAACCAAAAATTGTTAAACCTAGTGTCGGAATAATTGGAAAAATTTCCTTGAGTTTTTTATATGGAATTTTTGAAGATAGGTCAAATAATAATTTTGCACTTGAAATTGATAATATTGCGAGCAGTGGTATAAGATGAAATGAAGATGCAAAATCTAGCAGGTATAGAAATACCAGAAAAGGAACTGTGTAAAGGAGAGGAAGTAGATCCTTCCGGATTGTCATATATATCAACCCTGCAAATCCCAAAACAAAAAAAACGGGATCATTCATTAAATGGGTCCTAAGTGCCCCGACAAGTGGTCTGCTATCTCGGTCGGTTTGAGACATAACATCTGACTTCCATTTCTCAAAATCACCGATAATCATTGCATGAGCAGGCCAGAGAGCTGGAATTAATATTACAGGAATTAGCCATATAATCAAAGATTTAATTTTATTATAATTGCTATAGGCAAATACCATATATGCTATTACAGGGATCATTGTAAAAATTGGAATCTTTGTAAAAATGGATAATCCTAAGAATGCTCCAGATAATAAAAGTAATGCAATTCTTTTCTTTTCTATTTTTCTATTATTATTTTTTTTCAGATAAATTGCAAATAACAGTGATGTTAATAACAAGGGCATTTGTATTGATTCTAGAAATATTCTTCTCATCAGCCATCCATAAGGCATAATCGCAAAAAATAGTGATGCCATTAAAGCTACTTTTCTGCCATAACGTAATTCGGTTATTTTGTATATCAAAAATGTGTCAAAGACTCCAAATAGTCCCATTATTATTCTTGGAACCATGTACAAATTGTTAACCGATTCTAAATCTGGTTTTGGATTTAAAATATCAGGATAATTAATAGCACCAAAAATACCTCCCATTAGAATTTGTCCAAAATAAGGAGCAAAATACCTATCCTGTGGCTGTAATCCTTCACCTTGTATAGTAGAAAGACTTTTTCTCAGATAATGCCCCTCGTCAACATGTAAACTGGGAAAACCTACTGGATTCCATAAATGCGTATATGCGCTCAATATTATAGGTAATAATATCAATAATTTCGGGTTAAACTTGAATTTATTAAACGGTACTGGATTATTCAAAAAAATAGTTCGTCCTCATTATGGTTTCAAACATTTTAAACATTTTTTATGTCATAAATTTGAATTATATCTACGTTTGGATAATTTACCATCATTTTGATTTTCGTGAAATCCTGTATAATTGCCAAACCGATGTTATGTAATCAAAAATTACATTCATGCCCATTTTACTTTTACCAGATTTTCTGTCTGTAAATGTATACGGAACTTCCCTAATATTGACATTATTTGCTTTAACAAGAATTTCTAATAATAGTTTATAACCCTTTGTATCAAATCGTATTTCCTCAAATATACGTCTTGGACATAAAAAAAAACCAGACATGGGATCGGTTACCTTATGAATTTGTAATCCAATTCGTGCGATTTTGGCGGCTCCTTTACTCAAAAGCCTCCGCTTAAAAGGCCATCCTATTATAAATCCGTTCTTTACGTATCTTGATGCAATAACAATAGCGTTCGGATTTGTCTGGATTTCTTCAATCATTTTTGGTATAATCTCTGGCGGATGGGAGAAATCTGCATCCATTACTAGTATATTCTCCCCAGAACAGTACTTTACTCCTTCAACAATGGCTGCAATTAATCCATTTTTATTTTTTTTATTGACAAGTTTTATATGATAAGTTTTATTTATAGATGGGTTGGTTTTTTTCTCGTCATGTTTTATATAGTCTGTAACTATTTTGCTAGTTCCATCTGGTGAGTCATCATCTACTACAATAATTTCAGAATAACAATTGTTTGGTACATTTAAAATAATTTTATCTAACAATTTCTCAATGTTTTCAGATTCATTATACGTAGGTATAATTATTGATAAATAGACCACTTTCTTATTACTTGACAATAATCCTTGATTATCATTACTTACAAGCATTTACCTACTCCCTTTTGTATGATATATTAATACTTCATTATTAAAAACTATGGTATAATATTAAAGTAAGTTCTTTATCATTTTTTAATTAACTTAATTTACTTTACATTGACATATAAAAAAATACTAGAATAATTTTTCATAAGTATGGAATATACGATATTCTAAATAAAAATATCTAAAAGGTTTAATAATTTTAAAAAAAGATATTTAACCTACGAGAGAAATGTTTATCATAAAAAAGAGAGGAGTGTAATTTGTTTAATTATAATATTCATAACATTATCAAGGTTCAATCTGAGGTTATTTTACATGAGTTAACCTATTTTGAAACACATTCGCTAGAAGACCCTGATATTATTCTTAGGGCAAGGACTATTTTCACAGATAGAGATATGATAAAATTTAATTCTAAAAGAAAATTATTGAAAAAAGATATTAATTCAAATAAAGATGGAAAAAAAGAGGTAAAATATAGTGAGCATTTTGGTCCAATAGGCGCGGAATTTTCAATAAAATTTTATAAAAAACCTATTGAAATTACAATTAACAGATTTATCTCACTTTCAAAACATGTGGTATATGTAAATCTAATTGAACCACTACTAAGATTTTTATTCATTTCGAAAGGGTATATTCTCCTGCACTCTGCATGTATGTCTATAGAAAATAATGGATTTCTATTGTCGGCCCCCCCAGATACTGGTAAAACTACATCAGTGATAAAATGTGTTCAGAGAAATTTAGAATTCTTGTCTGATGATATGACAATAATACGTTTGCCTGATGAGGCTTTATGTTTCCCTAAACCTATGACTATAAGTGCCCATACATTTAGAACAGCAGTAGACACCACACATGGTCAGGAATATAATACACTTGGAATGAAATTAAGAAGTTTTGTTCATTCAAAGGGTGGAAGGAGTTTTATGCATAGATTGGGAGATAAGAATGTTCCAATATTTACATTTAATGTGTTAGGTCAGTCAATAATAAAACCTCCAAAATTTGATATCAGAAGCTTCCTACCAAATACGCTGATACGTAAAAAAACAAATGTAAAAACTCTTTATTTTCTCGAAAAAACCGAATCAAATGAAATCAAGGAGCTTGATAAGCAGACAGCTCTTTCTTATGCAATCGAAAATAGTGACGACGCTTTTCTTTTCCCCCCCTATAGTGAATTGGTGAACCATATCGAGATAGAAGGAAAGACTGCAAAGGAATTATTAAATGAAGAAAGAATGATGCTAGAAAAACTATTGTCACAAATAAAATGTTATGCCTTGAGAAGCAGTGATAGGTCTTGGTATAAAACTTTACTTGCACAATCTCAAGGAAATGTCATATGAATTTGTGACCTTAGTTGAATTTTGTTTGAAATAAAGGAAAAGAATAGTGTTTTATTTGATAAAATTCTTACGTTCTCACACAGGATTATTATATATCACGTTTGGGAACATCTTGGGAGCTGCAATTACTGGCTGTTTTTGGTTAATATTAGCTCTAATTCAACCGGTAGAAGAATACGGTAAAACAAGTCATATTGTGTCTTTAGCTTCTCTAGCTTCTAGTTTCGCGTTACTGGGACTCAATACAACTGTTTTAACTTTTATTCCAAAAGGATTTCAAAAAATAAATATTCAGGCGAATCAACTTATTTTGATTTCTGGCTTTATTGCTTCAGTATTAGCAGCATTATATGATTGGTTATTAGGTTTTTTTGTTATAGGAATGACCTTTTGGATGATGAGTACGTATGAATTGTTAGGTAAAAAATCCTATAAACACTATGCAATAGTAAATGTCGGAGCAAGGGCGATACAAATAGTTTTGTCTCTTTTTTTATATTATTTTCTTGGTATTCCTGGAATAGTATTAGGTTTTTCAATTTCTTTTCTAGTATTTGCTTATCAATATTATCTATCAATGAAGAATTTTACATTTGATTTTTCAGAATTAAAAGATAAAATGAAATTTTCTCTACATGTTTACTCATTTAACTTGTCTAATGCACTATTGATGTATTTTGATAAAATCATTATTGCACCATTGTTTGGATATGCTATATTGGGTTATTATCAATTAGGATTTCAATTTTTACTATTTCTTGGTATGATTCCAATAAGTCTCTTCCAGTATTTAGTTCCTGAAGAAGCTACAGGGAAGAAAAAAACAAAATTACGAATATTGGGTTTGGTACTGTCAATTGTTCTAGCATTTTTATTGTATTTATTTAGTCCGTATATTGTCAACAATTTCTTTCCACAATATATCAAATCTATAGATTCGATCAGAATCATGAGTATGGGTTTGATGCCTTTATCCATCACCTATTTGATAAATTCGGAATTTCTTGCTAATGGAAAAACAAGAGGTGTTATAGGTGGTGCAATTCTTTATCAAACATTACAATTAAGTTTAATCTATTACTTGGGATTCAGATTCGAAACAACAGGATTATCTTTAGCAGTAGTTTTTGCTCTGACTGGGCAAGCGTTATTTTTATTTGCATACAAAAGATATATCAGATGACATTTTATTTTTTATTCAATGTCATTTAATGTTTTCACCATTTGGTAATTTTTATAATTTCAAAAGCCTCTGCATATTTTGTATTCATTTGGTAACCTCTGTAACTACATCTACCTATTATCGAGTCTATCCAGAAATTACCGCATCTTATTCTTTGCGAATCAAAACACTCTAACGCATTTTTCTTAATCTCTATTGTACTGGTTATATCTATGTATAATTGAGATCTAAATGTCTGTTCTGTAATTCCTCCAGGTATTGTTGTCTCATACATGTATAAATCATTTAGATCTCTTGATGCAGAAATTACAGCCTTTGTCAGTATTTGATGGTCTTGATGAGAGTCTCCTATCCATTGGGTAAAAACTGCAGATGGATCGTGTTTTTTAATTACATTATCAATCAAAGTAACAAACTTTCTTTCATAGGTTAACTCTTCTGGAGACAGATCTAAAAATTCAGGGGTTTTACATCCCATAATCTTGGCAGACATAGTTGCTTCCTGTCTTCTCTCTTCTTTTTTATCAGATTCTACAAAATTTGGAAGTGTAGCTATTACTAAATTAACTTCATATCCTGATCCAACTAACTTTGGTATCGTACCACCCATTCCTATTTCTAAATCGTCTGGATGTGCACCAAATACCAGTATTGATCTATCCATTAAAATTCAACTTGATTATAAAAGCTCAATAATATAAATGAAAAATGATTATTACAATATAGATAGATTAGCGTTCTTTACCATTTTTTGAATTCTTTTTTGTCTGTATTCATTGTCTACTTCCACAGCTGCCTGAAGTATCTTACTTTTGATCGTTTTTGATGATTGTAAAAACATTTTTGTATCTTTTGGAAGACAATGCCCACCTATTCCGTCCCTTGGTTCCAGAATTTCAACATTCCATTTGGTATTTAATGCGTCACGTAATTCAGAAAATGAAAATCCATTTGCTTGACAGTAAAGGTAAAGATCTTCTGCAAATGCTATTTGTAGGAATCTATGCGAATTTTCAACTATTTTGGTTAATTCTGCAATCTCTATGTTTGAGACGGTATGCATCGGTATATCTAAACTTTTTACATTATCATCTTTTATTTCCACTGACTCCCCAAGATTTATCCTTCCATCATAGAATTGTGTCCCAATCTTTAAACAACAAGGACTGACTCCTCCTATCACGCGTATTTGATTAACTCCGTATCTTTCCTCATCTAAGGAGTACCACCTATGAGGAGCGTGAACTACATGTAGTCTATGGTTAAGCAATTCAAATACTTGTCTTGACGTACCCTTTGGAATGGTACTTTCGATTGATAATAAAGCACCATCACGTGCCTCATATGATATTTTTTTTGCAATGGATAACAATCCTTCTATGTGTGGACTGAATATATCTTCTGGCTTGTGAGTAGAAACACAGATTATGTACACATCAAAATCTTTAAAACTTATAGACTTTTTGATTCCTGCCAACTGTTCAGCCCTTTCCATCGCTTTTATGCTTATGTCATATCCATACACATCAAATCCCTTTTGTTTAGCATATTTTGCAACAGGATATCCCAGCTGACCCAGACCTATCACCAATATTTTATCCATTACCAGACTACAGTTATCTAAATAATACATATTTATTAAGAATGTTAGAGATTAATACATAAAATTATTATAAAAAATTTATAGTTAAAAATTTCTAAAAAACGATACTGAAAATATTATGCTATTTTATTATTGTGATTTTTTGTATGAAATATAATGATATGTATATATTCATCATTTAAATCAGATAACCTAAATCTGTGCTTAACAAATTTAGAAAAAATATCGAACCCATACTTCATAAGATAGGATTATATTTTGCAAAGACTGGCTTGGGTCCGAATTTCTGGACTATCGCAGGCTTAGTTTTTTCTATTTTAGCTGGTTTGACTTTTTCTTCTGCATTTTTTATCACCTATTCTGATTATTATATAATTATGTTGGCTAGTCTTTTTTTATTAATATCGGGTTTTTTTGATATAGTTGATGGTGCTGTGGCTAGAACAACTAAAAAGACTTCCACCAAAGGAGCGTTTTTTGATTCAGTGAGCGATAAAATTTCAGAATCTATTATTTTTATTGGTATTACTATTGGGAACTTATCTAATCCTGTATTGTCTATATCTGCAATCTCTTGTTCCCTTCTGGTAGGTTATATTAGATCTCGTGCAGAGTCAATCGGAATTAATCTTGGTGGAATTGGTATCGGAGAAAGAGCCGAAAGAATAATAATTTTGTGTATATTTGGATTGATTCCGATGCCACATTCTTTGGATTTTGGATTATCTATAATAATCATAATAAGTATTATAACAATTATTCAAAGAATCTCTTTTACTTTAAAAAAAGTTTAGTTATCTTAATTTTGTATTTGTTCTGCGCTCCGTTTCAGACCTTACTTTAACAACTCCTCTATGAACGGCGCATGATACACAATAGAATTTTACATCTGTAGCAGGAGAGATAAATGCACCTTGAGCTCTTAGTTCCTTTGCTAAAGTTGGTTCAACCAGCGTTATTCGACCTGTTATCTTTTTTGCTTTATCTCTTGGAACCATTGCTCCACATTGGCTGCAATGAACTGTACCTGAACTGCCTTTGCCTCCCTTTGTTCGTCCCCTACTAGTTCGTTTCTTAGGCATATTAATTTCATTTATTGCGCCATACTTTAAAGGTTCTGATTATCATCAAAAATAAACACATTAAAATTCATTTTACTTTACTACCATATGTTTATAAAAATTATAACTTAATTCATTGAAAATAGATAGTGTTGCATATCACAAATGTTAGTATAAGATAAAATTATCGTTGTGATTGATTTAGATTTTAGATTCTGTTTATGTAACATTGCAAAAAAATTTAATTTAACTATATTTTTCAACTAAAGTAAGCAAAGATTTTTCAATCCGAGTTTGTGATTATTTTAGAAAAAATGAACTATATTTGTCAAACTTATTTACCGCCTGTGACTACTCCCTACTTGTTAAAACTAATCTGCTTGAGTCCTAGTTATTGAAATACGTGAGGAAATAGATTTTTAATCAGATTCCAATGATGATAAGATTGTCTTTTAATGAACACTTTATTGAAGGATTTCCAAATGAAAAAAAGTTAATAAGATCGTGGATAAAAAATAAAGGTTAAGTGCATATAGATTATTTTTTTTTTTTGATTTGAAATACTCTAACATATTCATTTTGCTGTTAGATTTTAAAAATTGTCCCTACTATCTCATCTGTCGGTTCTTTTACAAGCAAGTAAAAGAATCATTAGGAGAAATTTAATGGAATAAGATGAGTAAAATAAAAAGACCTATTTTATAGTAATACAGAAAGCTTATAAAAAATTGAATGTATTTATAAATTAGAAATAATTCTACTAATTTATTAGACATGATTATCGGAATTATCGGAAATGATCAAGTTTTAGTAAACAAAATAAAAAAAATTGTAGATAATTTTAATATTTCAACAATTATTCTTAATGAAAATTCAACCTTACCCTTAGGAAATATTGATTTAATACTCATATCAGGAGGAGATAAGTCTATTTTAGATTATTTTCATTCAATTAAAAATGATACAGTTCCAGTTCTTGGTGTTTACGAAACAGATTCGACTGGATTTTTGGCGCAATTCAATTTAAAGGACCTAGAATCCATTGTTCCAAGGATAAAGAAAGGTGATTTTTATGTAGATGAAGTTATAAGATTAGCAGTCAAAGTTGATGGTCGAGAGGTAGTACCAGTATTAAATGATGTGGCAGTATTTCCCAGTCGAAGTGCTACGTTAATGGAATACAACTTACGAATTAATGATGAAGATATATGGCATGATAGTAGTGATGGTATCATAATATCAACTCCAACCGGTTCTACAGCTTATTCTATGTCAGCTGGAGGACCTATGGTATTACAAAAGGCATCTGTTTTTGTAGTTGTTTCTGTAAATTCTGTAGATAATACTAGAAGACCGTTAATTGTTCCAAACGATTCAAAACTTGAGGTCACAGAAGTGATGAGCAGATATCATTCTGAAGTAATATTGGATGGTATCCAAAGATTAAATGTAAAGAAATCTTTAGAGTGCTACAAACATCCTTTTCCTGCAAAATTAATTAGATTACCACATGTAGATTCAACTGCAGCTATGCTAGCTAAAAAAGTCAAATTAGCCGAAGAACTTTTAAACATGCCACCTAGTGCAAAATTAATTTTAAAAACTCTTGAATATGAAGGTCCGATGAGTCAGAAAGACCTTTCTTCAAAAACCATGCTGCCTGAAAGAACGATTAGACTCTCCCTTAGTCATTTGGTATTAAAAGGATATGTTAGGAAGAAGATCTCCCTTAGAGATGCAAGGAATCGAATTTACGAACTCAAAATTTAAGAGATGCGGTCTTTACAAATTCCTCAAAAGATTGCTCTGGTTTTCCAGGTCTACTACTAAATTCTGCATGATATTGTATGGCTACATAAAACTTATGTCTCGGTATTTCCAATATTTCAGTCCTTTTTCCATAATCTGAAAATCCTGATAATATCATACCATTTCTTTCTATTATATCCAAATATTTTTTATTGAACTCATACCTGTGTCTATGTCTTCTATTTATTGTCCTGGATAAATATATTTTAGAAGCAATAGTTCCTGGTTTTATTTCGATTTCATGACTTCCAAGCCTCATTGTTCCACCAAGGTCATTTATTGATCTTTGTTCTGGCATGAATTCAATTATTGGATTTTTAGTTTTCTGATCCAGTTCAGTGGAATTTGCTTCAGTTATTTTACATACATTTCTTGCAAAAGATACTAACGCAAGCTGGAATCCTAGACATATTCCCAAATATGGAATATTTTTTAGCCTAGAATAATTTGCTACATTTATCATACCAGATGTACCACGTTTTCCAAATCCACCGGGGATCAAAATACCGTCGAAATTATCAAGATAATCAAGATTATCTTTGTCTTCGAATTTTTCTGATTCGATCCATTCTATATGTACTTGAATTCCGTTTTTTGCTCCTGCATGTGATAGTGCATGATAAATACTCACATAGCTGTCAGGTAAGGTAACATATTTACCTACAATTGCTATTCTTATGTTTTTATTTTGGGTTGTAAATGATTTTGCAATCGATTTCCAATTTTGATATTTTATCTGCCTTTTTGGTAGATCAAGTTTTTTCGTTATAGTATTCATTAATCCTTGACTGGCCAATAGTTCTGGTATAGAGTAAATAGAATCTGCATCATGACTGGAAATAACGCAATTTTCAGCTATACTTGCAAATAGCGAGATTTTCTTTTTAGTTTCATTTGATAACTTTATTTTGCATCTTACGGCCAAAATATCTGGTTGAATCCCAATTCTTCTCAATTCTTGAATACTATGTTGTGTTGGTTTTGTTTTTTGTTCTCCGACAACATCCAGAATAGGGGCAAGAGTTACATGAATAAATAAAGTATTATTTACACCTTCTTCTAATTCCATCTGACGAAAAGCTTCTAAAAATGGTAAACTTTCGATATCTCCCACTGTTCCACCACATTCAATTACCAGTACCTGTAAATTTTCATCCTCGGCTATTTTTCGTAATGAATTCTTTATTGCATCAGTAATATGTGGTATAATTTGAACACATTGACCCAAATATTTTCCTGAACGTTCAGCTTTAATTACTTGTGAATAAATCCTCCCAGTTGTAATATTATGTTCTTTTTTTATTGAAATATTCAGAAATCGTTCATAATTTCCTATATCCATATCACATTCACCTCCATCATCTGTAACATATACTTCACCATGTGCAATAGGATTCATAGTTCCTGCGTCATAATTTACATAAGGATCGATTTTTACACATGATACTCTAATGCCAGATAATTGGATCAACTTAGCAGTTGATGACGATATTATACCTTTTCCAAGACCGGACATAACACCTCCGGTAACAAAAATGTATTTAATTTTAGTAGATCTCGTTTTTCCTTTTAACTGCACATTTAAGTATAGTTTTTCGGCTTTTTATTTTTTTCACCATCAAGATTGTATTTTATTTCATTCTTTTTTGAAGAATTAACAAATAATAATCATATAATGAACTGAGTATCCTTTTAGGAAGGTCATTCATTTTTTTATAATATTAAGATTTTTATGTAAAAAGCAAATAAATAGAACAATCATACGGGTTAACATAATTTCATATATCTCTCATTTCTGAAAATCATGATCTTTAGTACTGAAAGGCATCTATCTATGGACAACTTGTTATCAAACTCTAGTCTTTATATCCAAACAAAATTAAAACTAGGTAAAAAATTTTTATCTAAATATTCATGTAATGACTTTATTTCCTCAAATAAGATAACAAATATTATTTTCACAGAACTTGGGAAGAATATGATAAACATCTTAACTGAATGGATATATGATTAATCTTGCGTGCTAAGTTGTATAAAAAATGATGAACAAAATTTATTGTGCCAGATATATAGATATGGTATAATTTTGTTATCGGACATCTTTAAAAAATACAACTAGAAGTTATGTAAATTATATCTCTCAAAGGAGTTTCATATTCAAAAAACGTGAGTAACACTCCTCAATTTCAGGCATTTAAAATGGCAAGTTCAAACGATAAAAAATGTTGCTCAAGACAATTGTATATTCATTCATTTCTGGCTAGAGATTTTAACATTTGATTTAATATATTAAACATAAAAAAATCTTTCTTTTAGAGTAGTCCTTCCAGGATGTATATCTTAGCATGAAAATTTATTTGCGCGGTAACAATATCGTTATTAAAACCACAAAAATAATGATCTTCTATGTCTGAATTAAAATTACTCTGCGAAGTGCGGGATTTGAACCCGCGATCCCGAGCTTGGGAAGCTCGTACCTTAACCAGACTGGGCTAACTTCGCGAATTATTTTGATGTTAATTTGATATAACGTCTATTATTTTTTGTCATATACTATATTAAATAAATTTCTAACCTGACGTTAATCACTATTTAGGGGAAAGGAAGTGATAAAATAAATGGTATTTCGTTTGAAGTTACTGGTGCATTGTTATTATTTAGGTGATCTCGTGCATTGTTGTTATTATAATTATCTTGATTGCTACTTGAAATATTCGAGTTTGAAATATTATTGTCATCATTTTCAGTTTTTCCAAATCTATCCAATACATGAATTTTTAATTGGTCTGGCATTGATTTAACAATATTATTCAAAATTTTTCCATTTTTCATTGTCAGATTCTGATAAATTTTATCGGTAATTTGCATTCGTCCAGGATAAACTTCTGCATTTTGAACAACAAAATTATCATGATTAACGCCATTTTCATGCCCCGTTATAGTATAAAATGTATTTCCTAAATTAAACGAAGGTATTGGCATAAAGTTTAAGAATCCTATATCAAAACAATATTTTTCTGAAAAACAGTCATCCTTTATTAATTTGAAGGATTGATCTTTAACATCATTTTGTGGTGGATATCCATAAATGTCATCAATATTAAAATTAATCATATTAACAATTAATAACATTGAGAATATTATAGCATATGATATGTATCTCGTAATCCTTCATCATCATGATTATGTTTAAAGTATATTTGGCTTGAGTAAGTTAATGCTATAGCATAGTAATGGAATATTTTAAGATATGAAACACACTGATTTATTGTAAATATAAGTACTATGAGAATTGTATATAAAAAAATACTTGATTATTTTATGAATTCTTTTTACTGGTTAAATGTCAGATCTTCTATTATAAAATTTAGTAACATTACTAAATTAAATGCTGAAATTCAAAATCATCATCTTTTACTATATAGGGAATACTAAAAATAAAAGTAGCCCCCTTTTCATTACTGTTATTTTTCGCCCAAATTTTTCCTCCATGTGCATCGACAATGTTTTTAGAAATATAAAGTCCCAAACCGGTACCTTTTTCTGATTTAGTTGCAAATTTACAGAATAATCTCGGAAATATCTCTGGGTCTATTCCAGAACCTGTATCCTTTACGATAACTAGTACATTTTTGTCTTTTACCTCAGTATTAATTGTTATAGAACCGTTTTCAGTAAATTTTAGTGCATTACTCAATAAATTATAAATAACTTGATTAATTCTGTCTTTATCTGCGAAAACTGTTATCTCTATTGGATTATAATTTATACTAATTTTTTTTGAATTTTCGTCCATTCCAATTTGATTTGTAAGGTCTTTAACAGTACCAATTAATAGATCTTTCAGACTGAAATAAGTTTTATTTAATTTCAAAGACTTGCTTTCTATTCTTGTAACATCCAATATATCAGATGCAAGTCTATCCAGTCTTTTTGCATTTCTGATGATTAATTTGATTTGCTCTTCGTCTACATATGCAGTTTTTTTAACTGGATCTACTTGTGTTTCGATAAATTCTATTTCACCAAGAATAGGCATGATCGGTGTTCTTAATTCATGAGCTGCAATGTTGATAAATTCCTTCTGCATCTTATCGTGCACTTTAAGTTGTTTATTTGCATCGGCTAATTTTCTGTTAGAATCCATTAGAGATACATTTGTAAATCTTAATTGAGATGTTCTTGTATCCACCGCTTGCTTTAGACTTCTGTTCCATGAAAGGATTAGATATGCAATACCAATAGCTATTGAACCAATTACTATTACTATAATTGTACTAAAATTTTTTTGTTGATTTATTAGAAAACCCACGTTGCTTGCAAGCTGGTGTGGAGTACTAATATATAGTGTCCATAAATGTTTATCATTAATTACTATTGGTTGATAAGATAAAGTTGTGGTTAAACCCTTGTATGTCAAGTCGTTAGTTGCAGAATTTCCACTTAAAGAATTTTTCAAGATATTATTATAATTTTCTTTTAATTCCTGTGGTATTAGAGATTGAAATTCATCTGATAGATAATGTCTTCCTATCAAAGACTGGTCTCTTGCATAAAGTATTATCCCAGTTTTATCGATTAAACCCACGTTACTTAAAAAAGATGATGATAGTTCTTTTTGTAAAAAGTTACCAAGTGACTTGATACTAATTGAAGCTCCAACAATCCCATAAAATTGATTACCGGTTATGTCATGTATAATTTCGTCATCTTTATATGTAGTAATCGGAAATGATAAAAATAATTCTGGATAATCATTATTTGATTTTATTACACTGCTGTAGTATGGTTTTAATGTTTGTTTTGGAATAGTAAAGTATTCCTCATTTGAGAAATTTCCAATATTAATAAAACCGTGCGCATTTGAATCACTTGCAACAATTAATTTTCCATTTTCATCTACCAAAAAATAGGCATGAGTTAAATTATATGTAGAATCCTGTGCAGCGTTCATTAATAAGTAAACATCAGAGTATTTTGTATCATTTAGTAAAACTAAATTTGTTAGTAATTTTAAATTAGTGGTAATTGAATCCAGACTGTGAACAAGTATTCTAGACAAATCGTATGTTTGAATTTTCGCATTTGACCTAACATCCTGTTCTGCGATTTTTTTGATCTCATCAGAAGTAAAAGAAGAATACTGATATGAAAGTATCGATAAAGCAATACCTATAACAATTATAAATATAAAAATGGATATGTTATTTTTATACTTTGTAACTTTCAAGAATCAAGATTTATTCATTTTACTCATACATAAATTGTTAAGATGAAATATCTATCCACTATCTTTTTTTATTTTTAAACTTATGTGCATTCTGGTTAATTTATTTCCACATATGTCACAAATTTTTATTTGAGAACCATAGTTCTTCCTGCATGTTTTGCATACAGTAATCCACTTTCTAATATTGGATATTCCCGCTATCCCGGCGCTTTTAATAGAAATTTCTAACAATTTTCCGACATTTTGTACTGCATAATCATTTGTGACAAGCGGAAAATTCAATTCCAGAGCAAGTGTAAGTATTGAAATATCCGCAGTGGAAAGTCTTGAATAATCTCCAGTCTTTTTTGCCATATGCATTACCTTCTTCTTTATTTCCCTAGAAGGTTCGTGAATAACAAGATTTCCAGATTGTATTGCCATAGTTATCAATGAAAAATGACGGTGTATGTGTTTTATTTCCTCCAGAATTTCATATGTCGTATAACATTTTGAACCAGATTGGAATAATACCCCCGAATAAAACGCACTAGCGTCCAGTATCAAATTATTAAAAGCCAAGTTTTTCTAATTGAGGTAGTGTTTTTTGTTTTAATCTAATAAATCCAGCATCTGTAGTATATCTTGAAATTTTTAATGGTTCATTGGAATTAAGCATAAATGTTTCTTGTCCGTCTATAATCATGTGAATTTTATCATTACTTTTAATTTCAATTTCTTCAGCTGGTATTACAATCTGTGGAATTTTGTTCACAGAAGCTATGGGAGCTAAAATAAGACAATTCAACTTCTCATATAATACAGGTCCTCCTATTGAGAAAGAATGGCCAGTAGAACCTGTTGGTGTTGATACAATAATTCCGTCCATTAATTGTTCCATTTGAAAATCTCTGTACTTTATTGATATCTTTGGAGTTCTTGTCATATTTGCACGTAGGATAAGAATCTCATTTAATGCTGGACTGAATATTTGTGCTTTGGTTGATGGTTGTATTCTTAATCTTTTATCAATCAAATATTCTCCATTAAGCAATGAGTTAATTGAATCTTCAACTAACTCGGTTTTAATTTCTGATAATATTCCTCTAGTACCACCAACGTTCATACTAAAGACTGGAACGTTATTTGCCATATATCTAAAAGCACGAAGAGCTGTACCATCTCCTCCGATGGCAAATATCAAATCTATTTTATTACGAATTTCTTGATTCATTTTTTTAGTATTTTTTAATGGTGTTTCGGTTAGAGAGAATACTTTTATTCCTTTATTTATTAAAATTGAAATAATCTTATCTGCAGCATTTTCTGCTTATCTGCAGCATTTTCTGCGCGATTATTTTTATATTTTGTCAGTATTGCCACATTTCTAATTTTTGATTGCATCTAACTTGTATTATTAATATTCTCATAAATTTATTTATATGAATTACATTTGATTTTAAAATGTCTCAAAGAATATAAAAATCATGTTTAATAGATTAGTTCGTGGTATTATCTCGTCTTTTACACGATTTTACTTGCATAGCACGACTAAAGAGAAGTATTACATCAGGCGCGGCATAGATAAGATGTAAAGATAAGAAGGTGTGTATCAGACTCAAACTAATAGAGTGATGGAAGATGACTGATATTTGCAAAACCATCAACATTTCCAGAACAAATTTTTTACAGATATATGTACAGGTATCAAAAAGATAGAGTGGATGGATTAAAGGATAG
>QCWD01000013.1 GCA_013114725.1 Nitrososphaeraceae archaeon | reverse complement strand
GCAAAACCAAAAACAAGTCCCTGGTCTCCGGCACCTTGTTCTTTTGTATCAGTTGGTGTTACTCCTCTGGAGATGTCCTGGCTCTGTTCATGTATTGAACTTAAAATGGCACAAGTATTTCCATCAAAACCATATTCGGGTTTATCATAACCAATTTCTTTTACGGTATTTCGTACTATTTTTTGCAAATCCACTTGAGCATTGGATGTTACCTCCCCGGCAACAAATATAATTCCGGTGGTGGCCATAGATTCAACTGCAACCCGAGAATCCTTGTCCTGTTTTAAGTATTCGTCTAAAATACCATCAGAAACCTGGTCGCATATCTTATCGGGATGTCCCTCAGTTACACTTTCAGATGAGAATAAATATTTAGAAACCATTACTTACTGTCAATACCTTTGAAAAAAGTGTAATATTTATTTTATTTTAGATCAAAATTCTTTTTCTAATTTAATAAATAACACATTATTTCCACGGATGACAACTTTACCGTAATTAGCTAAAACATCAGAGCCGTGATATTCTTCTGCATCAAGCAAGATTAAATTCATGTAAGAATCAACATTATTCATTCTACCTCTGTATTCGATCTCATTTTTTAGTCTGACAGCAACCTTGCGATTCAATGATTTTTGCAAGATTGTTAGAGGTCTTTTTGGTTGTTGTTGTGAAGATTGTGAAGACATATTCAATAAATCACTTGTGTAATGAAAACACCGTGGCTACAATAAAAAGTTTCCTTTATAGTTTAAGAAAATATTGAAATCTAGTCTAGTTTTATTAAATGTGATTGATAATAATCAGTACCGGGTCATCGCAGGTAGACAGGTTACTTAGTGGTGGCATAAGGTCCGGATTGATTACAGAAATTTACGGTGATAGTGGCAGTGGCAAGACTCAATTCTGCTTCTCTTTATGTGTTAATTTTTTAAAAAATAATCAAAATCAGACAGCAATTTTTGTTGACACACAAGGTACATTTAGACCTGAGCGAATATCACAGATGTCTCCTCAGGATAAAAAAGAAGATATCTTAAATAGAATTTCAGTATATAGACCACTTTCATCAAAATCCCAGTTAGAAATAGCTGAAAGGATAAAAAAAAGTAGTTCAAAACTAATAATATTTGATTCCCTCACATATCTATTTTCAAATGAACCTCAGGGATACAGACGTCATCTATCGATAAGATATCATTTGCATGAATTAGCCCTACTTGCCATAACATCAGACCGCGCAATTGTTGTAACAAATATGATCAGAAACATAGTACAAAAAGAAGATATTACAACCATTACAAGTGGAAAATATAAAAATCCATATCAGAGTACAAATACGGCTACTGATTATTCAAATATAATCAAAAAGCAAGAGTTTATGAAAACGTCTGTTTCAATATATTCACATATAAAATTAAAACTGGAAATAATAAATCAGGATCAAATATTGTTTAACGCATCATTAGTGCAGCCTAGAAATCCTAGACATGTTTTATTTACAATTACTGGTGATGGAATAAATGATGTCATATAAGACTGTAAAATTACATAGCTTTGAAAATTAAATCAATCGTTAATGTAATTCTTTGTATGCTTTCCAAAATTTGTCACTAATATAATGACAATTATTAACGATATATCCACTTGATATTGATTGTACTGTATCACTGTCTACAAGTGATAATCCAATAGCTATTGGTTTCATATGATTCACATCCTTTATTACTACAATTTCATCCTTCTGAAATTTACCAAAATCTTTTATTCCCGGTCTAGCTATGTTGGCTCCACCGCATATTGGTTTTACAGCTCCCATATCAACCACAACATGTGGAAATAAATTAATTATTGACAAATTTCCTAAAAATGGTAAAATTAAATTCTTGTCAATCTGGACAGCAAACAAACCGTCATGTTCTAGAATACAGTTGCCTTTTGAAATTTCATATACTTTTAGACTTTTGGTTTTGGGAATTGATGACTGTGGCCACGAAGGCGTCATCCTTTCAAGTATTTCACTAGTGTCTTTTTTTGATAAAACATGAATCTTCAACAAAGATAATAATAAAAAAATCCATCTATAAAGGTAATCAAATATATTAATAATATACTACACATATATAGAAATATCTGAAAATATACAATTTTATGAAAATTTAATTGACCTACTTTCAATCTACATATGATATAAACGTCAGGTAAATTATATAAAAATTTCAAATTTTTAATGAATGAAAGTTTCCGGATATATCCAATCTCCTTTATCAAACCTACCCGAATCAAAATATCTTTAGAATAAAACAAAAGTTAGAAGTATCATAGCAGTGAGCCCATGTACTACAGTATCTTTTGAATACATTTATGGTGATTGTTCAATTATATCATCCCAAATATTGCATGTATTATTACATCAAGTTTTATTGAAAGTCCGGTGTTAGAAAAGAAAAAACTAGATCATCTCTCTGAAATTGGAACATATTCGCATCCCATAGGACCGCAGTATTTTCCAACGTATACAGCCTTTGGTCTATACAAAGCCGGTTTTGGAGCAGCTTCTGCAAATTTTTCTTCGATAACATGTGCAGCCCATCCGGCAATTCGAGAAATCGCAAATAAGGGAGTGTTAAGGTCAATTGGAAAACCCATACTATAATACAAAGATGCGCTGTAGAGGTCGACGTTTGGGTATATGGGTTGCTTTTTCAACTCGTACATGTATTTTTTTGTATATTTTTCAACCGATTCTGTAATATCGTACCATTTTGCATTATCGCCTTTGCATATGGTTTCTGATAGACGTGCCAAAACATCTGCTCTTGGATCAGTTGTCCTGTATACGGCATGGCCCATTCCCATGACCCTTTTTCCTACCTTTAGCTGTTCTAAGACCCAGTTTTTAACATTCTGTGGTTCATCAATTTCCATTATCATCTTCATCACCTGAATATTAGCACCACCGTGCAACTCACCAGATAGTGCGCCCAAAGCACCGCATATGCATGCGTACATATGTGCCCTTGTGGAAGCAATCTCCCTTGCAGCAAAAGTTGATGCGTTAAAGCTGTGCTCTGCATGCAGTATTAAACATAAATCGAAAATTTTTTCTTCTTCCTTGGAAGGCATTTTGCCTGAAATCATATAGAGGAAATTTCCCGTATGAGAGAGTTCCTTTTTTGGATTTATGATTTCCTGGTCGTTACGTATTCGATTCCAGAGAGCAACTATTGACGGAATCTTTGAAATAAGTGAAATTGCTCTTTCAATATTTGCCTCCTTGGTTTCAATTGTAATATGTGGATCATAAGTTGCAAGTTCAGAGACACATGATTGTAATATATCCATAGGTAGCGCTGTTTTTGGTTTATTTTTTAGATTTTGAATTACTTGTGGTGGAAGTGTTCGAGATTCCTGTAAATTCTTAGAAAAATCCTGTAATTGTTTTTGATTGGGAAGGTCTCCAAACAATAACAGATACGCAGTTTCTTCGAAACTGGAGTGATTAACCAAGTCAAGTATATCATATCCGCGGTAGATCAATTTTCCATTAATACCATCAATTGAACAAATTTTTGTGTCAGCAACCTCAATATTACGTAAACCTATATTCCGAGCATCAAGTCCTTCGTGTACTACCTGTTCTTCCATCTGAAAATACAATATTTAGACATGTTTTTCAATATTAAGGTAATGTGGATAAATGAAAAATACTGAAAAAATGATTAAATTAAAAATGATTAAAAGGGTCAGAAATTTATAGAATCTTCGGTTTTTCCTTTTTTTGTAATGGACAAAACATCTATTCCATCACCACTTGATGAATCACGTTGAATTGAAGATTTAATTGACCTGATGGCCAATTCCTTTGCTTTTTCTTCGGTCATCTTTTCTTGGAAACTTGCATCTAAAACGCCCAGTGCGAGCTCTGCTCCAGTCCCTACTGCAGCATATACATCTGGCAGTAATGAACCAAGCGGGTCAAGTGTGTATATCTTGGTCTCTTGACCTACACCTCCCACAATTACCTGTGTCAATAAAGGAAAATATCTTCGCTCAAACATGATAACTGACATCAATTTTGCAACGGAATTTGGGGCAACCTCTCGTCTTGTCTCCAATTTTCTGATTTTTGCAAGAGCAGAAACCTGTCTTGCCAATACCTCCATATCTGCAATCATACCCGCACATGCAGCTCCCACGCGGTCAGTAATCAAAAAAGTCTTTTTTGTATTTTTATTTACAACAAAATTACCGAATGCAACTCGTTTTTCAGATGCAAGTAATACACCTGCATCAAATGTTATTCCCACAGCTGTAGCACCGGGCATAAATTGGAAAGCCATATGATTAAGTCAGAAAGTAGTTAAATTTAGTCTTTTCCATCTATCATCTATTTTATGGTTCTTTGCAATAATAAGTCATATGAAATTCAGATAAAATGATGATGTGTGGTCCTATTTCTTTCCGGAAACATCATGGATGCGGATGGCTTCTGTAATCAACCTATTCTGTAATTCAAGAGCGTCTTTTCCCTCTGGATGTTTGGATTCAGCAATAGCCTCAGCAACCAATCTAATGATATGTCTTAAAAGAAATTCATCTCCTCGCAAGGCTTCTGCTTTATATGTCGAATTAGCCTTATTTACAAATACAATATTTTCGTTAGTAAAACTGTATCTAGAGTCGGACTCATCGTCATATGGAATTACTTTATACCCAATTTTTTTAAGGACAAATGTTTTTTTAAGAACCGGCTTTCTAATTTTTCTTGCTTCCATACTTTTATTATCTTGCAATAATTCACCTGATCTCGAAACATTCAGATAATCTTTGTCAAATATGTCTGTCCTGGTTCTGTCCCTATCTTCAACATGATGTTTGCTATAAAGTCTATCAATAACAGCATCGTCTGCAGAATAAAGAAGGGAATCTCTTTTTTTACTGTCATTATCTGTCTCTATTTTTTGTTGAGTATCTGCTAGTGATTGTGACGGTGACGGTATCTGGACTTTATCGGTTTCCCTAGAAACAATATCTGTATTTTTAACTGATTGCCCATCATCTAGTACGGTTTCATATCCACCCACCTCTTCAAATGTTTCAAGTGTCTCCATTACTGCCTGTCCAAGAGCTTTGTCTATTTCTTTGTATATCCTAGATTCTTCCTTTGTTATCAGTACGTCTTCATATTCACCTAGGCTTGGAATGACTGTATTTAGAATAAATTCCCTCATCAAGTTGTTAAATGAATTATATTCATCATCTTCTATAATTGCAGATTTGTCAGCAAATCTTGATGTAAGAGCATTGCATCTGATTAGACCTGTGACCTTGTTGATTTTATTTTCAAATCCAAAATGACTTCTGGTAACGATATGATTTCCTACCATGATGCCAATTCCCCGTTCATCCTCGCTTAAAGGCCTTCGCGCTATGATTATCTCTCCGTAGATTTTTCCGTTTTCGATGTTGACTGGAATTTTATATCCCTGAATTTCAGGAGCCGTTATCAATTGTGCATTATCAAAATTCCATTCCCTAAACGAATCGGATCTTTTGAAAGATATTTCAAACATTGGTTGTCTTAATATTGCCAGTTTTCTGATCTCTTTTAATAACTTGTCTGAATCTACCACCATTTTTGGATTTTCCAGTCGCAATTCGGTTCCATTTCTTTTAAGCTGTTTTTCGTTAATTTCGTCTAATTTTGAATTCCCAGTAAATAGGTCGTCAAGAGAGTTTGAATCAAGAGCAAATACTTTTGAAAAAGATCCTTTTTTTGTCTTTATCTTCATTCTTTCAAATGAAGTTAAAAAGGATAGTCTTCCAGTACCGTAACGGCCTGTTCTTATTCTGTTATATTTTGGAGATACAGAATCCACCTTTTTGTGCGGAGAACCCAGCAGGAGAAATTTTTCAATGCCTGCCTTGTCCATTCCTGCATCATCTTCAATAATAATATCACCGTTGTCGATAAGTGTAATCAAAACCTTTGTGGCATCCTCATCAAATGCATTTTCTATCAATTCTTTGACGATCTCATAAGGCGAGACCCATGTTTTTGTAGCAAATTCCTTAAAAAAGGAAGGATGTATTTTTAATTCCACACTCATGTTATTGTCTATCAGTAAATAGTTCTTGGTATTATTTATTACTAATAGAATAGAAAATTTATGTACAAGACATTACAGACAGAAAGATAGCAACAGAAGATTGGGAATCGTATGTATTTGCGGAAGGGAAACAAAATCATTTGAAGCATGTTCGCCGTCAGGTTGCAAAGAATTCATTGTGTGTATTGGATGTTATATGGAAATTGATTCCTGTATATGCGAAAAAAATACAGATTAAAAAAATGATATGGTATAGTTTGTTCAATTAATGTGGAATATTTCCCTGTGGAAGAACAAACTGAATTCCAATACTTATGATGTATAAAATTCCAAGTGCTATGCCTACTTTCAGCCCTATCTCTTTTCTAAACATTGGAATCAATGCTATTAGAGTAACAGTTGTTACCAGTATCATCTGATATTGCAGTAAAGTATCTGCAGCAATTTTTTCATAGAATCCTCCATACAACATTGCCCCAAAAATTGCTACAGAAAGCAGCAGGGTATTGTTTAGAATTTTAGAACCTAAAATATTAGCAACTGCAATGGATGCCCCTGCGGCCCCTTTTCTTGCAAGTATCATTATAGATATCTTCTCAGGCATCTCACCAGCGATTGGACTGATGATTACGGCCAGCACTATAGCAGATATTCCAACATCTGTTGAAAAACCCTGAAGCGAATGAATGAACGGTTCTGCACCTATGAGGATGCCAATAGTACCGGCGATGAAAATCAAAAGTGGTTTTATTATTGACTTTGAATTTTTCTCTTCATGTGTGTAATCGTTGTTACCTTCTTTTTTAGGACCTAAATCTTCAGGAGATGATGCTGTTTTGTTAATTTTTATTTCAGCATCCTGTTTTTTTAATTTTGATTCAAGACGCATCTCGTAGAATGCAACGATTACATATGCTGCAAAAAAGCCAGAAAAGATAAAACCGTCTACATAGTCATACCCATCTATAAAAAGAATCGCGCTGACTACTGCAGTAAGTAATAGAAAGATCTTGTCCAGTTTGAAAGTGGTAACGTCGATTCCTTTCAATGGTGCTTTTGATAACGATGTCGTTGCAATTATTAACATTACAGAAAGTCCCAAGGTCATCATCATCAGGTTACTTCCCAGTCCAGAACCTATTGCGATTCCGTAATTGCCCACCCCTGCTGCATATGCCACTATGGCAATCTCCGGTAATGTAGTGGCCACGCTTAAAAGGGTTCTACCTACAAATTTGGCGCCGTACCGTGCAGCCAAATGTTCTGCACCATATGACAGTATCCAGCTTGAAAAAGTCAGCTCTCCAAGCCACAAGAGCATTAGTAAAAGGTTATTTTCAGCCAAAGAAACAACAACAGAATGTATGAAAAAAATGCCTTAAATAATCATTCCCATCAAATTCTATCCTTAAAATAAAAAAAGAATATCATTCAATTTTATTATTTTAACAATAACGAATTTGAATTGTCAATTAACATATCCAGACCTATTAACAATTTTGTTTCATGTGGTATCGTGGTAAGCCAAATCATATAAACTGGAATTATGGTGCAGATAAGAACGGTCAGGACAATTAACCATACAGCGGTCATTTTTTGAACCATTTTTTGTTATTTTATTTTCTAGATATATAAATTTTAAAACACGGATGAATGGATAGACAGTAACATATGCAAGCAAAAAAGAATGCAAATTAACATAATGTCACAGTATAGACATTTGACGCGTACAACATAATGGCTCAGGTTTATAAGTAACTATCAACTCATTGACATCCTATATTTGAAATGATAAACGAAGTTCAGCTTAAAGAATTGGTGAAAAACGCAAGACAAGAATCAACAAAGCGTAATTTTAGTCAATCAGTAGATCTAACATTAATTTTAAAGGATATTGATATTAAAAAAGGTTTCAGTTTAAATGAAGTTGTAAGTTTACCAAGCCAATCATCAACACAGGCATCGATATGTGTGGTTGCTTCCGGTGATATGGGTTCCCGTGCAAAGAAAGCAGAGGTTGACAAGGTTATAGAGCAGGATGAGCTTGATAGATTAAGTACAAACAAAAAAGAAGCAAAAAACGTGGCAAGAATATATGATTTCTTTTTATCTGATACCGCATTGATGGCAAATGTTGGTAGGTCGTTGGGTCAGTTTTTAGGTCCGAGAGGAAAAATGCCAGCTCCCGTACCATATGGTGCTCCAATAGAGTCAATTGTTGAACGATTCAGAAATTCAGTAAGAGTAAGAGTAAGAAATCAACTTAGTATATCGGCTAAAATAGGAGATGAAAAAATGGATGATGACCAGCTAGTTTCCAATGCTGTCGCAGTCATTTCGACCATTGAAAAAAAATTACCGCAGGGAGAAAAAAATATCAAAGATGCGGTAGTAAAATTCACAATGGGCAGACCAGTCAAATCTACCAATAAAAAATAAATAAATGGAGGAAAATAGAAAATGTCTCAAACTTTGAAAAAATATCCAGAAAAAAAGGTAAAAATGTATCAAGAATTGCAGCAGTTGCCAAAGGAATATAGTGTAGTTGCATTATCCAAAATGACCAAAGTCAGAGCAACACAATTAATGACAATCAGAAAGAAATTCAGAAATGAAATCGTCATCAAGATTATCAAAAACAAAGTTGCATTAAGGGCATTTGAACAGATAAAGGATACTCCAGGTATAGAACACCTGAGTAAAGAGTTAGAAGGTCAGTGTGCATTGATGTTTACAAACTTTAATCCTTTCAAACTAAATCTTATTTTCGATCAGAATAAAGTGTATCTACCGGCAAAGGGAGGAGATATTGCTTCAAAAGAGATAACGATACCTGCAGGAAACACAGGTATAACGCCAGGTCCAGTTCTTTCGGAGTTTAAAGAATCAAATGTACCGACAAAGATAGACCAAGGAACGATAGCCGTCACCAAGGATACAGTAGTTGCCAAACCTGGTTCAGTAATTTCACAGAAATTAGCATCCCTTATGAGTAAATTAAACATTAAACCGATAGAAGCAGGAATTGCAGTAAATTATGCAATATCGGAGGGACTACAATATCTAGAAAACGATCTTCGTCTGGATTTAAAAGAGTATGAAAACCAACTAAGAAGCGCGTTAAACGAGGCAATAACACTTGCTACCGAATCGACCTATACCATCCCAGAGACTATCGAGCCGATACTAATAAAGGCAGAAAGAGGAGCAATGAATGTAGCATTTGAATCAGGCTATATTACTTCTGATACTGCAAAAGAATCACTACAGTTTGTTCACACTAAAGCGCTTAATGTTGCTGGCAAGATAAAGGGATATACCCCACAATAACTATTTTTAATTATTTTTAAATTTATTTTAAGCTAGATGGAATAACATTCTTTTCATAGGCAATAAAATTAAGGAACTTTAAAAAAGTTATAAATGAATGAAGAATTTTTAAAAAGATTATCCGAATAACGAAGATAATCCTTCTAAAGCTTCTTCTTCTTTTTTCTCGTCTTTTGGTTCTTCCTTTGCTTCTGCAGCAGCTGCAGTCGAACCGCCTGACGCAGTAGGTGCGGCAGCAACTGAGGCCATTGCCACAGGAGCTGCTTTCAAAGCTTCTTCAATATTTACTTCACTTAATGCAGCAACCAGAGCCTTTACCCTTATTTCATCGGGAGTGACACCGGCTGCTTTTATTACATTAGTAACATTATTCTCACTTACATCTTGTTTTAATTTATGTAACAACAATGCGGCATATACGTATTCCATAGTCAGAAAACGCTTAACATCTAACCATAATATAAAACTTTCAAAATCGAAACGATAGAAAGATTAAAGTATCTTGGTACTTCGTAAAATTGCGTATAAATGTTCTTTCAGGTCTTTATCGTATAACGAATTCATTTTTTCCAGTAGATATGAGCGCGCCTTCATTCGCTCTTCAGGAGATTTTGAATTGAAAAAATTAGCAAACATTTCGGGCAAGTTTTCTTTTAACCATCCATCAAGTATTAGATACTTATGTTCATGTATAGGATTTGGCTTTTTTTTTGAAATATCTATTCTTTCAGAATATGGTCCGTATTCTATAGTATCAATCAAAATAAATATACAGTTAGTTGGGTCAGGATTATTCAATACATCTAGTGAATGATTTCCTATCTTTCCAATTTCTTTTCGTTTAATAAGCCCAACAGGTCTGATATAAATCCCTTCAATATCGACATAATCTCCATCAATTAGTTTAATTCTACCAATTATAATCATTTTATGTTTTGTTAATTCATCATATTGTGTAGTAAAAATATAAGAACCTCCCTGAAGTTTATTGCTTTTAAATAACATGAATAACAATATTCAAATTTAAATCATATAATAATTTTGTTGTATTTGGGTGCGGTTTAACTATCCAATCATAGTTTTAACAGTACTGAAAATGAAATAAATTGAAACATTATTATTAAAAATCAACAGTTATATAAAAATTACATTTATTAATGTAAATATATTAACATACTTCTGATAAAAGTTGCAAAGATTCGATGAACTTGATATGAAAATTTTGTCAGAATTAACCAATGATGCAAGCATATCTGTTCCGCAACTTAGCAAGAAATTAAACATTAATGCATCAGTCCTATACAGCAGAATTAAACGCCTTTCAAAAAGAAATATGATAAAAAAATTCACAATCATAGTTAATGAAAATATGTTGGGAATAAACATTAGAGCTACTGTTGGAATAAACCGTGATCCAAAACGTAAAGAAATTATTCATGGAGAGTTACTGAAGATACCTGAGGTCAGATCACTATCTGAGGTGACTGGCAGATTTGATATGATTGTAAATGTGAATGCCAGAACATTAGAGGAATTACATAATATTGTTATAGAAAGAATTGGAAAAATAGAAGGGATACATAACACAGAGACCTTTGTGGAGATGCAAAGAACAGAGAAGGAACCTGTTTATGATGCAAAAACCACAGGATAGAATACATAAATTCTAAAAGGTAAGTTCAAATAAGTGCTTTTAAATAAAAAATGTGATAATCCGTTGCTGGCTTTTAATAAAGTTATTCCTACAATTGAGAAAAAAATAATAGAAATGATCCAAACATTGAAGCTTGCCAAAAAAACGAGCAAGGACGACTACATGCAATACTTGAGATTTATTCTAATAGCAGTAGGTGCAATTGGTGGAGTAGGATTTCTGATTAAATTGATATCAGAATTCATTACATTTAGACCTCCAACCTGATCGAAAAATTTTAGATCTAAATTATCAATAATAGAGATAAATCAGATTTTACTTGCGTACAGTTTTAAAAGAAAATATCATTGAGGTTTTAGAATTTTGAATTAAAATAGATTATATTATATATCCTAAAAACGTAATATAACTGATTTTTTTGATTCAAAATAATTTTCCAATGAGAGAATGGCATATTAAAAATATGGAAAAAACCGTTATTAAATATGTAAAAGGACTTCCAGAAGATGCATCAAGATTTGAAAAAAGAATACACAAAAAATATGGAAAGATAAATCAGGTTTACAGAAGTATAGATTATGATGTAAAGCATGGTGTTTTAAATGAGGAGATTCTTTCTTTCCTGCAAAGATTAAGAACCGAATCAGAATATTCGTCCATACGAGAATGTGATGGGTCGATTGAAAGATTAAACGAGATTGAATCTCATTTCGTTGATTGAGTGAATGAATAAAAAATTTAGATGTTTTATTAACTAGGAATTTTATTGAATATTAATTGATAGTCAGTGTGTTTGGTTCGGTTAATTAAAGTTAATTTCTTCTGTTCCTAATTCTATTTTAAAATCATTATTTTTAGGATCGTCATATATTGATATAGAGAAGATACTCCAATTGTAATTGTGACCCAGATCACAGTCATGCTTTATAGTACATGATAGTACTCGTCAAAATCACCTATTCTATCCTTACACCATTACCAAAAATTTACTCTTTTAACAACACTTTTCTCATACGGTGAATGTAGATAGTGTTTTAGTCCGAGTACATTGCAGGCCTGTTGATACCATTTACCACCCTCTGAATAGATTGAATGTTTTCCATATTTACAAATTAGTGACTCAAATTGTCTGGCAACTAGTATATTTCTACGCTCAATTTTTGAATGATTATTCCAAAGTTTGTCACCTAGTTACGTAGAAATCTACAGATGGGAGTGTTTCCATCCAATCTGTTTTTTATAAAAATTCATCAATAATAGAGGTATTTATTCTTTTTTTTTGGTAAGATAATCTGGAGTGGGTAATATAACAATCATTTGTACTTTTTCAACATAATTTATTATTCATCTGTTTTGTTCAAATAATCTTGGTCATTATTACCTGTTATTATCTGGCAATTTAATTAGTTTTTCTACAATAACATATAAATTTTTATTTTAGACAAAAGATGATGTATTTATCTGAATTTGTTTACTAAAATGATTACCCTTTTGTATGTGAAGTTCGAAATTTATTGTATTTCTTGCATCTATTGAACGTCTGGTCTGTACTTTGAGAGTGTCTTTAGATGAGACAAATTTCTTAAGGTTCCATTTAAACCAAATTAATTTATCGTGTAAAAGGTTTATTGATTTTAATAATCGAGTAGCATCTTTGGAAATGAACATGTTTTCTACTCTTCACTTTCCAAGCTCAGAAAATCAGATTACTTATGTCTAAAAAAATTCTTTTCCATTCTCTTTTTTTTAGAGTTCATATATTCATTTTTTTTGTATCAAATTCTTCTTTTCGTTATTCTAAAAAAATACAAAAAAGACTAAATAACAATGGTTCCAGCCTGAAAGTGAAAAAATGAGAAGATTTCAGACTGGAACCGGGGTGATGTATGTTTACTCCTGCCGTGGAAGATTGCAGGATATAAGTTATTGTTCGACATACTATAAAACATTACATTCGATATAAAGTTCCAGTCTGAATAAGTGGTTAGGGATTCAGACTGAAACTGGAAATACTTTGCCAATATCCGTTATGACGACAAATACTGGCGATCGTAATAATATTAGTGTCCATATAAACATATTAGTACATTTTACGGAAAAGAAAACCAGAAAAATAGTTTTCTATATCCATATACTGCTTTTACTGGCAGATTACGAACTGAGTGAACCATCTTTTAAATCGCAAAAATCTTTTATACTATCAGAAATATTCTTTTCAAACATGAAAAAATCTTTACTCTTTACGGTATTATCCGTAACTTTGCTTGCATCAATACCATCTATTTCAACAAACATGTATACTTCTGTATATGCAGAAGAAAATCAGACTGGTACAGAAAATGAGGCAGAAATTGATGCAGAAATTGAACAAGATAATACATGTAAAAAAGATAGTGAATGTAAAAATGAGAACGAACTAAATAACCAAATGATAGTTCTCTGACTGCAAAGAAGCAGGTTTTTGGATGTGATGGTATTTCTGGTGATGGCGGTATAGAAGAAATAATGCAATGCCAATTCTTAGAAAATGATTCTCCATCATGGCTTTCATGCAATGACCCAACCATAAGCGGTTCACTATCATGTCAGAATTTACAAGACATGTTTGACATTAAAGTTTTAGATTAGAATACACAGATACAAGAGTTTGAATGGTCAGAACAAGGAACAACAATTGAAAATATAGAACCGGGGATATATACGGTGCATGAGGTAAAACATCAAAACAACGTTAATCAGTTAGGTGAAGTTCCAACTATTTTACAAGAGTGCGCAGAAAGAGGATTTAAAGATGGTAGTATTCTTGTTAATACCAATTCAATTCCACCAGTTGTCTATATCATATGTTTTGAATATGAAGATGGACAGGGAAATGACTGCGGTCAAACTGAAGTAAAAGACGGAGAGGACCGTGTTTGTATATCTAAAAACTATATTTTATTGAGGCTCGAACATTAACTTTCATTCATTTTTTATTGGTCTTGGAAAATATCAATATTCCTACAGATAGTTAAAACATTCTGGTGTAACAAAACTATGATACTGTTCTTCTTGACCGGCATAGACTATAATTTTAGCACAGTCATTTTCTAAATGAATAATATGTTTCCACTTAAGGTATTCCACTTCCCATATCCTTATACCCAACGACAAAAGCAAAGATATCACGGGCTTTATCCTCTTGTCTGGATATGTCGATATTTGCTGGATTTCTGTCATTGTATGCAGCCTTTCACCTACAAATAACTTTGTCCTGGGAAGCATTCTATTAATAAGTTTCCAATTCGCTAGGATATCGTCCATATCACAAAAAAGCGAGTGTTTTTAATTAATTTTTTATCGTTGACCCGATAACTTCTTTTCTTTCTCCCCTTCCATTTTGAAAAGTGAAAAATTTTATTAAAGAGGTTTGAAACCATTGTGAATCGTCTTTCTGTTTTATCCTCATAAAGTTTTTTGACTTTTTCCTCTACGGTGGAACCATCCATTTTCGAAATCCAGTTATACCTTAAAGCGTTCTGGATACTATCTTTTGGTTTCGGTGGTGGGGGCTTTAATGCATAGATATAGTGAGAAAACAGACTTGCCAGCATATTTGCGATTCAGAACTGAAACGGGCCCGGAGGGCTTCGATCCCTCGACTTCCGGCTTTCTTCATAGAAGAACTATTAGAAGGCAGGCGCTCTATCCAAACTGAGCTACGAGCCCATTATCGAATAAAAATTCAGTATCTTGTACCTCTATTATAATATTTCCCAATTTAACTGGATTTAATTAAAAGAAAAAAAGATAAATTGAATCTACATCACATATATGGAAACAATAATGAAAAAAGAGGTATCATTAGAATTCCTAGAAGAAGAAATAACGACAGACCAAGAATTGCATGGCTCCATAAAAATAGACTACAATGGAAGATACGATAGCATAGTAATTAATTCACAGATAGAAAATTCAAGTGATATATTCTATTATAAGTATTTGAACGATAAAAAAATCAAATATCCTTATGCGAGATTATCGATTTTTAAAAAAGATGTAGGAGAAATAAAAGATATCAAATTTGTCGCATCAACCAAACACATACCAGTTGATTTTTCAAATGTAAAGTTCCGTGTATCACTGATTCAGGAACATAAAGAAATTTTTAACGATATCTGTTTTGTCAAAGTCATAAAGTAATCATCAATTATCATTAAAGTATAAAAATCAGAATAAAAACTAGGAAAATATAATTAAAAAAATTAAAAAAAATAGATAATAGAACTAGGAAAAGTCTTTAACAATTTTTACCATTCCTGTCATCCAAGGATGTGGCTCACAATGATATGGATACTCACCCTCATGAGTGAATAAAAATTCAAAAGTTTTTCCAGGAGTCAGCAAACCAACACCTTCAACCTTCATGGTATCAAAAGGTCCGCTTATTTTATCTACATAACCAGTATCACTTGTTATAGTATGAGCAGTTTTATCATTATTTGTCCATACAACTTTGTTGGATACCTCAAGACTGGCCCTGGCCTCTTTTGGTACATAAAATTGAGGATTCGAAGGCAGTGCAGAACCTTCCATGATTGAAACCTCGGTAATTGTCGTAGGATTTAATATCTTTTCAGAAACATGAGGCTTAGCATTAATCTGTGGGAGATAGATAAATTGAAAATATGCCATGCTGATAGTTAATACGATTATAAAGGCAATAATGCTAAATCCACCTATAGGATTTTCACGTATTGACTCCATGAGTTATCTATGACTTTCTCAAATACATATAAAGGTTATCGATTAAGTTGGCTGCAATACATAATATCTAAAAAATAATTAATAAATTTTATTTAAAAAATCCTTTCAATTTTTTGTTAATACTAGATACGCCCACTTTTTTCTTATAATCAGTATCACCATTACCTTTTGTTTTTTTCCCTTCTGCAACACCAGATGAAATCAAAGGTTTTTCCTCTTTTGTGTCCGTACCTTTCTTCTCGCCATTATCACTGCTGCCACTACTGCCAGGAAGTGAGGAAATTGTTTCTTTCTGACTTAATTGGGCTGCCCTCAATGTCTTGGGAAGAGATGGTTTGGGCGGTGGAGAATTGGCCAAAGAACGTCCGTGTCGGTACACATGAAATATTCCTGCAAATACCAACATCATTATTCCAATAATAAATAATGAATAATTCTTCATTCCGTTTAACATTGCATAATATGCAGATATGTTAAGATAAACCTGAAATCCCAATAGTGCTATTAGCAGTAAATATATCCAATTCTTTGGAAGGTTAATCGAAGTTGATATGGATTTCTTTGGTTGCAGCTTGGCGTTTGCTTCCGCATTCTTGGCAAGTTTGATCATAAGATATGTAAATCCAAATGATAGAGGAACCAACATTATCATTACCGAATATAAAAATATTGGATCAATTACCAAACGTTCAAGTAGCGATTTTGTCCTATCAGGATCTATATAAAATCCCCAATATGTGGTAACTATTATTTGTGCGATACTGGTTATGCCTACAGCAGTGATAATTGGACGGTCCTTCCACGAAAATTTTTTATACCTATCAATAAATGGAATCAAAAGCAATGTAGCAATGAACAATCCAGGCCATGCTACTCCCGTGGTAAACTTGTCGTACTGAGATCTTAAAAATGAATATAGTCCAGTAAGGTACCATTCAGGGACGGTAATACCTGGCGGAACGTTAGGGTCAAACTTTAAACCCATTTCCACAGGGAAAACACCGCCAGTTATCATTATGGCACCTGAAACTGCCAAAACCATTGGGACATCAAAAACAAGGAATCTTGGAAAATGAATTACCATCAAACCAAGTAGTGCTATGGGTAACAAAAATACATGGAATGCATAGAAACGGAGTACAAAATCATGGAATCCCGCACCAAAAAATGCGTCCCGCATCTGGGGACCTAATATAGGTATAGAATTTGTTAATGACGCAGCTATAGAAATTGCAAGTTCCGCGCGTTCACTAAAGATAATATCATATCCTGTAAAAGCTTCAAGAATAGTCAATACACCAAGAATAATACCTGATACCCAAAGTATTTCATTTCGAATTTTATAACGTCCGCTAAAATACTGATAATACATATGCAGTATTGCCAGTAAAACCATTGCATTTGAAGCATGGTAGTGTATGTTACGAAGATGGAATCCGTAGGGAATTTCATTATTTATCTTTTCAACGCTGTCCCATGCTCTGTCTAAAATAGGTTCGTACCAAAGCATAAGGAGAGCTCCTGTAATTCCAAGGATGATAAAAATAACAAATGTTAACATTCCTAGGAAGCCAAGCGGACTTACAAATCTGCTAGGGAATGTAAATTTGATTCCCATGAAAATGCTTCTTTCTACACCAGCATACAGCCAGCGAAAGAAAAGAGATAGACTGTTTTCTTTATGTAATGTAGCGCCCAAATCCAACTACTCCATTTCCATTAACGCTAAAATTAGGTGGTTTAATCCATATGTTCCCATCTGCATCAACTTCCAAGTCCAAGTTAGGTAATACATTAGAGGGAGGTGATTGTAATGCTGCTGGCCCAGCAAATGCCTGACCGGTTAATGGGTCGTAGAGGCTTCCATGACATGGACATTCACCCCTTTTCCTTCCTTCTTCTGGCCAATACTTCCACAGACACCACAAGTGAAGACAGACCATACTGTAAACTCGAAAAGCGGATGCATCGTTTTTATCCCCGCCAAGTTCTTTTGGAAGCCTAATAAACTGCCATGTTCTAAATGCTTCCTTATTTAAAACCGGATCATCGGATTTTGGAAAAATTATAGCTTCCGCATGATTAACCTTAAAAGTTTTAACGTTAGCCTGAGAACCGTCGGGTAATTCTACCTTTGACTTTTGAGCACCCCCACCCGTAGGATTGGGCAAAAATTTTCCCCATTCAACAAATGGAGTAAAAGTTAAAACAGTACCTGCCGCTGCCAATAATTTTAAAAAATCTCTTCTAGATACCCCACCATCTCTACTTGGAGCGGCCTCTTTTGACATACTATATGACTTTAAACCGATAAAAATATCTTATAAACTTTTGTAGTATCTACAAATAATAAAGAATTATCAAATTAAAATTATGATTTGGGAATCTTTATCTTTAATATTCCATTACGATATTCCGCTGAATCAATTATATGGTTTCTGATAGGTTGTGGTAAATCTACTTTCTTTAATATTACGTTTTCTGTTGTTTTTATCAATAATATTTTATCAGATTCAAAGGAAATGCTAATGTTGTTTGGGTCAGAAATACCATAAATCTCAATTAAAATTTCATAATAATTTTCAGATTCTATAATTTCAGGATGAAGGAGTTTAAAGTCGTCGATAGCAGGTCTCTGTTTTTTTGGAGGGTAGTAAACAGGTTTTTGTGGCGTTGATAAATCAAAAAATCCTAATGTTTTGTACAGATATGCTATACCCAGACCAGCAACAAATCCACCGATATGTGCAAGATAGGCAACACCGCCCTGCGGACTAAGAAAACTGAATATAACCTGCAAAATAAACCAAAACGGGAGATATGCAAGTGCAGGAATTCTTACAGTAGTTAAAAAGAAGGTGGTAATAACTGTAACAATTTTTGCTTTTGGAAACAGTACCAGATAAGCTCCTAAAACTCCAGATATTGCTCCTGATGCTCCAACCGCAGGAACAAAACTAGAACCAGTTTCAACTGCGTAAAAGATGTGGGCCACGCCGGCCAGTACTCCCCATAGAAGATATAGTAAAAGATATTTAATATGGCCAAAACGATCCTCTATGTTGTCTCCAAAAATATAGAGAAAGACCATGTTACCAATCAAATGGGCAATTCCTCCATGCATGAACATCGATGTAAATAAAGTTATATAATCTCCCTTTAGAACAGAATCAGGAACAGCTCCGTAGTTCATAAAAAGATCTTCTACCCGAGATTCATTACTCAAAAAATTTGTTACCGATAATTCCCATATAAATACAACAACATTTATCAAAATCAAAATATAGTTTACGAAAGGTCTACCATGAAGTCGTTGATTATCATCATGAATGGGAAACATGTTTTATTATCCTGAAAAATCTAAGTTAATAAGACTAATTTCCACCAAATGGATTGACATTTGGCATAAAATCGTCCTTGCCACCATGAGCTTTTTTCATATGTTTTAAAAGACGTTCCTTTTCATGAAAAGTGGTATTACAAATTTTGCATTTGAATAAATCTTTATCATCATTATTTTTTTGTTTTGATTTAAAAAAATCCAAAAAACCCATTTATAATTTTCTACCTGAAATTATTAATAAATGTTAAATTAGAAAAGAGGTAATTATTCCATTACTATCATCGTTAGAGTGGACTTTACACCAGATAATTTTCTTAACTTCCAAGTAATTATTTCCTTTACTTTTTCCATAGTATCAGATTCTACTTGAGCTATGATATCATATACTCCATAAACTTGAAAGACCTGTTTTATTCCTTCCAGATTTTTCAGGTCCCTCACAATAGAATCTTCACTACCAAGTTCTGCATTAAGTAATACAAAAGCACTAGGCATGTATTTATTAGATATGAGCGAAATATAAAAACATGATGATTTAACTTTGAAGGTATTTACTAAAAAAAATTAGATGCTATGGAGATATTCTTGACATTGTTCTAGGAAAGCCAACAGTTTCTTTTATATCTTCAGAATTTATCAGCCACCTCAAAAATCGTTCTATGCCTAATCCAAATCCACCATGTATAACCGAACCATACCTTCTTAAATCCAAATACCAGTCATAGGTATTTTGATCCAGACCTTCTTTTCGGATTCTCTCCTTTAACTTTGCAAGGTCGTCTTCTCTCAGACCTCCGCTAGTTATTTCACCAAAACCATGTGGAGCAAGCATATCTGCAGATAGACTTCTATTTTCATCATGGATGTCTGATTTTACATAAAATGGTTTGATGGATAAAGGATATCCTACAACAAAAATTGGTGTTGAATATTGTTGGGTAAGCATTCTTTCTGATTCGATGTTTAAATCATCACCGTAGTGCAGATAACGTTTTTTCCCATCTTCTTCTATTTTAAAATCTTTTTTTCGCAAATCATCTATTACATCACTGTATTCCAATCTTGGAAATGGAGGTGTAATATTAAGGTCAGATATATTTCTATTAAGATAAACAAATTCATCTGTTCGTTCTTTTTTTAGATTATTAATGATAAAGGTTACCAAATTTTCCTGAATATTTAATAAATCGTCCATACTGGTCCATGGAACCTCCGCTTCAAGATGTAAAAATTCAGCTAGGTGGCGTACAGTTCGTGATTTTTCTGCCCTAAATGAAGGAGATATAGTCCAAACAGGACCCAGAGAAAATATGTATGCTTCTAGATAAAGTTGAGCGCTCTGAGAAAGATATGCTTTTTCATCAAAATAATTTATTGGAAATAGTGTTGATCCACCTTCGATAGAACCTTTAACTATAGTAGGACATTGAACTTCTGTCCATGCCAGATTGTCAAAGAAAAGTCGAGCGTATTTCAGTATTGTTGACTTTATTTTTAAAATAGATATCAATTTTCTTGTTCTTATAGCCAGATGTCGTTTGGTCAATAAAAGATCAAGACTTTGAAATTCACCTATAGGAAAATTCTCTGATATGTTGAAAATTTCTATATTTTTACCCTGTAACTCGTATCCTCCTTCTGGAGCACGTTTGTCGACGGAAAGTATCCCTGTTACCTGGATGGACGATTCCAAAGTAATATTTGAAACTTGTTCTGATTGAAATACAGTCTGAACTACATCTCCTTTTTCATCCCTAATCAAAATAAACGATTTTTCTTTTTGTTTCCGTAGTCTGTGAACCCATCCCCTTATAGTAAATTGCCTACCGACATTGGATTCTTTTTTTATTTCTCTGATAAATGTGATAATTGACAATATTAGATTTATCGATGAAATTCTTTTTAAAGTTATCAAAAGTTATTCCAAAGATAAAAAATGAAAGTATCTATTGCCTGGAAAGATTGTAATCGCAAAGGCGCATATTTCCATATCCCATAAGATAATATAATTTGTTTACGTAATAACGAGCAATTTTGCGTACATAAAAATATGACTCGATATAAAAAAGCAGTCAGATTCAACAAAATAAATGGTGAATATTATGATGAGTTTAGAATTTAAAGACTTTAAAAAATGAGGTTAGGAAATTGTAAGTATAAGGTATATGTTATCAAATTTTAAATATTCATTATTCTATATTAAATTCAATCTATAATGACCCGCATAGGAGATACATACCGTTGGATTTATGGGACTTTATATCGCAAACCAACCAATTTTAGTTGGGTGATTGAAAAAACTTTGGCGGGTTCAGGTCTTCCGGGATCATCAGATGAGCTAGAGTGGCTGACCAAACAGGGAATAAAAACAATAGTAACAGTAAGAGAAACACCGTTACCTAAATCTTGGATTAAAAAAGATTTAGACTACCTTCATCTAAACGTGGAAGATTATAAAGCTCCTACCCTAGAAGAACTAGATTCAATCATAGAATACATTCATTACCAACTTCAAAATAATAAACCAACAGTTGTTCATTGTTTGGCAGGTTTGGGAAGAACAGGTACGATATTAGCAGGATTTATAATGAAAAAAAATAATAAATCCTATAAAGATGCAATACAGACTATACGTTCAAAAAGACCGGGATCGGTACAATCAGAAATCCAGGAAATGTTATTATTCAAATATGAAAAGTATCTAACTAGAAAATAGATTATTCTGGAATAGAATCACATACCAAAGTGCCATTTTCTATCCTCACAAAAAGATATCTATTGTCTTTGAAAATTAACGTAATTTCTTTTTTAAGGTTTTCAACATCTAATAATTCCTGTCCACGTATTCCATCAAATTTTGCCATTGAAGTATCAACGTTTCATGAATAAGATCTCATTAATAATTTTTATCAAAAAAATTAGTCTCAAATTTTCTTTTCAAGATAAAATCAGATGGATTGAGTTGGATTTTCCAGACAATTTTTGCGGTTCGCTGTATTGATGCTTACCCCAGTTTATCATTATATCTACATTAACGGTATGTTTTCCCAAGGATACATCCTTTAATCCGAATTCAATATCATGAGAGAAATCAAAAAGTAAATTTTTTGCTTCATCTACAGTAGTTGGGTAATGGGGAGAATCATCTTTAACAACAGTTAACCAAACCCTATAAGGAATTTTAGGACTTCTTGTCCAAAATAAAATACCTTTTCTGAAGGTTTTAATTGAATGAATTTTCTTTCTATCAAGATTTATGTCAAGTTCAACGCCGATTCTAAAAAGATTATCAAATTTATTATATGCCTTTTCCCATGTTTTCTCATTAAAAATTTCATATATCGCACCGCGTATTTGATATGTAATGTTCATCTTCAAAATATCGTTATGTGACAGTGTGGTGTTATTACAATTTAGCATAATGTTAATCATTTCATTTTCTGTCTTTGACAATTATCGATTCCAACATGGTATGATTTATATCCTAAATATGTATTTGACTCATAATAATTATGTTAGCTGAAATTAACGAATATAAAAATAATAAAGATTTAGAATTTAAGATTATGCAGGAAGATATTTCAATAATGTATATTATTCAACATAATTTACTTAAAAATAAGGATGTCAATTATGCTGGAGTTGTGTTAAAACATCCCTTGCTTAAGGAATACATCTTTAAAATTACTACAACGGGAAATGAAAACGTTTTTAATTTAGTAGAGAACGCGTCAGAATTGGCAAAAATTGATGTTAATGAATTATTATTGTTATTAGAGACCAAAACAAAATAAGAAATTGGTGGAGTGTAAATGAAATTTTGTCCTAAATGCGAAGCAAGGATGAAGGTCAAACAGGAGGAAAAAAAGAATTATTGTCCTAGATGTGGTTTTGTATCTTACCAAACTGATGATATCAATAACACACCATTAAAAAGTGAAATTCAGAAACCAGAAAAATTATGGAACCAGAAACAGCAGCAGAAACTCTTCCAACCATAAACATCGAATGCCCGAAATGTAAAAATGATAACGCATACTGGTGGATGCTTCAGACAAGGTCTGCGGATGAGGCTACGACCCAATTCTATCGATGTAGCAAATGTAATTACACTTGGAGAAATTATTCTTAATCATCGTGTAATATGACAAACTGATTTAATGTTAACTAAGTCAAAAACGATATTTTAAATTAGTAGTAAACTAAAGCAAATGTGATCGATTCAATTTGGTTTTTCAATTAAGGACTAAATCACCTGATGAATGGAAAGCTGTAACTTCTGCTATTTCAACGTTGGTGGATGAAGCAACATTTGAGGCAACCGTGGATGGTGTTTCATTTCGAGGAATGGATCCGTCTCATGTTGCTTTGATAGACATTTTTTGGCCAAATTCTGCATTTGACAGATATGAATGTGACAAACTAATAAAATTTGGTGTAAGAATAGATGAATTCTCTAAATTGATCAAAAGGGCAGAAAAAAAAGATTCAATTGAAATTGATATAACTGATGACAGTATGTTACAAATGAAAATTTTTAATGGATATAAAAAAGAGTATAAAATGAGATTAATAGAAAGTATTTCTAGTTCTACGCCTTTACCCAAACTAACTTTTAATTCAAAGATTATTTTAAGTACAACTGCATTTGACAGGATATTATCTGATGTACAGGTATTATCAGAATATGTCACCATCGAAACTCGACCAAAAAATATAAGATTTTTAGGAAAGGGAGATTCAGGAGAAGCTGATATTTTATTAGATTCCGAAAGTGAAGGATTAGAAGAATTGATATGCAATGAAGAAAGTAAGTCGACTTATAGTATAGATTACTTGCTGAAAATAATAAAGGCAGTTGGTGGGTCAGGCGGTGCCATATCTGCAGAATATTCAAGTAAAATGCCATTAAGATTAGAATTTAAAGTAGCAAATATTGGGAGAATTCATTTCTATCTGGCCCCAAGGGTACAGGACTGACGATAAAGAAAATCATATAAAAACTTGATAGATTTTATTGAAAGAATTAAAATAGTTTTATTTGTTATTTTCTTAGTCATATTATTATATAAGTAGAGATTAATGATTTGTGAATTATCACGCCTATGCGAATTGTTATGAAATTTGGTGGAACCTTAATAGATTCTGAAGATAAAATAAAAAATGCCATTCAAATAATAAAAAATCACAAGAAAAAATTTTTCAATAATGAATTAGTAATTATAGTGTCTGCAGTAAATCCTGTAACAGATATACTTCTTGATGCATGCAATGCCATTAAAAAGAAAGATAAAGTTTATGTCAAAAAAGCCGTAAATGATATAAACTCTATTCATACGTCATTATTAGATAAAATCATTAGCAAAACGGACTTAAAAAAACAGGCAAGAAAAACTATCAAATGTTTAATTAAAGAACTTGAAATGATAATGGAAGGTGCCGTCTTTCTAGGAGAAGTTACGCCAAAACTCCAAGATTATATTGCGTCTTTTGGTGAAAGATTATCTATCGTACTTATCACTTTTGCATTAAGAGATATTGGAATAAAATCTGAATATTTAACGGGAAAAGAAGTCGGGATATTAACCGATTCAAATTTTTCAGAAGCTAGACCATTAATGGATACTACAAAATTAAGGGTATTACACAAGATTGAACCTTTGTTTAAAGAAAAAATCGTGCCAATCGTAGCAGGTTTTATTGCATCTGACCAAAATGGTAACACCACTACGTTAGGAAGAGGAGGTTCAGATTATTCAGCAACAATCATTGCGGCAAGTATCAACGCTATTGAAGTATGGCTGTGGAATGAATTCGATGGAATGATGACTGCGGACCCTAGAATCGTAGGAAAACCAAAAGTACTTGCCGAACTCTCATTTTCTGAAGCTGTAGAGATGTCAATGTTTGGACTAAAGTACATGCATCCTCGTGCTCTAGAGCCAGTGATAGATTCTAGGACAGCGGTAATAATAAAAAATGCGTATAATCAGAAAAATAAAGGCACCAAAATAATTCAAAACCCCAGCAGAGAATCAGAAAAAACTGTCAAATCAATAACTTCAATTCGAAATACTGCACTAATTGATGTGAGTGGTTGGGGCATGATCGGTGCTCCGGGTACTGCAGCTAAAATTTTTGACTCGTTAGCAAAAAACAAAGTAAACATCATGATGATTTCTCAGAGTCCTTCCGAATCTAGTATATCGATGGTAGTAAGACAAAATGACCTAGATAAAGCAATAACAACATTGGAACTTAATTTTCTTGGAAGATTGATTAAACAGATTAATGTAAACGATAATGTTTCTGTTATTGCAGTGGTAGGCTCTGGAATGAGAGGGATAAAGGGAGTTGCAGCAAAAATCTTTACATCTATTGCAAAAAAAAATATCAATGTAATTATGATAACCCAAGGTTCTTCAGAGCTTAATCTTGCCTTTATTGTTAATGATGAGAACTGTGAAGCTGCGGTCAGAATTCTTCATGAAGATTTTGGTCTTGCTAAGTAAATTAAACTGACAAAATAAATATTAAAGAAAAGGATAAATTGGTTGATCATAATTTTTAGGTAATTGTGAATTTGGATAAAGGTAAGTTGTACGTCGTTGGAGTTGGTCCAGGCAATCACGATCACATGACTTTTCGTGCAAAGCAAGCAATAGAAGAAAGTGAAATTATTGTAGGTTATGAAACATATGTTTCATTAGTTGAAGACCTAATTAAAGGAAAAGAAGTATACAGATATGCAATGACACAGGAAGTTGAAAGAGCAAACCAAGCGATAAGTTTTGCAGAATCGGGAAAAAAGGTATCATTGGTATCATCAGGAGACCCAGGAATTTATGGAATGATCGGATTAATTTATGAAATTCTCGCAGAGAAAAAATGGGATAAATTAGACGGAATTGAGGTAGAATGTGTCCCTGGAGTATCTTCATTGAATTCGTGTGGAGCGTTGGTTGGTTCACCGTTGATGACTGATTTTGCAGTAGTAAGTATGAGTGATTTACTAGTTCCATGGGAGATGATAGTAAAAAGAGTTGAAGCTGCAGCATTTGGTGACTATGTAACTGTGATATATAATCCAGCAAGCAAAAAGAGAATTCATCAATTAAAAGACACAAGAGATATTTTTCTAAAATATAGAAAACCTGAAACTCCTGTTGCGATAGTAAAGGGCGCCTACAGAGAAACAGAAAAAGTGGTTGTTACTGATCTACAGAATATGCTTAATTTTCATGATATGCTTGGAATGATAACTACAGTAATTGTGGGAAATTCATCAACATTTAACTATAATAATATGATGATAAATCCGAGAGGATATAAATCAAAATATCAATTGACCGAAAACAAATAACATAACAATTAAAAGATAACACGTAAGGCATACTGAGTCTCGGTTAATTAACTAAAGATATATAGCTGCGAATATCCTATTTCGAACCCATGGCTATTAGATTTACCAGAAAAAAAGAACATGTATTGAATAAGTATCTTTTTTTATTTTGTTAAAATTAATTTAATTACAAAGATTAAAATTATATTATAACAACGAAAGTGTCCAAATAAAAGTTATCGACAAATTAACTTTTAAAGCTCTATAAAATTTACAGAAAAAATTTAAAAATCATGTGAAATATCAAATGGAAATTTATTTTTTAAATGATCCCGTACAGGTTCCAAGATCTTATTAATATGTATAGATATAGAAGTTTTCAGGTCCTGGGGATGGATTTTTTTGGAAACATATTCTTTTTCTAGATCAGAAAAAGAAGTAAATATAACATTACCACCGTATTTAGAAGGCCTTTCTAGCATAAATTCATTAAAATATGGAAAAACAAGATATTTGGCCAGATCCAAAACAGGATTGTTTGTGGATATTCCTTCTGGACAGTAGGCTTTTGTAATTTTCTTTTTAATTGTATTTTCATCATCATGGATAAATATACCACCCATGGGTTTGCTTTTACTCATTTTGCTTGATATAGAATAGTCCTCGGTGACATCTTCTGTCAATCCCAAACGTGTTGGTTCAAGTAATCCTAAAAGAAGATGATGATGAAGACACACAGGAACCTTCCAACCCAATTTTGGAAATATCTCCCGTACCAGCATGTGGATCTTTCTTTGGTCCATCCCAGAATGAACCAAATCTAGGTCAAGTGTATGAATATCATTTGCCTGCATTGCAGGATATAGAAATTGAGAAAAATCCAAACTGTCCTTTTCGTTTCTGCCCATAATTGTTAGTGAACGCATTGTCCTTGACAAGGTAAGGTGCTTACAAAAAAGCATAAAATTTTTCCAGTAATCGTCATTTTCTTCATATAATTCTGTACCAAGCACAATATTCACACCTGGACAAAAAAAACTAAAGGCATCTTTATAATAAAGAGACAATTCCTTTATCTTTTGCCAGTTTTTGTCCATTTTATTATTGATGAAAGTATGCCAATCTGCAAGAAAGACTGTAGTATTAAACTGTGCTTTAATAAGGTCATTTATTTTAAGGCCTGTAATTATCAGACTGCCAAGATGAAGTTGACCAGATATTTCTAAACCAATATAATGTTTGGGATGAGGTGTTGTTTCCAGCAACCTGATAAGATCAGACGATGTTATGATCTCCTCAGTTGGAGATTTATTAACAAGAGTGAGTCTTTGTTCAAAATCCATTTTTTACAAAATACACCTGTAATTATTATTTTATTAATTTCCCTATTTGAACTGACCAAAAAACATAACAAGAAAATAGATGTCAGAGTTTATTTTTTCAATTTTTCTTTCAGCAAGACTGGTACTTCGGCAGGTCTTTTTGCAACAGGTACTCCTGCTTTGGCATAATTTGAAACCTTTGATTCCGCTGAACCATACGTCCCATAAACTATGGCTCCAGCATGACCCATTTTCTTTTCTTTTGGTGCTGACCTACCGGCAACATATGCAACCACAGGAAGTGAAAAATCGGTGGAAATAATGTAGTCAGCAAGGTTTTCTTCTGCATCTCCCCCTATTTCTCCGACTACAACTACGGAATCCACATCATTTCTATTGCGTATGAGTTCAAATGATTCTATAAGATTAGTTCCATTAATCGGGTCACCGCCTATTCCAAGACAAATCTTCTGTCCAAAACCAGACTTTGTGAGAGTATACGAGACTTCGTACATTAGAGTTCCGCTACGTGAAAGTACTACAGTGGAACCAGATGAAAAAGGTAAGGCAGGCATTATCCCTATTTTGATGATATCAGGAACAATTACTCCCGGAGTATTTGGTCCTATCATTTTTACTCCTTTATTCTTTGCATACTCTAATATATCCAGAGAATCTCTGACTGGAACATGTTCAGGAATTGCAACTAAAAGTTTAATTCCACTATCGATTGCCTCTTTTGCCGCTTTGAGAAAGAATGGGGCAGGTACAAAAATACCAGAGATTTCGACTTTGTGAAAATCTACTGCATCAGCCATTGTATTGAAGATAGGGATTCCTTCAAACTCCTGTCCACCTTTACCAGGTGTTACTCCAGCGACAATGTTTGTTCCGTATTCTTTCATCAGTCTTGTATGTGTAGAACCAAAGTTTCCAGTAATTCCCTGAATAATTACTGGTTTTTTCTTGTAATCAATATCTTCCTCATTACCAACCAATACCTTAAAAATATCAAAATTATTTTCCATACTATTATATCACCCTTGATGCATTTACTGCGTTTGTAATTGCTTCTTCAACACTATCATATAACTTTGCTTGGCTATTTGCTAATAGTTCTCTTGCCTTTTCTGATTGGGATCCGGTAATCCTTGCAAAAACAGGAGCTTTGATAGTTCCGTCTTCATATGCATTTAAAATTGCTCTAGCAACTAGGTCTGTTCGTACGATACCGCCAAATAAATTAACGAGAATAGATTTTATTTTTGTAACCTGACTAATAACCTTTAGTGCCTCATAAATTGTCTCAGTGGTAGCTTTCCCTCCGAAATCAAGAAACGAACCTGGACTTCCACCAGAATCAGTAACCATATCAAGTGTAGACATAACAAGTCCGGCACCATTTCCGATTATGGCAATATTGCCATCCAATTCAACGAATGAGAATCCATAATTCTTGGCCTGCTGTTCTAATTCTGAAATAGTTTCGTATTTTTTAAATTCCGGATGTCTAAATAGTGCATTATCATCAATGATCACTTTAGCATCCAATGCAACAAATGAACCGTCATTTAAAATCACCAAGGGATTAATTTCTGCAAGTTCTGTTTCTTCTGTTTTATACAGATTTGAAAGTTTTAACAAAAGTTCAATGAATGATGCCTTATTTCTATCTTCTAAATTAAGTTTGTCTGCAACATCGATAGCCAGTGTATCTGAAATCCCTTCGTTCGGTAGATCGATTATCAATTTGTTTTTAACTGATTCAATATCAACACCACCTTCCGACGAAGCAATTAAAGAAAAACATCTTTTGCTTCGATTTAGAAAAATTGAAAGGTATAGTTCCTTGTTAATGTTGGCCATTTCTTCTAAAAGAATAGATTTTGGTAATTCCCCTTTAACTTCCTTGTGTAATAATTCGGAAAATTTCGTAGTTAAATCCGATTCATTTGTACATTTTTGGATGGCGCCAGCTTTTCCTCTACCACCCACAGTAAGTTGTGATTTTATCACTAATGGAAATCCTATTGTTTTAGAACTATCTATTGCTTCCTCTAGCGTATGCGCAAGAAATGATTTTGGAATTTTTATTCCATGTTTTGAGAATAATTCTTTACCTTGATACTCTAGTAATTTCATTATGCTTGGAAATTAAATACAGTATCTTATATTCTTATTTAAGATTTAAATTTCATCAAAAGATAGATGACGCTACCAACGCTACCAATTTAAAATGAAAATAAAAATAATTTTATAATCAATACCAAATAGATTTTATTGTGGAAAAACGATTTTGTGATAATTGCCTAAGTAAAACTGATCATAAAGCCATTGAATTAGAAGACGTAATTTACACTTATAAAAGGAAAAGAAAATATATTTGCTCAGAATGTGGACATGAAAGTTACAGACGTGGACTGAGGCCAACAGCAGAATCAGTTTATTAGAAATGCAGGAATTTCCATATAATTTAGTTGATTTAAAAAATCAATATATAGAAAAATATAATTCAAGAGATATTATTAAAGAGTTCGTTCCGTTAAATTCGTCGGAAAAAATTCCGATAACAAAAAAGGACTTACAAAATCTTCATCAGTTTCTTAGCAGTAATCCAATATATAATAATAGCGAGGAGGCCGTTATAGATGATATTAAATCAAAATCATATACAGGTGATATAAATTATTACTGGTTAAATGCAAAAAAAAATGAGAATAATTATCAGCCTTTTTATCCAACTTGGATTTTATCAGCTTATACATTATGTGACCTAATAAAAGGAGAGAACTATTCAGAAATTATAGATATAGGTTCTGGAGATGGTAGATTACCATACTGTGGAACCGTATTAAATATCAGATCAATATCAATAGAAATAGACAAGGAATTGTCAGACTTACAAAAACATATTATGAAAAAAACAGGGGTCAGATATGAAATGATAAACAGTGATGCAACTACATATAATTATAACGAATTAAATCTCATAAAGCCCATGATTTGTATATCAGCTCTTCCTGAAATCGGGGAAATATTGGCATTAGAAATAATTTCCAAATTTAGAGAATCTTCAAACATAGAAACTCTAGAGATAGGATTTTGTTTTATTGGAAACAGCCAACAAGGTTACAGAAGGCAATTTAATAAAAATGATGGTTGTTTTGGATGGGCTGCAATAATTAAAAAATTTGGTCTAAAAATTTTTAAACATGTGAATTTACCAACTCATTGGACAAATGATGTAAAATTCGGAACATCGTATTTATTAACAAAATAAATAGTTACGTAATTGAAGTATACATCTAAACATATCCTATCAAATTAATCATACATTGGATTGTTTTTTTCAGAAAGTCGATTCTTACAAATTCGTTTGGAGAATGGACATTACTGTATTGATAAGGACCTCCAACACAGATTGATGGAATATTAAGTAGCTTATCAAAAAAATACATAGGACCTGTACCTGCACCGGAGATATTTATTATAGGTTCCTTTCCAAAAGAATCTCTAGCACTTTTTATCACAATATCCACATATGGATTTGAAATAGAAGTTTTTGAAGGAGGGACACCATTAATAAAGGAGATAGATAAATTTTTGAGCGTTGCATCCTCAAGATGTTTTTTTAAAAGTAGAAATTGTTTTTCAGGAATCATATCAGGAACAAGTCTAAAGTCTAATTTAGCCATGGCAGAATAGTGATTCACATTTGTAGATTCATTATCATAAAATATTCCTTCAATGTTACAAGTAGGTTCGGAATTAATAGACCTATTTATATCGTATAAATCAGTCATCTTATTTACAAATTGCGAGATTCCATATTCTTCTTTAATTGAATTCTGGTCAAAATCATTATACAATGTAGACAATTCTTCTTCTGAAAGTGGTTTTACGTCCTTGTACCATCCATCGATTAGAATTTTACCGTTGTCATAGATTTTAGATAATGTATGAACAAGGTTCCGTATTGATTCTTGTTTTGATGTGGTAGAATCTATGTTTTGATTCTCATATGAGTTAATTTCAACTGTCAATATCCCTTTTTGTCCCAACTGAATAACAGGACGGCCATCTCTATCAATTAGGCCATTTTCCCATATCAATAAATCCGAATCAGATATATAATTATGATATTTTGTCAAATATTTTTCAAGATGTAGTCCACCGCTTTCCTCTTCACCTTCAATTAAAAATTTAATATTACAAGGTACGTCTCCGTATTCTTTTAACATGTATTCAACAGCTTTAAGCCTGGTCAGAAATTCCCCCTTGTCATCAGCAACTCCTCGTCCGTACAAATAATTCCCATCCACCCTCAGTTCGTATGGATTAGAATTCCATAGTTCTATCGGATCTTCTGGTTGAACGTCATAATGATTATAAAATAACAAAGTTTTTGCGTCAGGATTTTTTTTTGACTTTATTTCACCGTAAACAATAGGAGGGATAATTTCGTCTTCCAAGTAGAGTGTTTTAGTAATCAATCCTGATTTATTCATCAATTTATCTATCTGATGTGCACATTGAAACAATTGGTCTTTTCTAGAAGCGGTTGTGGAATATTTGACAAGAGAGCGCAAATCTTCTATGAAGTCCTCAAAATCATAATCCAATATATTTAAGGTTTTTAAGGAATTCAACAAAGCTTTTGATAACATTTTGTAAAATACTAATTAAAAGATATCGTATCTAAAATAATAAAGTAGATAATCAAAATATAGAAACATGTGCAGTAATAAACTTCCGATAAAAATTATATATTTTATTTATGTAAAAAAATACGGAAAAAAGTTATTAATAAATACCAGAGATAGTTATTACATGTTAGATGTGATTTGTCAAGTTATAATAACTCATACATTTTACGTCATGCTCAAGAGCTAAAAGACAAAGTGGTGCATGATATGCACAGGGCTGACGATATTTTTCGTGTTGGAATAGAAATAGAGGCTTGTCTGTTAGATAACATGGGTGGACCAGTTAATGCCAATCCTTTCATTACAGAATTAAACAAGACAAAACATATCATAGACCATGAATATGGTAGTTGTCAATTTGAATATAAAACACATCCAACAGAGATGTTTAGGCTTTGTGATTTAAATACAGAAATAGAGGAATTTATGTGTGATCTTGATAAGGCGATTAACGATGTTACGAGAAATAACAATAATGAGGCAATCCCGGTTTTCTTGGGTGCAAATCCGTCACCAGATATTTTTGAAAAAAATCTTGTTACAAATAAACCAAGGTATAAAAAATTAGCAAAGTGGCAAAAAAGTATACCAGACGTTGAAATTGACGGTCAAAAATTTGAGTCATTTAAAGTAGCAACGGCAATTCAGGGTTTTCACATTCATTTGCAAGGAAGAAATCCAGAATTCACTGCAAAGATGTATAATCATATTTTGAATATAATTCCATCTATGATCCTACTTGGTGCAAACAGTAGATTGTTGGGTGGAAAATTATTTTCAATCTACGAACCTAGACTCCATTTGTATGATCAATCCGAACAACAGAATTCAGGATTTCCATCAGTTACTAAATACCCAGAAGAAGTCAACGATTACATAGATTATGTTATTTCAAGAAAATCAAACATTGTTGCAAAGAATTATTTTGAATTAGAAAAAGAAAGACATGATGACGTGAGAATAAGATTGAATTCTAACAACTATCGAGTTGAAACAAGAATACTTTCGGTTCAACCAACACCAAATGCAATGATGGCATTTATAGAGTTTATCATTGGTTATGTCCATCAATCTATCCTTGAAGAAAAGAATTTACGCCCATTATCATCATTACGAGAAGAAAGGATAGCTGTTGTAAGGTCAGGTTATAATGCAAAGACACATTTTAATATGTTAGAAAGTGCAAAAAATAATCTAAATTACGCAATAAAGGGTTTATCAGATTTAGGAATTAAACCCGGATTTATCCAAATACTAGAAAAGAGATTGGAAAATAAAACATCACCTAGTGAATACATAGCAACTATGTGGGATAAGATATTTAATGGAAACAGGGAGCAAACTGTTGCAGAAATTACCAGAAAAATATGGGATAAAACCAAAAAAAATGAAATTCTAGTTTAGAGTTGTAAAATGAGAAAATATTAGTTGAGCCAAGTCCAAGGTTGAACATTGTGTTTGGCGCATTGGAGTTTTATAATATTTTTTGCTCTTTTGTTTGCCTCTGATTCATTTTCTGTTTTTTTCACATAGTATAAAAATAATTTTTGGTATAGGCCCTTTGCTCTTTCTTCAGAAAATTCTTCATTTTTATTCAACTCTTTTTCCTTTTTTGAGTTATTATCTATAGAGCATATAGAATTATTAGATTTAACAAATCCCTTTAAAAGTAGATATTCGTTCTTGCAATCATCACATGAATCGTTAAATTGATCACGATGTTGTTTGCATATCATACTTAATAAATGCAAAGAGGTTATAAAAATTTTATATCATTCTAAGTAATAGGTCAGGAAACAAGATCGTTTATCTTGATAATCCTAGAACAATAGCTGCATTTTAATATAATATCTTTTTTATCAATTACCCTAATATTGGAATGAATATTTTCCTCACTGTTGCTTATGCATCTTAGGTTAGGACACTTGAAAATATCTACAATTACATCTGGGAGTCCTATATTTCTCTTTTCAATTAACCTATATTCTTTTATGATATTTATGGTCGCGTTTGGTGATAATAGTGCCAATTTATTGGTATCATCCTGTTCTAAGAACTTGTTCTCTACTTTTATTATGTCTTTCTTGAAAATTTTGTTACTGGGGACATTTAAAGCAACGGTGATAATATCACCATCTTTTCCAGTAATACCTAATTTATTTAAAACGATCAAAGCTTTTCCAGCTTCAATATGATCGATTACCGTACCATTTCTAATTCTTCTTACAAGTAATTGGTTACTTTCAGACATTAATCATTATCAATCCAAACATGGACTTAAATTTTTAAGTGGTGGTTATCTAGTCTGCCGAGACCAAACATTTATCAAAAATCAAGATATGCTGGTATTTTAGTTAAATGAGAGTATCTAAGTGATTAAATCACATTACATCATGCTTGATGATGATCTGGCAATTCTCCCCTACATTCTTCACACAAGAAAATCCCATCATCGTATTGTAGAAGGTCAGACCACTCATTGCAATCATCGCAAAATCCAGAAATGTTCCCTGATTCCCGACCCACTTCTCCACGGATTATTGAAGACTTTTCTGATATCACATCTATAAGGTCTGGAGTTACAGATATAACATCGCTTGCTGAAATTATTCCAACGAGTTTATTTTTGTAAACGACACCAAGTCTTTTAATGTTATTTTTTCTCAGTGTTCTTGCAGCTTCTGTTATGCTTTTATCACTTTCAATTACAAATAGCGTTTGCATAACTTCTGATGCTTTAATCAGGCTTGGTTTTGTATCGCGGATAACACCTTTAGATACGATATCCCAATCGGTAATCAAGCCTAAAGGAAAATCATTTTCTGAAACAACAATGCTACCGATTTTTTCATTTTTCATATTTTCTGCAATATCTTTAATGGAATCATTTGGTGAACATGAAATTACAGGACTGTTCATTATGTCTCTAACAAATATACGAGTTGTCATGTTTGCATCTCGATGTTTTTTAGTTAAATCGTCTGACACAATAGAGTTTATATTTAGATTGGTTTAATTACTTTGCTGAACTTGATTTCTCTTTGTGATATCACCAAGACCGGAATCAATAATTTTTGTAGAACCAGAAGGCATTATTCGTAAAAATTCGTCTATTGGAAATTTTTTTAGTTGATCTGAAAATGGATGAGAAACCTCATTCAGTTTATTTATTATTTCAGATTTCACTTTTTTCGCCGAAATTAATGGTTCATAACCTCCAGGGACAAGGGTAACGTATACCAAACCTTTCTTTTTTACTGCAGATAATGGTCCGCACATGAGTTTATATTGATTTCCCACAGATATCAGACCAAGTCCTAATTTTAATTCAATTTTTTTGATATAATTTCTTTTTCCTTCAATGACAAATGAGCCCTTTGGAAGAAATTGACCACTTGGTGCGCCTTTCTTTATCTGATTGGGCTCTATCCAATAGCAATCACCACTGGATAGATTATCTTTCCATGCCCGACTAAAACAAACAGTAGCAATTGCGGTTTCGGTGATACTGGATTCAAAATTAACAAGTGATCCTTTCTTTAATATGAAAAATGGAGAACCATGTATTTCAGCATGAAATACAATATCATCTTCTGTAAGATGTTTTCGAATAATAACGGAATTTGATGAAGCATCCCTACCACCAATTGCCAGGATTTCATCAGATGTTATAAACCACCGGTAGCGCTCAAACCACTCTTTTGAAATTTGTTGTTTGTATTCAATTTTTTTGTTTATTTTTTCGTTGTGTAGTTTTAATTCTTCTATTTGTTTTAGAATTTTATTACTTGCAGCATTTATCGATTCGAGTCCACTTTCTAGTCGTTTGGCATTGGAAAAAAGTGATGATGCTAATTTTTGAGTATTTTCTTCTAATAAGATCTTCTCATCTTTTATAGTCACATATTTTTTCCCCTTCTCTAAAATTATCAAAGAACCGTATTTTTTAAATAGATCGTCTAAAAAATACTCCGAATCAGTAATTCTTAAATAGTTTCCTGATAAATTTTTAAGGGCAGTTGCAAGGATCCTGATAGCTTGTGATTTTTCTATGACCAATGTTTTTGCTTTATTTTGTTCATCTAAATCATGTATTAGATTTTGCATCTTTAGGTCTGTAGCAAAAGTTTTGGTTTTTAAGTTTTCATTAATTAACAAATTATTCATTGCCTCATCTATCCCTTCCATAAACGATCCTACCGATCTATAATGAACTTGATTCATTTCATTTAATACAATAGGAAGAGAATCAATTGCCTTTTCATATTGATCAACTATAACTACAGGTTTGTGATTTTTTTTGTCTGTAATCTCGGTTACTAGATTTTTAGTTGTATCAAATAAGATTTTACAATCACATTCAGATAATTCTTTTACAAATTGTTTTTTTATATTGGAGCGATGTACTATCTCTTCTACAAATTTTTTTGGCATTGAAATGGTTCTTCCAAGCCACCGAGGAACATCTAAATCAAGATTTGCCTGATTGAAACTTTGTAAAAATTGTTTAAAAGTAATTTCAAAAATATCTAATCCTTTTAGTGGTGGAAAAATATACTTAAGTCCGGGTTTTAGTGTCCTATGTCTCACAACCAAAGAAGTCAGAATAGAGATAATAGACATATTTGCATCACAAAGTACAATATTTCCGTTTCCAAACAATTCCAACACCAAAATTTTAACGATATCGTCTAATGTTTTAAATTTTAAAATGATGATTCTTTCAAAAGAATGTTGACTAATTGAAATCATCTTTGCCCTTTCTAAGTGAGACCTTAATGATTTTATAATATCGGTTTCTTCGAATTGTTTATATACCGTTTTAGTAATCCAAATTCCCTTTGTAGAAATCATTAGTAAAACATCAGATTTTGTAGAATGATGAAATTTGAAGAGAAATGAATTTTTACTCACATTGACAACATTGCTAACATAATATTCATTATCGATAATACTAGATATTTCAGTAACTAAAAATCGAATCTCTAAATTTGATAGTTCCATTGTTGTTTTGATCGTGATTGTGTATTACACTATTATATTTATAAGTAAAATTAAAAAGAAGAAAGAATTATTAAATCATCAGATAAAATAGTTCATAAATTCTTTGGAAGCAGTAGATAAGATTTATTACATGAGAGCAATTGTTGGAATAATTGCAGGAATAGCGTGTGGATTTATAATATCTCCTAGTGATAGTCAGTTATCAAATATTGGAGTTTTTTTTGGTATTGGAATAATATTTTATATTTTGTCTCATATTGTTGCAAAAAAAATTTCTAGTGATGCAAATTTGAAAACAGAGAAGAAGAAACTGATTTTAAATGGAATATTTCCTTTTATTTTTTTGATGTTAATGTTTTTGATTATAGCGTATACAGGAATTCATCAAGGTCTGGCAGGATAATCATTTTAGATGTGAATTTTATGTGGGAATATGCTACTCCAGGAATCCCAGATGATTTGTTTATTACTGAAAAAGATGTTCCTATCACAAAGGAAGAGATACGAGCAATAATAATTAGCAAGCTACGTTTGCGAAGGAATTTTTCGGTAATCGATGTTGGATGTGGGAGTGGAAGTGTAACTGTTGAAATTTGTATGCAAACTCAAAATAATCAAGTATACGCAATAGATTTTGATAATAAAGCTATAGACCTAACCAAGAGGAATCTTGAAAGATTCGGTGTTTATGCAAACATAATTTCTGGAACAGCACAAGAGGTTTTATCCTCTTTGCCCATAGTGGATGCCATTTTTGTTGGTGGAACGTGGGGAAAAACAGAGGCAATAATAAACTTGGCCATTCAAAAATTAAGATCAGGAGGAAGGTTGGTTATATCGACCATATTAATTGAAACTATGTATCACGCAATAAATGCAATCGATACCAAGACGGTAAAGGACATAGATATTTCTCAGATAATTATATCTAAATCAAAGAAGGTGACCACAGGAACTATGATGTTAGCGAGAAATCCAATTTTAATAGTTTCTGCGACAAAGATATGATTTTTTCAAAAGCCAAATTTTATAGGCGAAACCTTTTGAATTTTTTCAATTTCATGGTTATTTATTAATATAACCGAAAAAAATATTGAAAAAAATGAAACTTTGTTGTATTGGATGTGGTCCCGGAGACCCAGAACTAATAACAGTTAAAGCGGTGAAAATACTAAAAGAGGCTGATGTGGTATTTGCACCCACTTCAAAACAGGACAAACCAAGTATTGCATTGTCTATAATTAAAGATTATTTGTTCGAGTCAAAAACCAAGGTGGTAAATCTAATATTTCCAATGATAAAAGATCGCAAAAGTCTTCAAGAACATTGGAGGATAAATGCAGACAAAATAGCAAAGGAAGTGAGAAAGGGGAAAAAAGTAGTGTATGTGACCGTAGGTGACCCATCATTGTACAGTACATGGATATACATGCACAATGAATTAAAAAATAGATATAAAGAGATAGAAATAGAGATAGTCCCAGGAATAACTTCGATATTTGCATTTGCTGCAGAAGCAAAGATGAGTTTAGTAGAAGGAGATGAAAATTTAGGAATTGTTCCAGCATGTTATGACATTAACAAGGTGAGACAAACTGCAATAGCATGTGACACAATAGTATTTCTGAAGGATGGAAGATATTTTGGTTCGGTTATCGAGATGTTAAAAAATTTAGGATTTAGTAAAGATTCAACTTTGGCCATTGCAGAGGAGGTAACAACAGACAATAATACAATGTCATTATATAAATTGGATGAATTTCAATTAGAAAATATGGAGCAACAAAAATATTTCTCCATAATGGTGGTAAAGAAAAATGCAAAGCAATAGTAACTACAGTCATAGTAACGAAAAGGATAAAAAAGATATGGTTGTGTATTTTGTGGGTTCTGGTCCAGGTGATCCTGAATTAATTACGTTAAAAGCAAAACGAATTTTAGAAAATGCGGATATCGTTATTTATTCTGGTTCCTTATTAAATCCAGAGATTTTAAAATACACTAAAAAAGATTCAAAACTTTATGATGCTGCATTATTGGATAGGGAAGCAATTTCAAAAATATTGATACAGGGAGCAAAAGATGGAAAATTGGCCATACGATTTCATGATGGAGATCCCGCATTATTTAGCACAATAAGAGAACAGATAGACAAGTTAGAAAAGAATGGGATAAAATGTGTTGTTGTTCCGGGGGTAACAGCAATTTTAGGTGCCGCTGCAGCGATGAATTTAGAGTTAACACTTCCAGGAAACACACAGACAGTAATAATTACAAGAGCTGAACTTAGGACTCCTGTTCCTGAAATGGAAAGTATTTCCGCACTTGCACGCCATGGTGCCACTATGGTATTTTATTTAAGTGTCCATTTGATTTCTCATGTAGTTCAAGAATTATTGAAGGGAGGAGTGTACACTGAAGATACGCCTATTGCAATAGTATATAGAGCCACATGGAATGATCAAAAAATAATAAAGGGAACATTGAAAGATATTTCAGAAAAGACTAGACAAGCAAAAATTATTAAAACTGCACTAATAATTGTAGGCGACGTTATTAATCCAAAACAATATGAATTTTCAAAAGTATACGATGAGGAGTTTACCCATGGTTATAGAAAAGGGATAAAATGAATTATTGTTAGATTAAAAACATAAGATATCATTATATATTTTTAATAGGCCTGTATGTTCTTTATAATTCGGGTCGTATAATTTTACTAAATCCCAAAACCGTTCAGAATGATTGAATTCAATGAGGTGAACTAATTCGTGAACAATAATATAATTCATGATATTGACCGGCAATGAGGATAACATGTAATGAAAGTTTAAGTTTTTTTTGTTAGAACAACTTCCCCACTTTGACTTCAGATATTTTACAGTAACTTTATTATAAGAAACTGAAATGTTTTGATTAATCAAAGGTATTTGGTAGGATAGAATCTTTGTTGTTTCTTCTTTATACCATTCTTTTATTTTTTTTTATATGTTTTTATATTAATCATATGGAATGTGATTATTTTTAAATTGTTAGATATTATTACAAAATTATTTTTATCCTTAATAATTTGTAATCTGTATAAACTTCCATGATAAAAAATAAAGTGGTTGTCAGAACAAATTTTTGCATAATCATGATAGATCTTTCTATATCTACATACAGTTTTTATTAACCAATCTTTATTTTTTTCCAAAAAACTTGTTACAATCAAAAAATCACTCTTATTTGGGATAATCACAAGAATTCCAGTGATAGTTGCCTTCAAGTACATATTTTTTACTCTATGTTCTTTTATTCTTATGAATATCAAGTCGTTATCAGATAGTAAATATTTTATATATTGTGGTATCAATTGATATTTAAGATATCCAATTGCGATTTTAATTTTTTTCCCACATAAAACTCAAGATAATTAGTTTGGTAGTAGCAAGAGTATAGAATAATCTATTTCAACAAGAACAATATGAAAATGATGGTAATAGTAATTATCTGTTTTTTATGGATCTCTTTTCTTCTTTTTTAGATATTTATCCATCTCTTCCTACTTCCACTATCTTCCTATCTATACTGTGCCATTGCACTTTTACTACCCGGTTTCATCTCTCTTTGTGTTTTTACTTTCTTTACCGCCTCTTCAAAGTGATGCATCGTCACCTTTGCATCGGCCGTATTTTTGGATGCTTCTTCAGGTGATG
>QCWD01000166.1 GCA_013114725.1 Nitrososphaeraceae archaeon | reverse complement strand
ATGATTGGTAACCTGTTTGACTGTTGTAATTACAATATCTCCTGCTTCTGGTAAAGACTTTTCATCACTGATGCTCATTTAACATACCTTTTTATGAAAATATTCATTATTTACTAAATTTAAGTTATTGTTAATTGTTGTACTCATCAACAAAGGTACCACTTTCTAATCTGTAATATGCCAGCCAAGGCGTGTATAGAAATACAATTACGAACAAAATTTAATCTAACTCATAAAAAATTGGACCGGATATACCACTGTAACTGCTATCTGTTCAATGTACCTGATATCTCATTCAATAGTACTCCAAATGGAAAAACAGGGACCTAAAATACGGAACAGAAGTTTCGCAGGACAGTAGAAAACACATTACATACAGGTATGAAAAATAAAGGAGACAGAACAGGAAATTGTATTCATGCATAACAAAAAGATTTGGACGCTATCATAACAGATTCAGACAAAAAGACAACGAGATATCATTCAGCAGCAGGACGCATACAAAATACTGAAAAGACATCAACTCCACACTAAAACGGCAAATCAAAAAAATAGATAGAAAAAAGATTTACAATAAAAACCTAATCAGATGGTACAAACGACCGTTCTAGACAGTTTTATCGTCAAAACCTCACTTACAAGTACTATGTTATCTGATGTATTGATGAATGTTCAATGAAAGTGGCAAGCCACTGGTATAGAGAAAATTACAGATGTTTTATATTTACTTGGACTATGTAGAAAACGACAAACCAGAAAGGATACTACATGACACTGGCAACAATTTACATCCAGAACGTTCAGACTTTTTAAAAGAACACAATACAGGACAAACAAATATCTTTATATCCACAACCGCAGGACATGGAATGATTAAAGCCTTAAACAAGATCGTTAAAAACAAGTTTTTACCAGTAGAAAACATCTCCAATGTAAAACGGGCAATAACAGAATGTATTGCATCTTAGTAAAAGCCTACAATTAAAAACGAGAACATGAAAATAAAGCAGATAAAAAGTGTTAACCATGTAGGTAAATGAATTTGTTACCTATCTGTATCAATTCAACAGTTAATCAAAAGTCTATCCCCTTTTTGGCTTTTATCCCCTTTTTGTAAGGATGTTTTATAGATTTCATCTCAGTGACCAAATCAGCATTCTCAATAATCTGTGAATGGGCATAATTTCCAGTTAACACTACCGATGTTTTTTTTCGATTTTTTATAAGATCAATTACTTCTTCAACCAAAATTAATTTTAATTTAATAGCATAGTTAATCTCATCAAGGATTACTATATCGTAAAGTCCAGATTCAATCTTCTTTTTAGCTATTTTTAATGCCTGTTTTGCTGCTCTAACATGCTCATTAAAATCATGGTCATCATCTATTATTCCAACAAATCCCTTTCCTGCAGCTATCATCTCAAATTCTGGTTTTAATTTTTCAGAACTTATCAATTCCCCATAGTGCCATTCTCCCTTGATGAACTGAATCATCACAACTCTAAATCCGTATCCTATAGACCTTAACACTAATCCCAATGCTGCCGTTGTTTTCCCTTTTCCATTTCCAGTGTAGACAATAACAATTCCTTCATCCATTAAATTCATTCATTTAAATCTATAGAACATATAATAATTATTAATTATCAATAAATATTTAATAAATCCGTTCAAACCGACTAAATTTTTTAGTCTGTTTATATAATAATATAAATTATACATTAAATTTCATTCATTTTTTAATAATTAATATGAAATCCTTAATATGAAAGTGGCGATATTAAAATAATATGACGTCCCAATATTCAAATAAAGTGATTTTTCAAAATTTAAAAAATGATAATATGACAATGAATGATATTATTAATTATATTTTTGAAATCCTTAATTTTTCAGACAAAGAAATTATCCTAAATGCAATAGAACTTACTTCCAAAATCCAGTCTGAAAAAACTGATTATTATGAAAAGTTATTAAATTCAGCTCAATGTGTTATATATTCTGTTTTTCTCAACAATAAACTCTTTTCTCAGATTCAATTGTATGATTTGTTAACCATACTCTCTCAATTATTAGACGATCAACAGAAACTTAGATCAAATACAATAATTTTTAATATTTATAAAGATATAATGGAAAATTATTCAACATTTGATAATACTTTAAAGGCCATCTTTCCCACCATAATTCTTGATGTATTGAGTATTATCCATAGAGGCAATAATTTGACAGGAAACAAGGTTAATTTTTATTCGATTGATACATATTATAAAAATAGCAAAAGCAAGATTGAATCTTATACTAAATTTATTCATTCTTTTTCCAAAAGAGAAGTTAAAGAAAGTATAATTGATGTAACTAGTGATGAGGATTTAATTAATACTTTACACAAAATAACAGGAAGACCTAAAGATCAGCTAAACAAGTCTTTTACCAAGATAGTAGAACCAGATTTGAGTAAAATGCAAGGTTTATGTTCAAACTATGGCAAACTGGAAAAATATACATCATTAGTAGGAACAATCGAATTTAAGAACAAAATCGAAAATGATATTGGAAAAAAATTATCTGAAAGCCAAATGCAACATATATCCAATTCTATCAAGAAAATAAAACTATATGTGGAAAATATTTTAGATGGAACGTTTATGCCAAGTGGAAAACACGGAATTAATCATATCAAACATAATCTTGAATACGGATATCAGTTATTAGGTTTTATTCAATCAAAACGAAGAAAAACCATAAATAAAACCTAAATAAAATACCCTAACTTTAAATTCTCCATTTATTCTCTAATTTATTTCGAATTATAATACTACCCTGTTTTTTGAAAAATTTGTTTAAAATCTTTTTTCATTCAACCATTGTCTTTTGGATCAAAATTATAATATGTAACATTAGAAAAGGTTTTCATTTTATAAAACTAAATAAATTATATCAAATCTAAAAGATATTACACACTTTCCAGAGTTAATTTTGATAATAAATAATTATTAAATATATGACCACATCTTAAACATTTGATAATACATACCAATGAAGTTCAAGACAATAACCAGAGTAAAAACAATCACTTACAACTCAATATGTTAATATACTTATAGACATTATATTATAGTATCGTTATAGTGCTATAAACCTCAACGATTTTTAAATATTAAAACGAAATTAACTCTACCGATTTATTAGAATTTGCGATACTAAAATGATAAAAATAACTTTATTTTTCTGTCGATTTTTATTTATCTCATTTTTCTTTTTATATTCATTTATCAGATCATTTGCATTCATATCCAATTCTAATGCGATCTGAATAACGAAATGGAGAATGTCAATTAATTCCTCTTTTGCTAATTTTTCATTAAAATCAGAATCTTTTTTCCACCATTTCCAATTTGTCAATCTTTGCAACTCTACAGCTTCATGAATGATGGCAACTGAGAGAACTGAAATTCTTTCCTGTTGTTTTTTTGGATATTTCGGTGAATTGATAAATTCCGCTAAATTTTTCTGCATATTTAAAATTTCTTCTAGCTTGTCCATATTGTATATAAATAATTTTTCTGCATTTTTATTAGTTTCATTGCCTTATTTACTGAAAAATATATACAACCGAATTCAGACAGCATTAATATGGATTATTCAAATCAAGATGTTTTGGTTTCTACTCAATGGGTAGCAGACAACCTAGGTGACACAAAAATTAGAGTCATTGAAGTGGATTATGATCCAAAACCTAATTATTTTCTTGGTCATATACCAGGATCTATTCTAATTGATTGGAAAAAAGATATCAACGACCCGTTGACCAGAAATATTATTGACAAAACTACATGTGAGAATCTTTTACAGAAGGCAGGAGTAAACGATGATACAATCTTAGTCTTGTATGGAGATTTTAATAATTGGTTTGCTGCTTTTGCCTTTTGGGTTTTTGATTATTACGGCAAAAAAAACTTGAAATTAATGAATGGTGGAAGAAAAAAATGGCTAGATGAAGATAGGCCTATTACAAAAGATATTGTTTCGTACACCAGAGGAAATTTTGTATCACATCAACCAAACACTAGCATTCGTGTATTTTTGAATGATGTAAAAAATAAGATACAAAGCAACGATGTTGTTTTGGTAGATGTTAGAAGTACTAAAGAATTTACTGGTGAAATAACAGCACCTCCAGAATATCCTACAGAACATGCACAACGTGGAGGACATATTCCAGGCGCTCATAATATTCCATGGAGCCTTGCAGTTAATGATGATGGGACATTTAAATCTGCAAACGAGTTATCTACTTTATATGCCAATAATAATATCGTTCCAGATAAAGAAGTTATAACATATTGCAGAATAGGCGAACGTTCATCTCATACTTGGTTTGTTCTAAAATATTTATTGGGTTATCCAAATGTTAAAAACTATGATGGTTCTTGGACAGAATGGGGAAACATGATTGATAATCCAATCGAAAAATAGACCGAGACAGTCAACTCAATTTCTTGATTAAGAAATGAAATAATCTATTTTCTCGGCTTATTTCTAAAATTTCTTGAGAATTTTCTTGTGACCATCTTGTTAGTTCTATATCAGCTGTAATATCGTCTGAAACTAAATGAACTACTTCACCTACATTGATCTTTTCTAGCAACTCGTCCAATTTGACTAGGGTTGCTGAACATTCTTCTCCTATTTCAAACATTTCATGGTCTGGAAACTCTTTGAAACATCTCACTCTGTAAAATTCTATTAATGATTTTATTTTATCATGACAATCTGATATTCCTTGCAGCTGTACCGATTGTTTTTCTAATACCTTTAGTCTAACAAACCATCCATTTCCGTATGGAAAATTATTAACAATTTTTGGATTCTCTATTATTTTATTATTTATTTCAACTATTTCTCCTTTTATCGGACTTCTTATAACGGTAAAATATCTTGAACTTTCAATTGAACCTATACTCATATCCTTTTCAATTAAAGTACCATTTTTTTTTAATTTTATTGCACTTATCTTTCCTGCAATATGCGTTAGTATAGGAATTATTCCCACAGTGATAATTTCAGTATCGGATTCATTTTTTATCCAAGTAAAATTTTCAACATCATATAGAACATCATCCGGAAAATCGCAATTATTAATTTTCATAAAGATTCATTTTTTCTTTTCAATTTTATTCTTTTGTATTTGTTATATTGGATTTAACAGTAATAGTTAAACTATACTACACATTACAAATTTCTATCCTTACACATAAATTATTCAATTGATTACTCATGACTATGAAAACAATTTATATCTTAATCTGTTTTTCTTTTTTATTTATAGGTTTTTTTTATAGTATTTCTAATGCGTTTTCACAGGAAGGGACTTTAACTAATCTTAGTAATAATGACGGCACTTCTTACGACCCTCACTTTATTATTTCAGGCAAATATGTTTATGTTGTTTGGACAGATAAATCGTCAGGTAACTACTTTAAAAAGAGTTCAGACGGCGGAAAAACATTTGAGAGTACCATTAATCTTAGTAATAATGACGGCACTTCTTACGACCCTCACTTTATTATTTCAGGCAAATATGTTTATGTTGTTTGGACAGACCTGTCATCAGGTAATGGTGATATCTACTTTAAAAAGAGTTCAGACGGCGGAAACAATTTTGAAATCACAAAAAATCTGAGTAATGAACTTAATGGAACAGGAAAATCTGCAAAGGTTCTTTCATTAAAAAATCTTGTTTTGGTTACATGGGACGATGATTCAGAATTAAATGGAGGAATAAGAATGAAAGGGAGTTTAGATAATGGAAATAGTTTTACAATTTCCAAAATTATAGGTCAAAAAGGTGATATCAGTGCTAGCTCGCCGGATGCTTTATTAAACCAAATTAACGGTCATTTATAT
>QCWD01000012.1 GCA_013114725.1 Nitrososphaeraceae archaeon | reverse complement strand
TCAATCCAGAAGAATCTAAGTTTAAAATTTCTGTTAATTAAATTATCAAGATTGATATTATTACATAATTCCTTCATTTAATTTATAATAATTGAATGTGAATGAATTTTGGAAATAAATATTAAGAATCTATCCAAAAAATTGATAGGAATTTAGCTTGTTTGTTTCCTATCTCATCCAATAAGACTAAAGAGCAAAAAGTATGTTAGAACAATTACATGTATTCCAGATGATCTATGGGATGAAATTAGAAATACTCTACCTGGTGAAAAACCAGACAATACAATTGGTCGTCCAATAGTTCCATATAGAAAGATATTTGATGGCATAGCATTTGTGTTGAGAACTGGATGTCAATGGAAAATGTTACCCAAAGAATATGGTTCAAGTTCCACATGTCATAGACGATATCAGCAATGGATACAATCAGGGATATTTGACAAATTATGGATCAGATTATTGAAATTATATGATGGCAAGATATGTATAAAATGGAATTGTCAATCACTTGACTAGTATCTCTATAAAATCATCTCTAGGAGGGGCAATGACAGGTCATAGTCCTACCGATAGGGGTAAATTGGGAAGCAAACGACATATTTTAACAGATAATGATGGTACTCCTTTGTCTGTTTTTATAACATCTGCAAATACTCACGATGTTACTGTTGCAAACAATACTATTGGCAGTATCATTATCAAACGACCATCAAATACAAACATAAACAGAATCTATGTCTTGATAAAGCATATCATTCCAAATAAGTAGAAAAAGAAATCATCAAAAGAGAATACATTCCTCATATACGTCACAGAAGAGAAGAAAAAGTATTGTACAGAAAACATCGTGTAAGAAGATGGGTTGTAGAGAGAACAAATTCATGGAATAACAGATTCAGAAAGTTATTTACAAGGTATGAAAAGAAAGATGAGAATTATCTTGATTTAGTTAAACTGGCAAATAGCATAATTGTTTATAGGAGGTTAATTTTGGTAAAGATTGTTTAAAGGAATCTTGCAACAGAACGATATTATGAAACTCTAAATTTTGAGTATGACTTAAAGAAAAAAGGTATAAAATAAGTTTCTAAAAATCAGAATCAAATCTTATCTAAAAAAGGAATAGAAATTTTCGAGGATCATTTTTGACTGAAAAATGTAGAGACACACTTCCAATCCCTTGTATACAAAAATACCAAAGTTTTTATTATTTTTATTTTTCATTAATTCAATATTGAAAAAAATGGAAATGGAAGAAGCTTGGAAAATTATTAATCCTTTATGTAGAGAATTAAATGAATTGATCAATGATGGTTCATTATTTTTTATTAAAGGACAATTTGACGAAATAAATGGAATGTATAATATTTATCTAAATTCAAAAAAAATTCACATTTCTTCACGTGGTCTACGTGATAGTATTGGGGATATTGAATATCATAACAACCGTTTACGAATAGGATTTCGTTCTAATGGGATACCTGCAAATATTTTTATAGATTTAATTTAAGACGGAACGAAACTGTTGTTGAATATCATTATACAATGTTTGTATAAAAATTACTCAATTAGTCATATCATAGTGAGAGTATTGCTATTCATTTTCCTTTTTCTCTTTATTTTCAATTTTTTCTAATTCTTCAGTTAAAAATTCTTTATATTTCTCTTTTTCCTGTTCTGTCATCTTGTCTAAATTTTCACTTAGAATACTTCCAATAGACGCAACTCTATCTATCATATCCTTAGCCATAAATTTTCCAATATTTCCTAGTCTGAACATTACATCAAGTTGTTTATGGATTAAATTTTGAACAGATTGTAAATCAATTGAAATTTCAAGTCCTTTGTTAGTAATTTTATATCTTCCATTTTCCATTTCAGTAATTAATCCCTCTTCTAACAGTCTTCCCAGCATGGGGTATATTAGTCCTGGAGACGGCTTCCATTTTCCTTCGCTTTGAAAAATTGCCTTATCAATTATCTCCTTTCCTGTCATGGGTTGTTCTTTTAATAAACTTAAAATATAATGTCTAGAAAATCCTCTCGGTATGGAATTACCTACCTTAGATAACCAATTAGTGATCATACATATCGATATATCGTTAGCGATATATTAATATTTTCCGTCAATAAAATCAAAAATTATCTATCAATAAACACAATTTATTATAATAACAATATTTTACTTAATTTACCGATACCATTTTTATTCATTATTCTTTATTTCATATGTTTCATCAGGATATTTTGATATATTTAGCTGACATTTCCTGCATTTATAATATTTTATCGATGTTTCATGACTTATGGAACCGTTGAGCCATATCATCAATGATCCACAACTTGGACAATTCATGGTCATCTTATGTTATCTTCTGCTGTTTATCCAAAATATATCTTTTTAAAATTAGGACTAGTTGAACTTTGCAGAATTTTTTATAAATTTAGGTTGTTTGAAAATATATTTGTGTATCATTATTCTTTTCATGTTAATGAATAAAACAAATAAAAAAATTTCAATAAGGGAAAGATTAGAAAATAAAAACGAAATACTCGTTTTGCCAGGTGTATTTGATGCACTGAGTGCAAGAATAGCTGAATACGTAGGTTTTGATGCTGCATTTCAAACTGGGTATGGTTCTGCTGCTGCTCTCTTGGGAATGCCCGATTATGGTTTTCTTAACGCAGGAGAAACAATGGATAATGCAAGAAGAATAATAAATTCCGTAAATATCCCCATAATGATAGACATTGATACCGGATACGGCAATCCACTTAATGTGTGGAAAATGGTAAAAGATTTAGAAAAAATAGGTGCAGGGGGAATATTTTTAGAAGACCAGGTGTGGCCAAAAAGATGCGGTCATATGACAGGAAAATCTGTTATTCCTAAGAATGAATATCTACAAAAACTAAAAGCTGCAATTGATGCAAGAAAAAGTAAAGAATTTGTTATTGTAGCAAGAACCGATGCACGTGCTCCAGTTAGTCTTGACGAAGCGATTGCCAGAGGTAAAGAATATCAAAAAGCTGGAGCTGATGTCATATTTATAGAAGCACCAGAGACGTTATCGGAAATGAAAAGAATTGCTTCTGAAATTGATGCTCCTCTGTTGGCCAATATGATAGAAAATGGAGTTACTCCTAACATGCCCACCGCTGAACTTTTAAAACTAGGATTTAGGATGGTTGTTTTTCCTTTATCTGGTTTGTATTCATCTGCATATGCCATGAGGGAAACATTTGCTGAACTAAAACGTTATGGAACTACAAGCAAAAATAAAAGACGAATGATAACCTTTCAAGACTTCAATGAATTTGTTAATCTTAAAAAATATTATGAATTAGAAAAAAAATATTCTCGTTAACAAAAATTATTTTTATCATTTTCTTTTCATTTTATAGTCTGATTTAAACCATACTCTTTTCAATATCATGACTAAAATGATTCTTTATCCCACTATTTCAATAAAATATTTAATTTAAAAATAATAAATGATATTTATCTTTAAATATATATGTCAATTAAAGTAAATTATCGTGGATCATATCCATGCCCTCATTTTTATCAAGAAACCTAACACCAAATTTAATTCAAAATATTTCAATCCTAAAAAAAAATAACTCAAAAATAATTTCATCTGATAATGAAAATTTTGCAAAAACTCCAGAAGGTTATAACAATTTTAACGATGCTTCAGTCCACAAAAATTTAAAAAAGATTTGGATCGAATCTTATGGTTGTTCTGCAAATGTAGCTGACGCAGAAATTATTGCAGGGATTTTAAAAAAAAATGGATATGTGATAACACACGATCCTAAAAATGCGGAACTTAATTTTATTGTGACTTGTTCTGTAAAAGACGTAACAGAACATAGAATGTTATACAGGATAGAAGAGCTATCCAAAACAAAAAAGCCATTGATCGTTGGAGGATGCCTTCCTAAAACAATTTCATCAAAAATAGAAAAAATTAATCCTACTGTTAGTATGTTGGGACCAAATTCCATTGATAAAACTCTTGAAACTGTTACTTCTGCTTTAAATGGAACCAAGACGATTCATCTTACTGATTCTATAGAAAATAAGATTAATCTTCCAAAGGAACGATCAAATCCCATTGTCGGTATAATTGAAATCGGTAGCGGTTGTTTAAGTGAATGTAGTTTTTGTCAAACAAAAATCGCGAAGGGATGGTTAACTAGTTATAGAATAGGAGACATTGTCAGACAAATCACTACTGATGTACTTCAAGGATGCAGAGAAATATGGCTAACTTCTACCGATAGTGGTTGTTACGGAAGAGACATTAATACGAATTTGGTAGAATTATTAAAATCGTGTACTAAGGTAGATGGAGAGTTTAAAATAAGATTAGGAATGGTACATCCTCTATTTCTTTCTGATATGGTAGACGACCTTATTAAAATTTATATGAAATCTGACAAAATTTTTAAGTTCCTTCATATTCCAGTGCAAAGTGGAAGTAATAATGTGTTAAAATCAATGAAACGAAATCATTCTATCGAATTATTTATCAATATCGTAAACAAGTTCAGAGAACAAATTCCTGATTTAACTATTGCCACAGATGTCATAGTTGGATTCCCAACCGAAACCGAAAAGGATTTTGAGCAAACCATTGATGTTATAAAAAACATCTCGCCAGATACTGTTCATATTTCCAAATATAGTTCAAGAGAAGGAACTGTTTCATCAAAATATAAAAAATTGCCTTCTCAAATAATTAAACACCGATCGGAAAAAATGTCTAAAATTTGTAATCATGTTATCGAAAAACGTGATGCTTTTTGGTATAATTGGAGAGGTCCAATGTTGATAAACCAAACAAAAAGTAATTATGTTTTGGGAAGAAATTATGCCTATAAATCCATATTCATAAAGAAATCAGAATTTAGTAATCTAAATTTATCGTACAAACTGGGAGATACTGTAAACATACGTGTTGTTGGTAAATTTAGACATTCATTGGAAGGCAAACTTGTGTAAAGTTTGAAAAATTTATATCAGTCATTTAAGTCGAAAATAAAAGAATAACCGGACAAAATTAAAACAACATTGTTTTTCACTCAGTTTTTTTCAATTTGATTATAAAATAGATTTGTTAACTGTATATTTTTTTGATACTTCTGCCTACTCTGTTTTCTCTTCAGAACCAGTCTTTTTATCTTCTTTTTCTTCTATTTTCTCTGATTTATCATTAGTAATATCTTCATATAATGACACAACAACCGAATTATCTTCTTTTGTTATCTTTACTCTTATTTTTCTAGGCGGATTTGTTTTACCCTTCTTCCATATTTCTCTATTCAGCTCTTGATCCAATTTAATCTCCCCGCCTTTCATATGTTTGATAGCAAACTCCTTAACCATGTTTATAACCCTGTCGGTCCTTTTGTGTTCAGGTGTTAACCAAGCTTTTGAAAGATTTATCGTATATACCCTAGAAACACTATCTCCAATTTTAGACATTTGCAATCTGTTCCTCCTTAACTATATCTTCCAAAATGATATCATCCAACATTTACATCCGATCTTCTCCATAATCTTCGTTTCGGATTGGTTCTGACATGTCTGTGAGTCCGTATTATTATCCAGGCTGGCACCGGATTATTTTGTTTTAACTTTTTTATCAGTCTCTTTTTACGTGATGTATTCTTTCGGGCAGCCATAACACCAAAAATAATATTATACCTATTTTTAAGTGTTGATGTAACGTTATAAACAAATATTGAGTTAACATCACGTTACGATTTATTTATAATCAATAATTCTAAAGATATTAAATTTATAATATCTTAATACATAATTAATCTAGATTTGCAGGAGATTTGTACGATGTGTTTTGAATTTCTAAAAACCATACAGGGTATTAAACAGATGAAAAATACAAAAATACTTGATGGAAATAAACCATGCCAAAGTATTTATCACAAAAAACTGACGGATGGTTTTAAAACATAAGTTAAAATTTCTCAAACCCGGTATCTACATATCTCACAACTATCCAAAATTTCTCCATCCATATGATTGAAGTGAGTATTACATGATAAACATGTATGGTGGATGTCCTCATATCCATCAGATGCAATAAAAGACATGTTGGACAATTTTTGATTTTTACACTTTATACATCTACATCCACAATCTATTTCATTCAATTAATTCACTATTTGCAAAGATGTATTTAATAAATTAATTTAAAAGACTTTAAATTACACAATAACTAGAATTTTTGAATAATTTCATTTCTTAATTCTTTCTGTTTAGTTCCAAAGGTTTTTTGGTTTGTTATATTTTTGTCTTCTATCTCATTTATAAACTGTTTTTGTTCAACAGTTTTAATATCTCTAGATTCATTATTTGAGGAATTTTCATCCTCATTATCTGGAACAAGTTCTATTTCTTCAAGGTTAAATCCTTTTTCCTTTGCAGTTTTTACTACATGGGATATTCTAGCTAAGATATCTGATTCGTCTTTAATTTTGGTATTAAATTCTAACTCTACTTTCATATCAGTTAACTAAAGGTGATAAAGGTATTATATATATTCAGACAGATGTCCAACTAAATATTCAACCTTGACTTCTATAACTGAGTTTTCATGTCGTCTTCATTATGAACATACTTCTTTTTTGTCATATATAACAAGAATATTCCAATTAATAGAAGAACTAATACAAGTCCATTTGCTCCTCCATTTGACAAAAAAAGATAATATATTATCGCAAAAGAAATACAAATTATGGCCTCAGTTAGATATCTGAAATGGACCTTTATACCCATTTTTTTTGAAACATAGCCTGCAGAGAACAGGACAATACTTGGATAAATAATTAGAAGAAGATATTGGTCAATATCTATTTCATTATGAGTCATATACTATGTTTACAATAAAATTCAGATGATATGTGTCTTTCTTTAAAAATAATTTTTCATATAAAGTACACCCATTTTCATTTTTTTAATTTTATTAAATTTGATTACTCCTGATCGATTTCAACAGCATTCTCATTTTCTATTAACCCTCTAGCATTTTCTAAGGGTAATAATGTTACATCTTCTTCCTTATATGGCCCATATCTTCTCATATCAACTCCAACAAAGGAATCTATGGACCTTAAAAATCTCACGACAATTAGTTTATTTTTTAGTTTTGATGATATCTTTTCAAGTCGTACTGGTCTTCCACTTATGATGGCATTTAATACCATTTCTATTCTTTTCTCTGTATTATTATATCCATCAAGAACATATTTTTCTTCATCAGTTAATTTAAAATACTCTAGTTCTTTATTTTTGCTCTCAATCATTTTTTCTGTATTTCTTTCCAATTTATTCTTTGAATTTTGAATCAATATGATTTTGTCAATTCTTTTTTCTAACAATAACTTAGATCCGTCTATTATCAAGGAGATCATTTTTTCAGCTATTTCTTGTTCTATTTCATTAAAAGTCTGTTTTTTTAATCTATCCAGTGTTTTGGCAATTTTTTGATATACGTCTAAAGGAATCAATTGGATATCTGGGGTTTGACATTCCTTGATAACAATACTATAAAATTCATCTAATGATATTTTACTACCATCAATATCCTTATTTTCTAGAGGCGAATTTTTTTTTGACGTGTAATCATCATCCAATTCTATATTTATTTTAACTTTAGATTCGATTTAACTTTTCTGTCTGATAAGCTTAATTATAAGTTCTAATTACATATTCTAAATTGCCATATGTTGTTTCAGATGGAAAAATAGAACCACAAGTTTTTACTGAAGAAGATGTTATGCAAAAACTTAAAGATGATAATATTAAATTTCTAGATTTACAATTTACTGGACTGTTTGGCAAATTTCATCATGTTACAATATCTGCAAATATGTTTAAGAAAGATGATTTTCTCAATGGACTACCTAAAATTGACGGGTCTTCTATAAGGGGTTTTACCGAAATTCAAGAATCTGATCTTTTAGTTCGTCCTGATCCTTCAACTTATGCAACGATTCCTTGGATTGAAAAGGATGCGACAGCACGATTAATTTGTGATATATTAAGTGGAGGGGAAAAAAGACAACAATTTTCCAGAGATCCAAGGGGAATAGCTAAAAAAGCGCAAAACTATGTGTCTGAACACGGTTTTGACGTCTCATACTGGGGACCTGAAGTCGAATTTTTTGTTTTTGACAAATTACATTTTAATACACTCACACCATATCATGGACAAAGTTATGAAATTACATCAAAAGAAGCTCCTTGGTCTGCAGATGGTCTGGGTTATACTCTCAAACTAAAGGAAGGTTATCTGCCGAGCGCTCCAGGTGATACACTTATGGATTATAGGAATGAATGTGTTGATATTCTGAGTAATAATTTTGGAATTATTTGTGATGCTCATCATCACGAAGTGGCCACTGCTGGGCAATGCGAGATTGATATAAGGTATGATACGCTTGTCAATGCTGCTGATTCAGTACAGAGTTACAAGTACATTGTAAAGAATGTTGCAAAAAAACACAATATGATAGCTACCATGATGCCCAAACCTATCGCACTAGATAACGGTTCTGGCATGCATGTTAATATCAGTTTATGGAAGGATGATAAAAATCTCTTCTTTAACAAAGAAGATACTTATGCAGAAATGTCCCAAGATGCATTGTATTTTGGAGGAGGCATACTTGAACATGCATCCTCTCTAGCAACTATAGTTGCTCCTTCAACAAATTCTTACAGGAGGCTTGTTCCCGGTTACGAAGCTCCTGTGTATATAGCATGGAGCACAGGCAATCGCTCTGCAATTATTCGTATTCCTGCACATTATAAAGGAGAAAAATTTTCTCATATGAAAAGACTGGAATTTCGTGCACCTGACCCATCTTGCAATCCTTATCTTGCATTTTCAGCTATCATTGCTGCTGGTTTGGATGGGATCAAGAAAAAAATTTCAATTGGAGCGCCAGTTGATGAAGATATATTTAAAATGAGTGAATCGAAGCGAAGGGAACATGGAATAAAACAATTACCACATAGCCTTTTGGAAGCAGCAGAACTTTTAAATAATGATAGGAATTTTCTCAAACCAATTTTTGATGATGTTGTTATTGATAAAATAATAGATCATGCCATTGAAGAATACAATGAGATTGCAATAAGACCACATCCCCATGAATTTTATTTATATGCTGACATTTAATTATTTTATATTTTAATTATTTTAATTAATTATGTTTAAGAAGGTTATTGATTATCTTTGCCAATTTTATATCCTTTTTAGTTATACCACCAATATCATGAGTAATAAGATTTATTGTCACTTTATTGAATACGGTATATAATTCTGGATGATGATTTATTTTTTCACTCTCTAGTGCTACCTTAGAAATAAATCCAAAAGCGTCTACAAAATCTTTAAAGATAATGGACCTGTACAGTTTACCATCACGAACTTGCCATCCATCTAAATTGTGAAGTTCCTTTTCAATCTCTTCATTCCTCGTCATTACTAAACTATTTTCTATTAACGTGATGAGACATATACATGTTTTATAGCAACCGTTTGTAATTGATCCATTGACCATTTAATAATCCAGTTTCTGAATTTTATTAACGAAATATAAATAAGGGCGATGATTATTCTAGGGGATTATGAGTGCAAGTAAGAAACCACACATGAATCTAGTGGTTACCGGACATGTAGATAATGGTAAATCAACAATTGTCGGTCATTTGTTAGTAGACTTGGGCGTTATTGATCAACGTACCATTGATGCTTTTGCAAAAGAATCAGAAGCCACAGGAAAAGGTGATACATTCAAGTACGCTTGGGTGTTGGATAGTATTAAGGATGAAAGAGAAAGAGGTATTACAATAGACTTAGCATTTCAAAAATTCGAAACTTCAAAATATTTCTATACATTGATAGATGCACCAGGTCATAGAGACTTTATAAAGAACATGATCACCGGTGCATCAGAAGCAGATGCAGCAATATTGGTGGTTTCTACCAAACCGGGAGAAACTGAAGCTGCAACAGACCCTGGTGGCCAAGCAAGAGAACATGCTTTTCTCTCCAGAACACTAGGCGTAAGTCAAATCGTTGTTGCATTAAACAAAATGGATGATTCCGGTTATAAAGAAGAAAGATATAACGAAGTTAAAGCAATTGTCGAAAAGATGCTCAAAATGGTAGGATACAATACTGCTAAAGTTAATTTTGTTCCGGTATCTGGATGGAAAGGAGACAATCTTGTAAAAAGATCAGAAAATATGCCTTGGTATAAAGGACCAACACTTGCAGAGGTACTCGATTTATTCGATGCGCCAGAAAAACCTATCGGGAAGCCACTTAGAATTCCAATTCAAGATGTTTATACTATTACTGGAGTAGGAACTGTACCTGTTGGAAGAGTAGAAACAGGTGTGGTTAAGGCTAACGATAAGGTTATAGTTATGCCATCTGGGGTAACAGGCGAGGTTAAATCAATTGAAACACATCATACACAAATGGAATCCGCTGAAGCAGGTGATAATATCGGATTCAATTTGAGAGGTGTAGATAAAAAATCTATTAAACGTGGTGATATAATAGGTCATGTAGACAATCCGCCCGCAGTGGCAAAGGAGTTTGAGGCACAAATAATTGTTATCCATCATCCAACTGCAATGGCTCCTGGATACACTCCAGTTTTACATGCACATACAAGTCAGGTCGCTGCTACTATATCTGAATTTGTCGCAAAAATAGATCCAAAAACTGGAGGGACGGTAGAAGAAAAGCCAAAATTCTTGAAAACTGGAGATGCTGCTATTGTAAGAATAAAACCAGTAAGACCACTTGCTATTGAAACATTCAAAGAATTCCCCGAAATAGGTCGATTTGCTTTGAGGGATATGGGTACCACAATAGCTGCTGGTGTGGTAAAAGCTATTACTGAAAAGTACGAGCCAAAGAAATAAAATATAAAGTGACTTTATAAATGCCACAAGAAGCTAGGATAAAACTCACTAGTACAAATCTTTCCATGCTGGAAGGAGTTTGTACTGAAATTAAGGATATTGGTGAAAAAAATGGTATAAAGTTCAAGGGACCATATCCTCTACCAACCAAGAAAATGAAGGTAGTTACGAGAAAATCGCCATGTGGACAGGGAACAAATACATATGATCGTTATGAGCTTAGGATTCATCGACGTATAATAGACTTGGGAGCCGATGACAAATCTATACGACAGTTGATGAGATTACGAATTCCCGAAAATGTCTATATTGAAGTATCTTTAACATAATTTTTAGATCTACCTTTCAATACCTTTTTTGGCATTAAAATATCTTCAATAATGCCGCCCATGATATTATATAAACATAAATGAATCTGCTTTAAATTCAGAATCTATAAGACTAAATATCCAATATATCGGTTTATCAAATAATTGTCTGCAGTTAAATATTAAAAATAACGTTCATGTTATTTTATTAAACGAAGAAATTATTTTATTGATCGTGTTCAGATATTTTTCAAATTTCTCTTTACTTGAACCATATTCAAAGATGTAAATGCTATCATCATAGAATAATAAAATTTCCATTTTTTTATTTATTAGTGGGGGACTGGCAATAAAATCATAGATAATTACATACGGATAACTATTTTCGATGTTGGAAATATTGTTTAATAAGTCACTTATAGATATATTATCATAAATTTTGTAAGAATTAAAATTTGATAAAGTTTGATTCAAGTAATTCGTATATTTAAAAGTGAGATCATTTCTTGTCTTCTTAAATTCTAATTCTTCTTTCTTGATTTTTTTAATGGAAAGGTATTCTGAAAATTCATCACCTAGATTTTCAATAGGAGATACAAATGTTACAATTGTATTTTTATTTAATTCCGAATAAAAGGTATCAAATTGCACAGCAGACCAGTTATTTGGATATACCATTTGAAATCCATACTGTTGGTTATAATAAATTTGCCAATCATTACTTTTTTGTTGAACCTGTTCTGTTTGACTATATATTTCTGCTTGTCTAGACGCATTAAGAAAAATTAAAGACTCGAGTACAAAAAAGATCAAGATTATAAATAATATTGATATCACAAAAAAATATCGATAATACAATATGCATATGAATGTGGGTTAGATTAATATTAATTATCTCAAATTCATAAATTTGGTATAAAATATTTTATATCAACATATCAATACGAACCTAATGATCCGTAAACATATCATATCATTTTTACGAAGTGCTAAAACATTATATAAATCAATTCGTGGGATAAAATCGTCAGAATATCACATACATTTGAAATCCCAAAAACCCAATAAAAAACCGCGTATAATACAACCTGTGGTGAAAATATCCCTATATACTAGTAAACAAATAGATGAGAAAATTAGAGAACAACCAATTTCATGTAAAGATATGTATGCGATTAATAAAAAATTGATTCAAAAATCTAATACGGACTTGATTATATTACAGGGAATTTGTGACGTTTGTTCTCCAATAGAAAGAGATGCCAAAAAAAAAAACAATGATATATTAAATTATGAACCAGGAATACTAATTCTGAGCCCCACCAAAATTTAAAAGAATATTTAATCAGATGTCAAAAAAATAGTCGCAAAAGTCGGGAAATAAAAGCAAGCTGATATATTAATTAAATCTTGTAACATCAGCATTAAACATATCTCAAAGTTGTTAGATAATTATAATATCGATATCAAACCTAATGTTTTAAGCATCGAATGGATTGATCCATTTTATACTGTAGGACATTGGATTCCTGATATGATAGAAATCGCTGGTGGAAAAAATTTAATTAGTCAGCACGGAGAAAAGTTAAGACGATTGTTATTATCAGAAATAAAAGAAATTGATCCAGATGTAATAATTTTTATGCCACGTGGTTTTAATCTTACTACAACAGAAAGAGAATTAAAAAAAATTTATCAGCAAAATTTATCCGTTTGGATCGTTAAAAGCATACAAAAACAAAAAAATATATACTGTTGATGCAAAATCCTATTTTTCTAAACCCGGACCGGACCGGATTTAATTGTAGTTATTGAAATCTTGATAAAAATACCACATCCAAAAATTAAGCATACAAAACTGCAAAGGAGTTGTTTAAAAAAAGTATTAAAAAAACTGATCTTGTCAAATAAGAATTATATCTATTTAAAAATCACTTTTTTATTTACCTTTCAGATAAAGGTCATCATAAACATATTATCATATCGAGGCGAATTTGTTTATAATTAAGTATATGATAAATAGGAAATTAAATATTACTTTTTGGCTATTTCATTTTCATAACAATTATTTTATCTATATTTAATATACCAATCACAAAAATCTATATAATGATTTTATATTGAATAATAATGAAATGTAATTAAAAATGAATTTTAGTTGTTTGAACAAGTTTCAAACCTTTGGGTAACATCGTCCCAGTTTACAACGTTCCACCAAGCATTTACATAACTTGCTTTATCATTTTTGTACTGCAGATAATATGCATGTTCCCATACATCGCATACAAGTATCGGTGTAGTTCCTGGACCAAGTAAAAGATTGTGTTTTTCGACTCCAAAAGTCATCAATTGATCGAGTAACGGGTCATAACAAAGAATCGACCAGCCAATTCCCTCAACAGTTTTTGCCACTTCTGTAAACTGTAATTTGAATGATTCAAGACTGCCAAAATCTACATTTATTTTCTCAGCAAGCTTTCCTCCAGGAGTCCCACCACCATTCTGTTTCATGTTCGGCCAGAAAATGGAGTGTAAAACATGACCTGCATAATGAAATGAAAGGTCTCTTTCGATTGCCTTTGTATCTGTACCTTGAAAGTTATTGGCACGCGCCTTTTCTAATTTTTCTAATGCTGCATTGGCACCATTAACGTATGCTAGGTGATGTTTGTCATGATGTAAAGTCATTATTTCTTTTGATATATGCGGTTCTAATGCATCATATGCATATGGCAAAGGTGGTAACTCAAATTTTTTCATAGTTCTAATAACTCTTATTGTATTTATTATTCTTTGGGATTGTGATTTAGAAAGATATTTATTTAAAAACCAATCTGATGTAGATATTCAGGTCAACTATAATGGTTATAAATCAAGATTTGTTATCAACTAGAAAAAAGATTTCAAATAAGCGTCCAAAATTCATTCGACAAGAAAGCTGGCGATATGACAGACTTGCTGAAAATTGGCGTAGACCTAAAGGAAAGGATAACAAGATGAGGCGACAATTTTCAGGGGTTCCTGAGCTTGTAAAAATAGGCTATGGTGGACCAAGAAATTCACGTGGATTGCATCCATCTGGATATACTGATAATATAGTTCATAATCCAAAGGATTTAGGTATTTTCGATAATACAAAGGATGCAATTCGAATTGCACATACTGTAGGTACTCGAAAAAGAACCGATATTCTTAATAAAGCCAAAGAACTAGGATTAAAAGTTATAAATCCTGGTATAAAAAAGACTGAAACGAAAAAATCTATAGATAAAAAATTGATAGAATCAAATAATGAGATTAAAAAGGGGGAGAAGTAATTAATGGTAGTTAATTTAAAGAAAAAACGTGAATTAGTTTCACGCATGCTGGGAGTCGGTGCAAATAGGATTCATTTTGAACCTGACAAATTAGACGATATTGCCGATTCTATTACTCGTGAAGATATAAGAAAACTGATAAAGAATGGTTCCATATGGACTTCAAAAGTAAAGGGAACTTCTAGGTCTCGTGCGAAGGAAAAAGCATCAACGCATAAAAAACACGGTACCGGTATGGGATCGAAACAAGGCAAAAAAACCGTTCGCATGGGGAAAAAAGAAACTTATGTTAAAAAAATCAGAGCAATGAGGTATCGACTTAAAGTCATGAAAAGTAGAAATGATATTAACAGAGAAATATTCTGGAATCTTTATAAAAAGGTAAACGGAGGACAGGTAAGATCGTTGGCCCATTTGAGGGATTTGGTAAAGCAATCCAAAGGGATTTAATTTGATACTTTTTTCAGTCATTTATTATCACAACCTATGAAAAGTCTGAAAATAACGATGTCGTAGATTCAACAAGCATATCTCTTAATTCTATCACCTTTCTCCTTTTTTCACCATCTAGATTTGTTTGGAGAAGAACGTCAAGACCTTCAACTAGATATTTGATATTTGATAAGGTTAATAATTTTCTTGAATTTTCATCATTGTGATTATCAAAGCTGCTATTTGCACTATGACGCTCATTTTCCACATTCTGTATTTCATTCATGACTAATTTATCTTCATGAAGATGTTAAATGTTTTGGAAAAATTATCTTGTTGATTTTTCTTTTTTCATGATAAATAATTATGTTTACTGGAAATATTCCACTACAAATAAGTAGGAAAACAATATCTCTAAAAATTTAATTGGTTCGAGGTTTAAACTTCAGCATTTTCGATTCCAAACATACAGCCACTATCAGCCATGTATAGTACACCTACAGTGATTGCAGATTTTGCTGCGCTAATTACTATTGCTAATAGAGTTGGATGTGGGAACCTGATATTGGTTTCAAAATGGGTCTAGATTACATCATTTATTTTAAAGCTCATTTTTGCAGATCTAATTATAGTAATTAAATATTTAAATATTGTTAATAATTTGAAAATATGAAACAAGATTTGTATTATTACCTTGTAGGCTCTGAAATAGATAAAGCTAGTGAAACAATGATATCTAATTTGACAAAAAATGGATTTAAATTCAATTTCAATTCTATTTATGAGAATCCAGAATATCCTGAAATCAGGCTATTTGTATCGAATAAAAACTCTCTTTGGTTCGACGATCTAGAAGATTATTGTCCAAATGCAAAGGCATTTATTTTTTTATCAAAGCATAGTTCTAAAGAAAAGTTCCCTGCTCTAACCTGCCATTTTACCGGTAACTTTGAAAAGAATTTTTACGGAGGAAAAGAAAAAGAATTGGGAATAGCATATCCATCGCTGCAAAAATTGTATTTAGCTAATTTGATGAAACATAAAAATCTATTAAGTAACTTCGATATAGGAATGGAGTCAACTCATCATGGACCAACATCAATTAAAAAACCGGTGATTTTCATTGAGCTTGGATCAGATGAACAACAATGGACTGACCAGCATGCTGCATCAATAATATGTAATACTATTTTAGATACAATTATTTCATTAAATAGAGGTAAGGTTGTACCATGTAAAAAAATAGCGATAGGGATTGGTGGAAATCATTATGCATCAAAGTTCAACAAGATATTATTTGATTCTGGAGAATTTTGTTTCGCTTCCATTATTTCAAAATATTATCTAAAATCATTGGATAGGAATATGATCGAACAAATGATTCAAAAGAGCGTTGAAAAAATCACATATGCAATAGTTGATAATAAAGGCCTCGGTCCTGAGAGGTCTCAAATACTGAATTTACTCAATGACTCCGAATTAAAAATTTTAAAAATTTAACGAATTTACATCATTCAAAATTGCTGTTGTTCGAAACTATAACTGTAAAAGTTATATTCTAAATACATCAGACAAGAATTGTTTTTATATCCTAATTACTATTTTTTACTTGTGCGTAAACTTGTAAAGCGAGGTCCTACTATTGTGATATCAGGTTCTTGCATCAACTTTGAGAGTGAACGAACAAAGATTGTTGGTATATTAGAAAGTTTTGAAGAAATTATAGGCAAAAATTTTAAACACGAAGTATCGTCTACTGGAAATTCAATGGGATGGGATTTTTTTCAAATCTATTTAGAAACTGATTTTGTTCTCGCTCTATTTGATTTTTATCCTGAAATGACAAATTATGAAGGAAACACAATTGAGGAGCAATTTGTATTATGGTTTAAAGAAAAACTAAAGAAACGAGAATTGGATTATCATTTAAAATTAGTTGATATTCCTTTTGACGTACCGAAAGGATTTAGATTGGATCCAAATTATTATAGAAACGATAAAGATCTAGAAAGTTTGCGATAAACATGAAATTTTGATAACATATTTTTATTTTTGTGAAATTTTGACATACTGATGTTTGGTATATTACTATAACTGATTTTATCATCTATATAACAGTTAAATTACCTAAACCAAAATTTAAAATAATTTGAAAAACTTTTTTAAACAATGGAAACCCAAAGGTAAAGTTTATGGATTACGTTGTTTGCAATGTGGAAATGGATTTATTTCAAATCATAAATTAGAAGCTCCTATCTGCGGAAGTTGTTTACAAAAGACAAAATCATTAGACAATACTGTTGATTTTGACCAAGTTTGTAATTCATGCGAGAATAGGGGTGTAATTTATGGAAAAAACATATGTCACAAATGCTATTTTAAATTTTAATATTATTAAGACTATTTTAGAACACGTGATTTTGTCAGAAAGATAAATTGCATATTATGTGTAGATACGGGAGAATATAAAACTTGTTAAAAGGACATTATTGGGTAGGATCATTTTGTAATTTTAGTACATCTAATAATTTATTGAAAGAGCCGGTCATTGCAATTTCAGACACTATAACATTGGTTCATGACTTTGGTAACAGAATCCCAAACAAATCATGGTTTCTATATTTATTAGAATTATTTAATAAAGATGGTATCCCATCTGAACTTAACTTGATATGTCAATTTGACGATCAAAATTATTTTGAAGCTATTTTTAATGGTATTAATCAATATCGTTTTAAAAAAATTTTGCCTAACATATCTAACTCATATCGAAGATTTATAATCTTTAATAAACGAGAAAAAAAAATTGGATTTCATCTGCTAGACCTGACGAACAAAAAGAAAGAACAATATGAATTAGACCTGGATAAATATGATTTTTCTTATTTTGGTTACCGTGCTTTCACAGGTATTGAATGGTGGAATATCGGGTCTATAAATCCTTATGAAATTCGATTTAAGACTAAAATTTCAGATTTGTTATATGGAATACCAGACAACCTCAAGTATCCTGATTCGATTATTTTCAAACCTTTTAGTTATTTGTCTCAAAATAACGACGGTTTGTGTAACGTTTATCCGGTTTCTTTCACAAATGTTTGTATTGTTGATGGATGTTTATCATATTGTACAGATAGAGGAATATGTGATTCTGGGTTGACATATTAAATCATAACGAGACTGTATTTGCAATTTAATACTTTTTTGGCTCTTAAGTTAAGGTGATTTCTTTCCCCACTGTGTTCAAACTGAATTTATCCTTTTGTATATCATTATACATTGAAACATAGAACGATATCCAATTGTATATGTGTACTAGATCAGATAGTTATTTTATAGATTGATAATAATATCA
>QCWD01000165.1 GCA_013114725.1 Nitrososphaeraceae archaeon | reverse complement strand
AAAACATTTTTGTCTGTTTTGATACTAATAGATTTCAGAAATGCCTGCTCAATTGAGATCGTTCCAAATAATTCGGATGCAAATTTTCTAATTTGTGTAAACAGATATCCCAAGTCTGTGTAGTTATTATTGTCTTGTATTATGATGCAGATGTATCGACGTTTTTCATATCTTTTAAGCATAAGAATAGACCCTATTTTTTAAAATAAACCACGAATTAAATGCGTACCAATATTTTTCTGGGCTAATAGAACAAAACTTTAACAAAGCATCAATTATCCTTGGAGATATCATCTCCGCAATCGATTTTGAACCGCTAGAAATTATAAAAGTGTTTGACGAAAGTACACAAAATTTAAAAATTATTTTTAAATATTTAAAAAATTTTGCGATCTCAAAACTGTTTAGACCGCGTAAATCTGAAAATTGAATTTCAAGTCCAATTTTTCTGTTTAATCGTTTAATTTTTTCAATATACATCCTGTAATTGTGAAAATCTTTTAAAACAAAAACATCAAATTTTGACGGACTTTTTACTATCTCGTCAATATCTTCAGTAACTAAAATATAGTTATTGTATATTTTTTCTGTTGGTTTTTGTTTCAACCTTAAAAAAATTTTATCGTGATTTTTTTTTATAAAATCTATATATTGAAATTGTGAATAATCTGAAACCTGAATTCCTACCGCATCATAACCAATTTTAAAAGCAAATTTTAAAATGTCATCCATATTCTTTTGATCGTATTGCAGACACAGGTCTATTCTATTGATAGAAAAAACCTCCGGTATTCATCTAAAATGTCAACATTTTTGAATTTTTGCACAGGTTTGAACTTTAATCGGATAGAATCAGTAGTACCAAGTCTGATTTTCTTTTTACACAACTTTTGTTTATCCAATCGTAGATACAGATACCCTTTATCATCTACAAAATCATGTGTGTTTGATATTGCTTCTCTATCAAAATAATTAAGGCCCAAAAATATTGTTTTTAGAAGGTCAGAAGCATTAGTACCAAAAACCTGTAATTTCATTAACAATATCTTATTTCCCCAGTGTCCTTCAGAATTAATTATCTCTATTTTTTCAGTATCTAGAGATAAAACATCTTTAAGCGATTTTATAATTATGTTTTCATCTTCGGTTGCATGTACTATAATATTTATTTCTGCATTTACAAATTTCATTTAAAAGACTAGGCCGAAGATTAAAATAAATAGTAAAAATTTGAAAAAGATTATGTTTCAGTTTTATCTTCGTCTGCATCAGTTTCAGTTTCGATTTCTGTTTTTGTTTCGAGGGTTTTTTCAATTTCCTCGTCCGCATTTTCAGTGGTTGTTTCCGTTGTTCCAGATTCGGTCAGTCCCTCATTTTTATCAATAACTTCCTCGTCGTCTACGATATCTTCGGTTTTCTGTATTATCTGATTTTCAATAATTTTAGGACTGTAGATTAACTTTGTTTTCTTTATTCCCAAGTGACGAATAAAACCTATTTTTTTAGATTCGGCTAATAATTCTTTAGATAAATTACCAGAAGTGGATTCTTGGACGAATTGGTCAACATTAAGGCGGGGTATTTTTTCTGAAAGGAATCTGTCTATCAATAATCTTACTTCATGTTTCTTTGATGTGTTTAGACGTCTCTGACTAAACGCTACAATGGCAACACGAAATACATATCCCTCGCTTGTTTTATAATCTTTAACAAGATTTACCATGGAACTTCCGCGTCTTACCAAGCTTCTTAGAAAATCTTTGGCATACTCATGGCCCTTGAAAATGGTCTTGGCATTATTTCCCATTATATTGACTATCTGTAAGTATACTTTAGTCTGATGTTGGGTTGGCTCGCCTTTATAAAAATCCCATAATGTGTTCTCAATTATTCTTCCTTCGGCACCTTTTACATCGGTTATTGGAAGATAATTGACTGGATTTCCACCAAATGCTGGAGGTGAATTAACTACTATCCATTGTTTATCCTTCCACTTGTCTCTTACTCTACCGCCTCTTCTAGCTCCCTTTGCCATAAAAAATCAACTATTAATTAGATACCGGAAGGAAATTTTACTTATATAAGTCTATGCCGTTTCTTCCTTGTAACGTATATCGTCAATTTATCAATTATTGTAATGATATAATTAATACGACAGGCAATGAAATATGAAAATATAGTGAAAAACAAAGAAGAGTATTACAATCTTCATGTTAAATTTGATAATAACAACTATCTAAAAATAGATGATAATAACAATATTGATATCTCGATAAAATCAAGACCGGAAAATGGCGATGCTAATAGAGAGATAATAAAGAAACTTGCAAAGCACTTTAACATTTTTTATAAAGATATAGTAATAGTCAGCGGCATGAAATCAAGAAACAAAATAATTAAAATAAGAAAAGAATGACAATAGTATTTTGACAAGATAACATCTAGAAAAAATCAAGATTTAAAATAAATAGATTGGTCAAAAAAAGGTATTAAAATACTACCATACTTTCAGAAAACCTCTTATAATATGCTTTGTCTATATATGCACAGTTATGAATGAGTTAAAAGAGGTAAGAAGGGTTTTCCAAGGACTTCAAACACTATATAAAACATATTTCTCAAAGGTAGACCCAGCACTGTTAAATGATTTATTAACGCGAGAGCAAGAAAAAAGAGAAGAACCAACACTTTATCTTGTTCAGATGTGGACAAATGACTCCTCAAAAAAAGATTTCATTAAAACGTATATTGTTGAAAAAACGGGTATGATGCCGTCAATACATGATAATGGAAGACATTTTGTAACTAACCATATATTGAATTTGGAGCTGCTGAAAGATTTTTCAGACCTTGAAAATGTTACCAGAATAAAAGGATACTTTACTGGAGCAATTTACGGTGTCGGAGCCTAAACCTAAAATATAATTCAAAAAAATAATTTTTTTATAAATTAAAAAAAATAAAGACTAATTAGATTTAATAATATTTAGTGCTTCATTTATTATATTCATGTGGTCAGCATCAACCTCCGTGGTTATTAACAATAAATGATCATTTCCTAAAGGTATAGTAATCCTCTTTATTTTTTCATATTCTGCCATGGCATACCTTCCCTGTCCGATTTTTGGGGCCAATGAATTTCTTAGTCCCCATCTTGCCAGTGCTTGTAGGTTAGAATGTTTTGTCTCCTCTTCAGAAAGTAAATTGATAACACCTTCTCTCTGTCCACCGTATTTGATTTCACCACTGTCATCGCATACTCCAGCATATCGTACTTTAGAATCTAAAGCAAGTATGTCCTGACATAGTTTACTAAAATCCATTATAATATTATAGACATCTGGTTGATTAATAAATATTATTTTTTTGTTTAGCATAATTTTTGTAAGA
>QCWD01000164.1 GCA_013114725.1 Nitrososphaeraceae archaeon | reverse complement strand
GGTCAGAAAGTTATCTTGCGGTGTTTGATTTGAAAAGGTTGTTGTAAAGCAATCTTCACATGGTGAGGTTATAGGTTGTTCTTCTTGAGCCTGTGTAGTAGTTCTTGCATTTATTTTCCTGTTCAATATCTTTTTCTACTTCTGCCTCGTTTTCCTGAGTCAATATTGATGTTTGGTTTGATAGAAACGTTCCACTTCCTAAAAGGATGGAAGACAGAAACAGTATTCCAAATACTGCAAATATGCTTGGTTTAGACATTTTTATCTAATGAGCTAAAAGGTAAAAAAAGTATATAGAAATTGTTAATAAGTATTTTTAGACATAACATTTCTGAAATATTATAGAGAAAAAAAGCAAAGTTTATGGAATAAAAGTTTGGATAACCAGTAGGATAGGAGACATTTCCTTTCTTTTGTACCATCGCCAAAAGTTTTTTTCTGCACATCTGTCTATAAACCAGATTCAAAAAAATTATATAGGATTTGTAAAACTCTATACAAAGAATTTTCAAAGTTTTTGTACTTTAAAAAGTTACATATTTTGTATATAAAGATAAAAAAGTTGATTGAGTGACTTAACTAATTCGGTTATTGATTATGTTCATAATTTTTAATCACGTATTGTCACTTCATTGTTGGTATTACATGTTTGTTCCTGACCATCTGTAATTATTCCTTTACCGTCAAACTGACCATCCTGTTCGCAATCTCCTGAAAAGGTTACTCCAACTGAAACACCAAATGCATAATTTGGTGGAATGTCAATCGACTCACTTATTGAAGTCTCCAGATCCAATTGTTACTAAAGTTCCTTCTGAAGCAGTAAATTATGAAAAAGATGGATTGTTTCCAGTTACTGTAAAAACAAAGAATTCTAGCCCTACATCCAAATTTTCACAGTTCTGTGTGTTACCATTTAATTGACAAGTAAAGGTCTTGATTACATTTAATGTAGTTTCTGGTTGTACTTCTTGGGACTGAGTAATATTTGTGATTGTTAATTGGTTATTAAGCTCATTCTCATTCTCACATTTGGTATCTTGCATTTATTTTCTTGCGCGATGTCTGCTTTTACCTCGGCCTCATTCACCATTCCTGTCTGATTTTCAACCGCGAATACTGCAGTATTCATCGTGGTTGTAGAAAAAGACAGTGTTGATGCTAGTAGAGTTACGGATAATACCGGAAAGAGTAAAGATCTTTTCATGTTTGAAACGAATATTTCTGATACTTATAAAGTGTAAAAACTTTTTTGCAAGCTAGTTAAAAGATGATTTAATCAGTGTGTAAACTGCCGGTAATAAGACAGTAAAGGGGGATTGAGAATTGAATTAACCGTTTTATAGTATGTTGCATAATGTATTATAACGAGCAAGGACCACAAATTCCAACCTCATAAGTTCTACTTCCAGCCTATATACAATCACCCCGGTATTCATACAGGCTGGGAATTTTAAAATTTAATTTAGTGTAAGGCCTCTTCAATATTTACTTTTAATGAGTTCATTTTTTACAAGTTGTGATTTTTTTTTAGGAATTATACTAATCCACTTATGGTCATTTCTGCTATTATTACATATTTAACTGCGTGAAAATCTATGTTAGACAACTTAAAGACTGGACTTAGGAATGCACTCAAAAAAATAGTTAGTGCATCAGATATTAATGAAGAATTAATCGATTCCTTGTGTAAAGATATTCAAAGATCCTTACTTCAATCTGATGTAAATGTGAGATTAGTTTTATCCATTACAAAAAATCTAAAAGAACGTTCTTTAAATGAACAACCACCAAAAGGCTTGTCTAGAAAGGATCACATAATTTCGATCCTTTATGGTGAAATTGCTTCTATGCTTGGATATCAAGGAGATAAAATCAAAAATATTGATCTACATGAAATTTCTGACGAACCTAAAATTTCTTTTGTTCCAAATAAACAAAACATTGTTTTGATGCTTGGTATTCAAGGAAGTGGCAAGACTACTACGACCATTAAATTTGCTCGTTGGTTAACTAGACATGGATATAGAGTTGGAATAATTGGAGCTGATACTTGGAGGCCCGGTGCCCTAACTCAGTTAAAAATGAATGCAGTAAAGATAAAAGTTGATGTATATGGAGATGAAAACAACAAAGATCCTATAGAAATCGTCAAAAACGGATTGAATCATTTTACTTCCAATAATTATGATGTAATTATTATCGATACCGCTGGAAGACACAAAGAAGAATCTGGTTTATTAAAAGAAATGAATGAAATTTATCATATTGTCAGTCCTGATTTAGTACTGCTTGTTATAGACGGGACAATGGGACAACAAGCTCATAATCAGGCTAAAGCTTTCCATGATGTGGCTCCTGTAGGTGGAATTATTATCACTAAATTGGACGGTTCCGCAAAAGGCGGTGGTGCACTTGCAGCATCTGCTGCAACAGGAGCAAAAATTTATTTTATCGGCTCTGGAGAACGGATAGATGATCTAGAGGTATTCTCTCCAACACGCTTTGTTGGCAGGTTACTTGGGATGGGTGATATTAAGGCTTTACTAGAGATGGCTAAAAGTCTTGAAATTAAATCTGATGAAGACCAGGCAAGAAGATTGCTTGGTGGTAAGATGACTATTGAAGATTTTTATTCACAGATGGAAAATGTTGGAAAAATGGGATTTAGGAATGTGCTTGATAATATTCCTGGTCTTTCTGGATTTGTAAAGGAAGACCAACTTGATGTATTGGAAAACAAGATGGAGAAATGGAGGTTTATAATACAATCCATGACAAACTACGAAAAAAAGAACCCCGATATAATCAATGATTCGAGGAGAAAAAGAATAGCTCGTGGTTCGGGTATAACTGAACATGATGTAAAAGAATTAATAAAACAGTATAATAATTCTAAATCAATGATGAAGCAAGCAAAAGGCAGACAAATGCAAGGCTTTCTTAGACGTTTTGGAATGGGCTAAATATATTTGATAAAATCTTTGAACACTGATAAAAGTGCTGAATTTATTGATAAAATATTGGATGCTTTTATTATATGTCCTATGTGCATATCAAGACAGATCGAAATAAATGAATTTGTAGTTAATCATAGGTCACCATCAAAAAAAAACAATAAAAAAAATTGTTATATATGTCATGGACTACTTTCAAAGATTTCGTATATGGTCTTAAGTATAAATTCAAAAATAAAAAAATTTGATTTTAAAAACTGGTTAATCGGAATAAAATTACCTACGTATATGTATGACAATGAGGATGTAGTACGTTCTAAATTTAAAATAAGGGGCAAGAAGAATATTAAGACAGATTTTTTAGAAAGATTGCGAAATGCGATTGGTATTCTCCTAAAAAAACCACTTGTTTTTAAAAAACCAGACATAGTAATTAATCTAGAAATCTATGACGATGATTCATTTGAGGTGTTTGTTAAATCAAGGCCAATGTTTGTACTAGGCAGATATGTTAAAAGAATTTCAGGATTGGATCAGAAAAATAAAATTTGTGAAAAAAATAATCAAATACAAAATCATGTTCAGTATAATTCAGATTCTGTTGGTAAAATTTATCATTCGATTGAACAAATTATAAAAGAGAAACTGGCAGTGATGTATTCTGATAAAAAGGAACACCAAATTGATATTTTCTGGATAGGCGGAGAAGATAAAGACAGTCTTGTATTGGGTAAAGGCAGACCGTTTATCGCCGAAATATGTAATCCTAAAAAAAGATATCGTTCAGAAACTGATAAAGAGTTTTGTACAGATAAAAATTATGCTTATAAAAAAAACTTTAGGAAGAAAGGAGTTTGTATTTTCATTGATAAAATTCTTGATGCGTTGCCTAAAGGTAAAATTCATTTTGTAAATAAAATTCGGATTTATGTACAATGCAATGAACCAATCTCACAAATCGACATTAATAAATTGAAAATATTAAAGGAGAAAGAAATAGTTACTGATTACAAGTCAAACAGAATAATCAAGAAAATTTATTCAATCAGAACCAAATACCTAGATACAAACAAATTCGTCTTGACTATTATTTCTGATGGAGGACTCTTTATCAAACAATTTATTGGTGATAATTCATCATCGATGAATACAAGCGTATCTGAAATGTTGGGCAGGACATGTACTTGTTTAAAATTTGATATCTTAGATATTGATATAGTTCAAATGTTGACATAGAATGTATTTTTAACCTGTTTTCATTTTTATCTTTTAAATCCGAAATATTTCTTTTATCGGTAAAATTTATCTATTGATGCTAGAAAATAAGGACTGATCCCTTGAAAACACTTCTTGCTAGAATTTAAAAAATATCACCTGGCAATACCTGCAAATTGATCTAAATAGATTTAATCTGTTTTATTGGGTAATAAAAGAATTGAGAACTCATCAAATTTGCAATGTGATCCGTTTTGCATCAAACTAAACCTAGTCGCCTTTATCTTCCATTTAGGATTGTAAATATTCAATTATTAGACACGGACCTTTCTAGTTATTAATCAAATAATATGTCATTCGTAGGGAAGGTAACTGCTCTTTTAGACGGATTCGTACTTGGTGACGCTACCGAAACTATCTTGGCGTATATCTTTCTTCATTATTTGAACCTGCTAAAAAATAGTGAAAATGAATACGATGCAGGTACAAATAATCGGTTTTGTCTATTAACAAAATCATTGGTATCGAAAATATTTCTGACATCTATATAATTTTCGGCCTGACAAAATCCTTATTGATGACAGCAACAAAAGGTTTGATCCTAATAGTTTTGAAGACAAAAATTTGAATAGAACATAGTCTCTCTGTGATCCAAGATCGGATTGCCAACAAAAAACTTTGGGATATTAATTATACCTAAAAACCTGTTATCTATAACACATCATATCCAATCGAAAAGAACCAATACGGAGACAATACTTTCCTAATTGTTGTGTTATTTGGTTTTATGGAATTCTGTGAATCCGCATTTACCGC
>QCWD01000163.1 GCA_013114725.1 Nitrososphaeraceae archaeon | reverse complement strand
GGTATAAAAAAATGATTATTCTATAATTCCATTATGTGAATTTAAATCTCAACCATTATTTCCTTTCTAACTCTCACTTTCTATATTATCTCTATCTTCACAACGTTAAAATTTTATGTTACAGTCTTTACCCTAATGGAATTTTTTACATTATGGGGGTGCATCCCTGAAATAACATCAAATTGTTCAGACATGACCAATTCTTCCAGTACATATCTTGGAATTTTTGCTGGGGTAATTATTGGTGGCATAATAAGTTGGTGGATATATAATAGACAGAAACAAAATTCTGAAAAACAAGATGACATACTTCAAAAGATAAAATCATTGGAAGAGCATAATCAAATACTTTTAAATAATATTTTTCAGTTAGAGAAAAAAATAGATAAGATTTTGGAGGGCTGAATTACTCTCACAATACGGAAACTACAAATTCATTTATTCTGCTATATATGAGACCCAGATACTTTCTAATATTATCAAAATGTCATGGAACCATCAACAGCGTTGACTGTTTAATGGTAATTATTAATTATGTTTTATTGTAAAGATTTATTTTATTTAATTTTAAGTGTATACAGGAAATGGATATATCCTCCAAGAATGGTTTGTGAAAAATAAGATATATAAGTTTTCAATATCATGCAAAAGAGAATATCAAATAATATTCGTCTTTGAAAAAGCGTTATTACAACTTGGTCAAGAAAACAATTAATTATATTATTTTTCCGTTCATATAGAATTATTTCTTGTGAAAAAAAATAATTACAATTTGTCCATAGTATAATAAAAATTTTGGAAGTAAAATAATTTGCTATGGTAGATATATTAGTGTTAAAGGAGATTCCCAACTTTTGCTTTAACTATGTCAAAGTGTCAAATTATTTTATGATGGGATTAAATATCAATGTCCGATAAAATATGGATTCAGTAACAGTAAATTTTTACTCTACAGATGGAATGGATACAATTCCTGCATTTGAAAGCTCTGTGCCTATCCCATATCCTATTAATGCAATGCCTGTCCCAAGTCCGGCCATCTCTATCCCTCCTTTTATCCAATTTTTCTTTGCAATCCTTGCTTTTAATGCACCAACCAAAAATGATGAGATTATGCTAGTAATTATTGCTATTATTATTGCAACAGGAGAGGAGATTAATCCTATTTTTACTGCAAAATAGGGTAATATTGGTAGGATTCCACCGAAAAGAAATGAACCAAACATTACTAAAGCCCCTTTTAGTGGATTTCCCAGAATATCTAAATTGAGTCCCAATTCTTCGGTCAACATTGTTTTTAGCCAGACAGTTTTATCCGACGTTATCTTGTCGACTATTTTTTTTAAATCCTCTCCTTCAAATCCCTTTTCAATATAGATCTGTTCAATTTCAGACCTTTCTTTTTCAGGCATATTCTCGATCTCATATTCCTCTCTTTTTATCTCGGATTCCAGAATTTCACGCTGGGATTTTACTGCCAGATAATTTTGAACGGCCATTGCCTTTGCTCCAGTAAACATTCCTATTAAAGCAGCCAAAATTACCACATCAGCTGAAATTATTGCCCCTCCAACACCAGCTACGATCCCAAGTGAAGTGTTTACACCGTCGCCAAAACCAAATACGATATCTCTTATGTAATTACTTTCTTTTATGTGAGGTTCCACATGAAATTCGTTATTCAATGAACAGATCTTTGATCAAACCATATTAGAATTATTTTATTTAGATATAATGATGATATTATATGTATTTGATATAAAATATAAATTGTATTTTAATACATTATATATATTTCTAGATTTGTATTTTTATCAATTGAACTCAGATTTATTCTACGATAATGAATCAAAAATATTATTTAGAGAGATATCAACGAAATCTTCAGTTAAATCAAGAGTATTGTTAAATATCGAAAAGTTCGAGATTGGACAGAGTTATGTTACCGCTAAAATAATAAATAGATATCAAGATAAGATTACGATCAATATTCAGGGAGGAAAACCCGGTATTGAACTACAAAAGAGTTTATTTAAAATTGACGATGATGCTACCAACATACCAAAATATGCTTTTTTATTTGCAAGATTATTAAACACAGATGAAATATTTGTCCGAAAATTGCCTGTAATTGGATTTAGAGATTGGTTGCTTATTTTTGAAGACAAATTGGTTGAACTCTCGGTAAAAGATGCGTATGATGAACTAGAGATCACTCTGGTTTAAATCATATATAATTACTATTTGAGATCGATAATTACCTCTTTAATTTGTATTTAAGATAAATTATTGGGTGTATCTGAATTTTATTATATTTTAGACTCGTCTTTTGAGGCTATCCGTTAGTAATATTATTTATTATTACATTAATGGATTTGATATTTTTGAAAAGAGGATGGAGAGAGTCATTATTATAAGTTAAGTTTATTAGTAACATAAAATACATCTTGAGAACTCTATTAAAATTGGTTCAGGCATTTCAATAGTCAACTAGCAAAATTTGAAAAGCAGCTAAAATACCTGCCCAGATATCGAGTTTTTCAACATGGTTTGACAGTAGCAGTAAATGTATTGGACAGTCTGCATTCAATTTAAATCATCGGATATTTTTCTGCTCAAAATATCTTCCAGAGTTTTTAAGTTAGCCTGATAGTAAACCGGATCGATTTCAAATCCAACACAGTTTGCTCCTAAATTATGACATGCAATACTGGTATGGCCTATTCCCATGAATGGATCTAACACTTTGATATTCTTGGATATTCCATGTAATTTTATGCATTTTTCTGCAATATCTATTGGAAAAGTTGCGGGATGAGGCCTATCTTTATCTCTGACTTTGATTGTTTTATATGGGACAAACCAAGTATTACCTCTACATCTCATCCTATTGTTACCTGATTTCCATCTTTTGATATTACTTGTATCTTTGTATGGTACACCTATCGCAAAACGATCTATTGAAACATTTCCGGATTTTGTAAGATGAAAGATATACTCATGATTATCATTAAGAAACCTATTACTCAATATAGGCTTATAATGTCCTACGCTAAGTGATATTTTTTCATTGTAACTTTCGTTTTCAATATAAATTGATTTTATCCAATGTATTACGTTTTGTAATGAATAATGTTTCCTGAGCTGAGTAATAATTTCAAAAGGACCCCATGGGTTGGTAGGGGAGGATCCAATATTTAGAAAAAAAGAACCGTTATCTTTTAGTTTATCTTTAATTTTAACAGCAACCTTTTCAAACCATTCCAAATATTCCGATCTAGGAATTTTATCATTATATTTACCATAGGATATTCCAAGATTGTATGGAGGAGACGTTACAACAATATCAAAATATTTGTTTGAAAATATATCTAATCCTTTTAAACAATCTTGCTTATACAATTCTAGAGTGTTACCATTTCTCATA
>QCWD01000162.1 GCA_013114725.1 Nitrososphaeraceae archaeon | reverse complement strand
TTGTCACTATTTTTTTCAAATTCAAATTCAGGAGTATGAATTCCAACTATGACCAATCCTTTATCAGAATATTTATTGTACCATTCATTTAGGTGTGGGATAGTCCTTATACAATTGATACAGCTATAAGTCCAAAAGTCTACCAGAACAACTTTACCTTTTAGATCATCAAAAGATATGGGTTCTGTGTTGATATATTCAGAAATTTTAATGAAATCTTTTGCTTTTATAAACTGTGATTTGTCTATACCGATTCCATATTTATCATTTGGTCCTGTTAAATTTATGAATTCAGCAGTAAATTTTTTAGAAATATTTGATTCTTGAGTATTAAAATAAACCGCAAATCCAGCTATTACGGTTACCACAACAATTGCCATAAAAATTGCACTGATATTATCTCTATTCACTTATCACATACCTCTTTCTAGATTTAAGAGTTCATTAGCAAGTGGGAAATTACCCAGAATAGTTAACTGATTGGTGAATATCAATATCCCAAGTATTATTAAGAATGTTCCCATTACGGGATTGAAATATTTCAGGTATTTTACCATCTTTCTTAGCAAACCGGTGGCCTTTGAAAAGAAGGCGGCCGTTATCAGGAAAGGAGTTCCTAATCCTAAGGAGTATGCTAATAGTAAATTATATGCTTCTCCAGGTGCAGTTGCAGCCAAAGTAAAAGTACTTCCTAAAATTGGACCTACACATGGAGTCCATCCTGCAGCAAATGCAATCCCAAATACAAATGAAGTTACGTAACTGGTTTTAAATTTAGGGATTTTAGTTAACTTTTTTTCAAAGTTCAAGTTATTTATCTTTAAAGATAATATCAGAAATATCCCAAAGGATAATATCACAATTCCTCCAATCATTTGAAGAGCGTTTTGAAAACTAGTCCCGATATTTATCAAAACAGTGTTAAGAGCAACTCCCAAAACTGAAAATACTAGAGAAAATCCTAGTACAAAATAAACGGTATTTAAGAATATATTGATTTGAGTAGATCTCTGTAACGATATGGATTTTTTGTTATCGCCAGTAGTTTCGATAGTCTTGATATTTTCATTACCTGTTGATGTCTTTATTTTATTTATGTTACTAATTTCATGCAAAGTTGTACCTGATAAATAAGAAATAAAAGCAGGTATAATGGGTAATATACAAGGCGAGAAAAACGATCCCATTCCTGCGATAGCTGAAATCACTATATTAATTTCTGCCATATATTCAATTTAATAATTAAATAAAAAAGGATATTCCCAAATTAGACCCAAAATCTACCCAATTTGACATAATAGATTAAAGTTCAAGAAATTAATTATAGATTATAGATTTAACGATTTGCTAAAGTATAATCTAATTATTAGTATTGATTATTTAGAGTATCAGTATATAATCAATAATACTGACCATCCAAATACGTTAAATAAATTATCAATTTGAATTATTCCTATAATGAAATGATCTGTATCTTTATAAATCAAAAGATAATATAAAAACCATTAATTAATATAATAAAAAACACACAAATGATGATATGGCTTATTGTTAATAGATTAAATAATTAAGAAAAAAGTCTATTAAGAAAAAAAGTCTTTAAATCACATTTAATAAAAAAAGAGAAAGGTAATTTTATGGTTCAACAAATGGACAATTGACTACTACTCCTGCAATTTCTGTTGTTAAATGACCTTGTTTAGCGTGTTCTGTTATTTCATTTAGTGAGGTAAGAAACGGTGCTTGCATAGGATCATTCCAAGCTGCAGTTTGAATTCTCCATAGTGGACTATATGCCTCGTCGCCTACATTAGTAGATGCAATACTAGCCTGAAATCCCATTGGACCTGTTCCTTTTATTCCATTTGTAAATACATAGAGATCTGACGATGAACCTGACTTTAGAGTTAGTCCTGTTTTATTGACAAATATGACTCCTAAATCGTCTGCAACTTTCTTGATAGAAGCATCAGTAGCTATGTAGTAGATAGTGGAACCATCAGGAGCAAATCCTCGGTGTGCTACAAAAGTAACTTGCATTTTTTTAGTATCAATTTCAAGAACTTGTCCTCCACCATATGGAGTGTCATCATTTAACGTCTTATTTTCTCTAACTTTTAGAGAGCCATCCTTCCATTGTACAAAAGGACAGTTTACAATTATATCGGTTGGTTTAATTGTTAACTCGTTATTTTTCAGTGCTTTGAGTATATCTGCTTCTGAAGTTAATTCCCTTGGAGTAATGTCATTATTCCATGTTACCAGATTGACCTTCCATAATGGGGAATAATTATTATCTCCGGGTTGTGAATCTGCAACATTTGGCTGAAATCCTTCTGGACCGCTTCCTTTAACGCCGTTGGTAAATTCATATATGTTAGCAAGTGATTGTGCTGGTGCGTATTTTAACGCCGGAGTATACACTACTCTTGAATTAGTGAGATTAGAAAGATAATTTGCTAGAGTTTTATCCGATACTTCTGTTGTGATGTAAAATACTTCATTGCCATCTGCAAAACCTCTTATCAAAGGAAGAACCTTTGGAATATTTGTTTCAGTAAGATTCTGTACTTTTTCATTCTGTGCATAAGAATTTACTACTAACGAGGATGTTGAAGACAACAAAGATACCGTTAAAATCAATGTAGTAAATCCTATTGCTAAGATCCAAATGACGTTGTTTTTCTGATTTGTTTTATTTGTGTTTGTCATTAAATCTAATCTATACTAATGTTAAAAAACTATTTTGCCATATTAATCCCAATTTATACCCAAATTAATTCCACATTTTATAGTGAATCATATAACTGAAATAAATACGGTTGAGATTAGCCTTTATGGATGAGTTCAATGATATTGTCTTCTAAGGACATATTCCTTTACTTGGATACTATTTCCAACACTTCATGAACGTTATATTCTAGAAGTAAAGTAACCGTTAGGTAAATTTTCAAATGTATATTCATCATCAGGTCTTTCATTTGTTTATAGTCTTCATATTTCCTCTGTTCTAGAATGGTAGTTATAGCTGCAACCACCGTAGGAACTTTATTTCTGTCTGCTACTACAGTCTAGTTTTTAATGGATCGCATTACGGGAAAGATACCTTTAATATTGCCTACTATATTGGACATATAGACATTTCACATACACCACTGTGAAGAAGGTTGAAAATGATTATGATGTAAGATATAGTATATCTTGTATACACTATCCTATTCTACAGGAGACTGCCGTAGGTTTGATATATTCGTCTGAAAAAGGGTAGGCCATATCATTTCCATCAATTGTATATCCTACAATGCATTATTATATTGAAATATCAATTAAGATATCAAATGATATTTTCATATAAATATAAAAGACAAGAATATAAAGATACAAAAGCATACAATATACTATGGTTTTATCAGAGATTAAGTTTATTTCGTCAATAGGAACGTTAGGACCTTATCTAATGATTAACAACATACCAAAGAAACATCATAAACAGGCCAAAAACCTTATGGGTAGAGATGTTATTGTTATGAGAAGCGTTTAAACATTAGCAGTATTAGGGAGATGTTAAAGATATGACTGAAGAAAATCCAGACATTCCAGAAAGTTACTATGATTGTTCAAACATACTAAAAAGTGAGTGGGACGAGTATGATGCATTAGATCGTCTTGTAAAAAAGGAAATAGAAAAGATGTTTGAGATTCTAAGAGAAAACGGCTTTACCAGACACCAAGCAATTGAAAAGATATTTCATGATCATAAAGATCAAAGGGATTTTAATAGACGTATAATAACCCAAAACATTCCTAGTCCAAAAGATGAAGAAGTAATGGCAGAAGACGTGGCAGAAGACATGGAAAAAATAACTTCCGAAGACGAATAATTTCCCTAGTTCTTGCCTTTTTATCGAATACAATTAAGATTCTATGGATAGTACAGTTTTATAGTCAAATAAAGAAGTGTGGTTTGCCATCACAAAGCATGGTCTTTTAGTTTATGTGATTGTAGTTCCAACTAT
>QCWD01000161.1 GCA_013114725.1 Nitrososphaeraceae archaeon | reverse complement strand
AGCAGGATTGAAGGAGTTAATGACTACTACCACTTTATTGAAAGACAAAATTGTGATCTATACCACATCTGCAATTGGATATTGTTTTTTGTATCAATGTACAACGGTATCAAAAATAATAAACTCAAAATAGAATTGTGAGGTAAGTTATCTTAACAGAGCCGTTAAGTCATTGATGACATATCCTTCTGCCATGTTTATAAAATATTCCAACTACAATCACTAACCTGAAAAAGATTCAAAAAATAATGATGAACAATGTAAAGATCACTTGAACCAGTATATATACTGCTAATGTTTCATTACTAATAGTTAATTATAACAATTTTGTACAAGGCTTAAAATAGAATTAAGATTTTCACCTTTAGTGCTTGACCAGAATTAGATATGTTCAACACTGAAAAAATTAGTTTAAAAAATATTCAAGAAAATTTGAAAATTTTAAATCGTAGATACTACATCAACAAAATAGTGTCAGCTACATCAGAATCCAAGGGACATCGGAGAAAAAAAATAATAAAAAAGAAAGGAGACAATTCAGTTGATAAAAACAGTCAACAGATACTGAACAGAATGTTGGGAAATGATAGACCAAGAAATTCACAACAAAACGAACTGCTAGATCTACAATCATTGTTATTACAAAGGCAGGACAGACTTTGGAACGTGATAAAGGAACGTTATCAATACAATACATCAGTAAAAATTGGTCAAGAATTTCTATTGAACCATGTTAATTCAAAGGTTTCTCTAGTAGTAATGTACGCGGATTTAGTAGGCTCCACCAACATGAGTATGACTTTACCCATTGAAAAATTAGTGACAATAATTAGAGCCTTTTCCCACGAACTATCTGCTGTTGTAGAAAGTTACAATGGGTACGTATTAAAATATGTGGGAGATGCAATTATTGCTTTTTTTCCATCTGGTTTTAATAAATATCTAACTTGTGATAAATCAGTTCAATGTGCAAAAAGTATGATAAATGTTTTGAAAAATGGTATAAATCCAATATTAACAAAATACGATTATCCAGAAATATCTGTAAAAATAGGAATTGATGAAGGGGAAAATGTTGTAGTTCAGTATGGATATGATAAAAGTTCTCTAATTGATATAATCGGGTATAGTATGAACGTAGGTGCTAAAATAATGTCAATTACAAAATCAAACAAAATATCTGTTGGAGAAAATGTTTACAGATTACTGCACCCTACAACACAAACAGAATTTCAAGAATTAAAGGATATAGAAGGATGGAAATATATAGATAGAGAAACTGGAAAGCCCTATAAAGTGTATTCATTAAATTAGATAATAAAATCATAATTATTAAAATAAATACAATAATTCCTTTGATCGTTAGACATCTTCTTTTAGTATCAAACTGTAGATAAAGTTGTGTTAAATTGATTTTAACAAGAAATTAAGTTTTTTTACTATTTATGTATATTAGGTACTATACCGTACTGTACCTAAAATGAATGAATATATCATAAATAAAATTATTGAGTGGATTAATGAAGGAAGAGAATTATGTAATAATAATTTGAGTTATTCCAATAATGAGATGCTAACTAAAGGATATAAAATTCAGATGGAAGTCTTTGATGAAATGTTAGAGTTAATTAATGAATATAAAATATTTGATACTTTAAATAGTAAAATTCGGGAAAGAATTGAAATGTTAAAGAAAAAATTTAGGAAGACATCTGATGTTTATCAACAAGACATTTTAATTGACAGAATAGAGTGCTGGGAAATGATAAGAGAACGTATTAACTATGAGATAACTGAACATTTACAAATAAAATAGGAAATAGAAAATTGTAAAAATTATTTAACACAAATTTAATCAAATTTTGAGTTAGTATGGAGTCAAACTTAATGAAATCAGGGTTTTCCATGATCGATTCTCAAACACCTTAGGATTATATCCATTTATGTTAACTTTCTTTGAAGCGCGTTTTGATAGATAAAGTGCTAACGAACCCAATAAATTCCAGAATTTGAAATTAGGATGTGAAATAAATGAATCAAGTACCCATTTAACAATTGGATAAATCTTTTTATGACTTTCATTCAGGGAACTCAAAATTGAATCTCGTGATGAGGAAAGAACATAATGAGCGTGTTCGTACATTTCTGATTCGCTCACATAATCAGTTTTTTGAATAATAAATTTTCCTCTTTGCATAGAATGCATCAGCGAATCAATATTGTTATCAGATTCAACTCTATTAAAACATCTACCGATAGTAGAAGCCACATGAGAATCGCTCCCTGCAATCGATATCATATTATGTTCTTTAGCAAACTTATCAGCAACTATATTTGAATAATGGTCAACATTATTACTATTAAAAGATTCCATAAGATCACAATATCTTGCGCCTTCTCTTATTCCGTTTGAAACTGCAAAAGGATGAGCTGCACATGAAATAGCATTTTGCTTTTTAATTTCATCCAAAGTTTCTTGTAAACTCATGCCTGATTTTATTTCCTTATAGATTCCATAGGCTAAAACATGTCCACCATTCTCAACGGTTACTTCTTCGGCAGGATAAACGTGAATATTGTCATATTTAGAGTGATTTTTTTTAAACTCTAGAATTTGATGATAACCATCAAGTGTATTATGATTTGTTATGAATAAAACGTTAATTTTTTCAAGATATGCTTTTTCAAGTTGTTGTTCAATAGTAACTCCACAGTCAAAGGGAATTCGATTCGAATTTGTATGATAATTTGAAAATATGTTATGAGAATGAGTTTCTACTTTTAAAATTTGAGTCGTTTTAGAACCCCTTATAATATACATATAAAGGATATATATATTCCAATCAATCAAGTCCGATGAAAAAATACTTTTATAAAATATTAGCCAATTTTAAATGATTTTTTGCAGGAATTTCATTTTTTTTTGACTACAAAAATTTAATTAATGAAAAATAGTACAAAACAACATAAAAAATTAAGTAATTATTATATTTATCTATTTACAATTATCTGTTTCAGTAAAAATGGGATAGTTTTATAAATGATAAGATTTAGTATTAATTAATGGCACATAAAAAAGAAACAGGATTGATAGGTGCAATCATAGCAGCCATGGCGTTAGTTATGATTATGGCTCCTAGTATTTCTGAACAAGTGTTTGCAGTAAAGACAAAGATGTCTGCAAAACTATCAGGTCAAGAAATGGTTCCACCGGTATCTACACAGTCAAGCGGAGATGTAGATATCAAATCAAAGCAAGGAATTTTAAAATACAAAGTTAATTTGACTGGAACTGGCGAACCAACAGGATTATTTGTACATATGGGAAAATCTGGTGAAAACGGTGACCCAGTAGTAGATTTACTAAAAATCAGGAAAATGTCTACAACATCTATGGGTAATGAAGTGGTTAGAGGTAATTTGACTGAAGCAATATTTACTGGTCCATTTGTAGGAAAAACTGTGGCTGATTTTATC
>QCWD01000160.1 GCA_013114725.1 Nitrososphaeraceae archaeon | reverse complement strand
ATGATAAAAGCAGATATTCTTTTCCTTCTGTAAATTTTTTAGCTAATAAACCAAATCTTTGTATCCAGTTAAGACGGACACGTAACTTCTTTTCTTGTCTTTGAAGATGGTTAGTGCTTTATTTTTGTTTCGTAATCTTAAACCCAAAAAATATAGATACAGTCCATACATTATCACAATTGTGAATGTCCTACTTATGGCAAATTTTAACATAGTTAGAATAGAACGTCCACAGATACGTATCTTTCGTTAAATTAACAGGTACTCCACAGCTATATCTCTTACATTAAATTAAGAACCTATTTCTGATAAATTTTTGATCAGACACTTAAATAGACTGTGTCTGAATATTTATTAATAATTATAATAAGATTCTAAACCTACAAAATAAAGAAAAATAAAGATAAAAAAATTATACCTGTATATTTCCAGCATTTACTTCATCTTGCGAATTGTTCTCACATTCGGTTTCATCGTGACACTTATTTTTCTGTTTTACTTCTGTATCTATAACTGCTTTAATTTCTCCTATAGGATTTTCACTTTGACTTTCAATCAGTGTTTCTGAATTATTTTCACAACTTGTGTTATCGTGACATTCATTCAATTGTTTTAGTTCTAAATCAATATCTAACTCTGTTTCCGTATTTCCATTATTTGCGTATACAAAATCTGCGGTAGTGGCCATAGCAAAGACTCCTGAAATCAACACTGACATTGATATAATCAATCCGCCCATAAGATTCTCCGATTTTTTCATTATTATTCTATCTTATATTATATTGTAATAGTATATTTGACTTGAGTAAGTTAATACTGAATCTAATACTGAAAACTTATGTGAAAATCCTTGTTCAAAAAAATAACAAAATATTATTAATATAAAAAATATAGATTTTTGTTACTAAATTATATTTTAGTCACATATATGTATTATTTAAAAATAATATTAATTGACAATCAAAAACTTTACAACAAAAAAATAATTAAATGTAAAAATAAAAAATAAGTATCGATTACACCTATTTCTATTTCTTTTTTCTAATGATGTTTTATTGATATCCATTACTTTGGTTATTTCTGGTGTATCGTTTATTCTGGTAATTATCTGATCTACTAAACGATTCATCATAACCTTTCTTAAAACTTCGTTCTCTTGCCTCAGAAAAATTTCTCCTATTTCCAAAACTTCTATTCTGTCCATACCTGCTACCTGACCTGCCAAAGCCTGAATTCGAGTTACCATATCTTTGACCTGTACCATATCCTCTACCTCTTTGACGATAATCTCCTCGGTAATGACGTTGTGTGACAACAGGCACGTCTATTCCCATTTCATCATTTAATTTTCTTATCGGAAATTCTGTCCTTTTTATTATTCTAGTAAAGTCATCAATTCTGTCCGGGGAAACAAGAGAAATTGCCTTTCCTTTTGCACCTGCTCTTGCAGTTCTTCCGATTCTGTGGAAATATGTCATAGGGTCTTCTGGAATATCGTAATTAATAACATGCCCTACTGATGGAACATCGATTCCACGTGATGCAATGTCTGTTGCAACAAGAATGTCGTCGGTCTGTTTTCTAAATCTAAATATTGCGTTATCTCTCTGTTTTTGAGAAAGGTCTCCATGTATTGTTGTTGCTCTAAATCCTTCATCCCTTAATTCATGTAATATCTTTTCAGTCCTTTGTTTTGTAGATACAAAAACAATTGTCTGTTGATTTTTTTCTCTTTTTTTGATAAAATCACAAAGATGTTTGAATTTTTCATTCTCGCGAATTATTAAATATGATTGTTCAATGGCTTCTAAAGTCAATTCTTCTTTATTGAGTCGGATTTCTTCATAATTGTTCATGTATTCCTGTGCTAACCTTAAAATCTCTGTAGGCATTGTTGCTGAAAATAAACAGGTCTGTCTGTTCTCATTTACATAAAATAATATGAATTTGATGTCATCAATAAATCCCATATCCAACATTCTATCCGCTTCATCAAGCACTACGTATTTAACATCGTCTAATTGAATTGAGCCTCTTTTAATGTGGTCTATTAATCTCCCAGGAGTAGCTACAACAATTTGTATTCCTCTCCTTAATTGATCGAATTGTATTGAAATACTTTGACCACCATATATTGAAACAGTTCTTATTCCAATATATTTTGAAAACTTGTTCAATTCATTAGTAACCTGAATTGCTAACTCTCTTGTTGGAACCAATATCAATGCTTGAATAGGGCCTTTTTGTTTGATTTTTGTTAAAATTGGGAGAGAAAACGCTGCAGTTTTACCTGTACCTGTGTGTGCCTGACCAATTATGTCCATACCTTTTAAAATAAGGGGTATTGACTTTTCTTGTATTGGAAACGGATTTTCATAACCGTTTTCCTTCAGAGCTTTAATAATGTCGCTTCTTATACCTAAATTTTCGAATGTATTTTCCATTTTGTTTTTTTCACTTAATTTACAAAAGGACGGAAAAAATGAGAAGTATAATATCATGACTTAACAGATTCGCCGTATATCTTTTGTCTGGTTTTGTTTAATACATGGAAATATATATTGTATACGGAAATAGATATTCACAAAAAGTCTTCCTCATTTTAATTTGTATTAAATTTAAAGAAATTACACAAACATGCACATAATTTTAAATGACTTCTTTCATAATGTTTTAGATTGTATTAGAAAAAATGAGGTAACAATATATATAAAAATTTATTTAATCAGCATATGAAAGATTTTAATAGATACATCATTTCTTTAATCTGTTTTCTGTTATATTTTGCAGTATTTATCAACATATCAATTCAAGAAAATTCTGAAAACTTTGTATTATACAATACGTCTAGCACCGTTTTTACAATTCAATATCCAAGCAATTGGCATGTTTCAGAAAGATTAAATGTAAATCAGACAAATGATCTAAACTTACCTGTTGAATTTATAACCCCATTTGAGGGTCCATCTGACCTTATTCAGGAAATTTTCATTGTAAATTCAATTCCACTTCCAGCAAATACTACATTAGATAGCTATGTAAACAAAGCATTAAACCAATTTAATACAACATATACTGACTTCAAGTTAATATCACTCAATTCAACTACACAAGACAACATCTACAATGCAACTAATCTAACGTATTCATATCTTGCAGGAACCGAAAAAATGAATATTAAATTGATAATGAATCATTACATAATTTTATTTAAAGAGAATATTTATGTCCTGACGTTTGGTACACAACCAAATAAATACTATGATTTTTTACCGACAATTCAACAAATGACTGCATCATTTAGAATCAAATAATGAAGACGGTGCACTATGATGGGGACCTTTTTTTTTTTTATCAACAATTTTTAATCGTGCAACATCTTTTTTGAAGATAAGGTCTATAGTCCAGTCTACTATAACTCTTATTCTTTTTTCTAAAGAAGGTAATCTACCTATATAGTACGTATGCCAAAACCACCATGCTAACAACCCTTGAATTTTCAATCCAAAAATCATTCCAACTCCATGTCTTTTTCCAATTAATGCCATGATTCCTCTTGTTTTGTATCTGAATTTTTCTTTTCTTATTGTATCATCTTGGTTTTTTATTTTCAAATGGAGGTTTTTTACTACTACGCTTGCCTGTTTTATTGCATTTTGGGCCGTGGGCGGGTATGGCCTTCCAGTATTATAATCCAAAATGGAGGCACAATCGCCTATTGCAAATACATTGTCATACCCCTTTACATGTAAGAATTCATCAACAATTAATCTACCAATTTTATCATGTTCGCAGGTAATATCTGATACTGTAGTATTAGTACGAATTCCTCCAGTCCAGATAATCGTACAAGTTTCAATATTGGTGTTGTTACTTAACTTTACACTATCTTTTGTGGCACCTGTTACTCCGGTATTTAAAATAACTTCAATACCGTGTTCTTTTAATTTTTTTAACGCAAATTCTGCTAAATCCATAG
>QCWD01000159.1 GCA_013114725.1 Nitrososphaeraceae archaeon | reverse complement strand
ATGGAGGGGATGGGATTCGTTTATGTAACTGCATGTCAAGTAATATTGTAAATACATATTTTGAAATTATTGTGGACTTGATACATAAAAAATCTTTTGATTGGATGAAAGAATTTGTCTATTGATTATATTAAAAAAAGTATGTAAATTGTTTAGTAGTCCTACTTTTTTTATCCTATCAGCAAAGATGACAATAGAATTGACGATATTACTTTTTTCCAATCATATTCAGTTACGTACTATCTATTAGAAACGTATTTGTGACAGTACATGTTTGTTCTTCACCTTCTGCTATATTTCCCTCACCTATATGTGGTCCAGTTTGAGTACAATCTCCCGAAAAATCTGTAAGTAAACCCTCGGAATCAGCTGTTTCACTTACAGTATATCCTCCTACACCTATTGTTACTATAGTACCTTCTTCAGATCCTTGAAATTGTGACGGACTTGGATTGTTTCCTTCAACTATTATTGTGAAGGCTTCTGGAACTATGCCTCCTGGACAGGGTATCTGTTGTTCTCTATCATTAAGCAGTTCACATCTTACTATTTTAATTACATTTAAAGTTGTCTGGGATTCTGCTGTTTGTGTCTGTGTAATATTTGTAATTGATAACTGGTTATTAAGCTCATTCTCATTTTCACATTCACTATCTTTCTTGCACTTGTTTTCCTGTTCAATATTTGCTTCAACTTCAGCTTCATTTTCCTGTGCATATGTTTTAATAAATGCAGATTGAAATGTACTGTTATATGAGGACATTACCAGTGCAACTATCCCAAAAGATAGGACTGCAAAGATCATCCAATTTTTCAAATTCATGTTGTTAAATATATTCATAGGGGGTTAATTTACAAAGTAAACTTTGTTGAACTATTTTGTAAAAAATTTGACATTTATTGACATTTACTAGAGATCCTGTTAGATTTCTCATTTATTTGCGATTGTCTCTATTTTTTGTAATTTTACTATTTTAAATATGTACATTCAACTTTTATTTTGATCCTTTTTTTCTTTTTTGTCTATGATATAACTAGTGATTATTATTTTTGATATTACCCAGATTTTGAATTAAGAAACAAGTACGTATGTATTCTGTTGCTTTATGGGAATTTGGTGTGTATGACTGCAGTGTTGCAAATTTTTCTAAAATACTGGTATAGTTAGTTATTTTTTATTGTTTCACTTGTTTATTATGTTCTCAAGTTTTTCATTATTTTTTATCACTGTCTTCTATTATTTACCTGAACTCAATAATATTTCATAAAAAATATCCGTACAAACTCAACTATTTGAAGAGGATAAGATTTGATGATTCAGTTCTAATCCTATTATTTGAGACTTGAATATTAAATGTATTTAGATCTGAATAATATTTTCTATGTTAAACGCCCCAATTTATCAAATTAGAATTCAAACATGTCATTTGAAATTATTCATTTAGTTCTTATATTCTTTATTTATTATTATTTATTACCATGGTAGGAGGAATTGAAATTGGACAAATTATTCAAGATTTTTCAGTTATAATGATTATTGCATCAACCATGGCATTTATTTCCTTTAAATTTAAACAACCTTTAGTTATTGGTTATATCATTGCAGGAATTATAATAGGTCCGCATACTCCTCCATTTAGTCTAATATTAAATCCAGATGTCTTGAATTTATTAGCTGAGATAGGAGTAATTTTTTTATTGTTTGTTGTAGGCATGGAATTTCCTCTAGAAAAACTTCGCCAGATCGGAAGAAAGGCATTAATAATAGCATTGTCCGAAGCATTTGGAACATTTGTTATAGGTTTCTCTGTAGGCGTGTTCTTACTGGATTTTTCATTTTTTGATTCAGCATTTGTTGCACTAGCAATTTCCGTTACTAGTACAATTATTATAATGAAAGTTTTAGAAGAGCTCGATATAATTAAAGAAAAAGCATCGTATATAATTTTGGGAGTAGTAATAATAGAAGACATCATAATCGTCTCAATGTTGGCGGTATTGCAATCTATAAGCATACCGTCAGGTAACTTTTCTGTTATTGATATTTTAATATCAGTTAGTATAACCTTGGCGTTTATTTTTGGTGTCTTATTAATAGGATCGAAAACTATACCTAAATTTATTAATTTTATTGGTAAACATAACCACCATGAAATTCTGCTTTTAGTAGTTTTAGGGATCGCATTTGGACTATCCTTTATCTCTTATCAAATAGGAATATCGGTAGCAGCAGGCGCTTTTTTTGCAGGAGTGCTTGTAGCAGAATCAAAAGTTCATACAGTTACTAGAGTACTGGCAACTCCAATTAGAGATATGTTCGGAGCAATTTTTTTTGTATCTGTTGGCGCACTTATGGATATGTCGTTGATAGCAATATTTATTATTCCTGCAATTATCCTGATCGCAGTTTCGATTTTTGCTAAATTTTTTACTGTATTCATTTCAGCAAAATCTCAAGGATTTGATTCATTAACTTCTATGAAAGTAGCATTTGGATTATCCTCTTCAGGAGGAGAGTTAGCGTTAGTTGTTGCAAAAGGCGGAATTGATACCGGTGTTACTAGTGCATTTATTTTACCAATGATAGGTGCAATGACTATAATTACTACGTTTATTTCGCCATATATGATTAAACTAGGTTGGAAAGTTCCTAATAGTATCTTTGCAAAAGATAAGAATAAAGATGAATAATAAATAATAATTTTATAAAAAAACACGCGACAGGTAAATACGAATGTCAAACTAAACATTTCAAACCAAGTTTCATTTCGTTTAATTCACATTACATATTAAAAATTTGATATTAGGATAAAATTATTCATTCTGATACTGATACATTAGTTATTATACCATATATTTTATCTTGTTTTAATTTTAGTTTGAGTTTTATCTTTGTTTCCTTTATCTTTGTTTCAGTACTTTCAAAAATAAATCAGGATGTGATTTTTATCTTTAAAACAAGAAAAAACTATATACAAATTGTCAGATGAAATAAAAAATAACAATAAACCAAATATTAGATTAAGTTATTCAAAAAGATCAAGTAATTCCGTATCTTCAATCAAAATTTCTTTTCGATCATAAAGTTGCATTATAGATATAGCAAATCCAACATGAGCACAGTTATCACTATTGCAATATTTACATATTGGTATTCCTTCGTCCATATTTACTTTTATCTCCAAATCTAAAGGATTATCATATATTGTACAGCTTTTAGTATTCTCATACTTTTTTAAAATTAATGGATTATTGACAGATGTCCTGTCTTCTGAATTTAGCCATTGCATGAATGCTATTTGACCGTCATCAAGAAGAGATCTATTAAAATACTCTAAATGTTCTTTGTTGCTATGAATATAATTTTTATTTTCCCTGCCATCGTCTGAAATCAAAATTAGTATTGTCCTACAACTATCATTTAACAATCACATTTATTAATTTTTTTATTAACTTATTGTCCATTGTTAGCTGTTAACAATCAATTAAAATAC